>JAGQYE010000122.1 GCA_020436225.1 Bacteroidota bacterium | reverse complement strand
GCCCTTTTTTAGTGAATCTCCAGAAGCTATTGCCATAACGAATGATAGCATTATCCAAGAAGCTACATCTTGTAATGCTGAGCAAACTAACATAACAGCTCCCATTTTAGTTTCTATCAATTTTTTTTCTTGCAACATCCTTGCTAACATTGGAAATGCAGTTATAGCGATAGATGTACCAAAAAATAAAATCAGATACTTATTCTCTAATACATTTTCTCCAACTAAAATAGTGCTGTATAAATGGACAACCAATATAGCAACCACAAAAGGAAAGATAATGGCACTCAGTGCCATAAATATGGATGATTTTAAGATTTTTGCACTCAATTTCTTGATATCCATTTCCATTCCTACAATAAACATATAAAATGAGAGCCCTAAATTCCCAATTGTAAATAAAATAGGTAGGATATCTTTCGGGAAAATTGTAGAATATGTTTCTGGGAATAATTTTCCAAATAAAGTAGGACCAAGAAGTACACCTGCAATCATTTCACCCACTACTCTTGGTTGTTTAAGGTAGGGCATAAGTTCGCCTAATAATTGGGCACTAATTACAATTACACAAACTGCAATTGCAAATTGGATAAATAATTCTAACATAAATGGGATTTGCTAATTATGATGACCTTTTCCCCAAATTTCATAATCAGGATTTTCGCCTATTTCTGTTAATTCAACTTCTTCTAATCCTAAAATAGTGGACATCCAATTATAGAATTCTGCATGGTAAGATGCTATAGCACCTCCGTCTGCATGAACCATATCCCATCTACCTAATAAGGAGTCGCCAAAATGAAATTCATCCATTTTACCTTTATAGTAATGCCTTACAATTGGATGTAAAAATGCTGCTTTTTCTGTGTCATTTGGGTCTGATGGACGCATAAAATCTAAACTTGATTTATTTGGGTAATGGTGAAATCCAAAATCTAAAGTAAGGACAAAAGTATGTAAGTTTTGGTCTAAATTCTTTGTAATATAATTTACAGGCATTTCTTTATACCAATCTACGCAAGAAGATTCAGGATGATAAACTAATTTATCACCCAAGAAACTAAATAATTGATATATACCATCTCCAATACTGAAACGCGTATATAATTTATTTAGAAAATCTTTAAATGGATTTACAGAAACACTTTCAAAGGGATAAGGAGTATTTTCGTATTTTTCTAATAATATTTTAGATAAAGTTCGAACATTATATCGATATCCATGTATAAATCCTGATGCAGATTTTCTATCTATAGCTTGCATTAAGGTGCCGATACAATATAGGTTCTTTATATTGACAGATTCCCAAGTATCTGTTAACGCATAGAATTTATTATTCATAACCATTTCCGGTTGAATGTCTTCGTCAAATACATATAGATGTGTGTATTTAAAACCACTACAATTTATTATATAGTCGTACTCTCTAGTTAATTTTAAAGTCCCGGGTATTTTTGAATCAGGATAATCATATTCATGTTGTGTTTGCAAATTTCCATTCGGTAGTTTTGTAATTTTTCTTATTCTTGGATTTAAAACGCCATGTAAAGATTTAAGATGAAACATGTCGAAGATATTAGTGTATTTGGCTCTTGTGTGCCCAACGAAATGTGTTTCATGTGATAATTGTATTTTTCTTTTTACGAATAAATGAACAAAAATAGTCGTGTCCGAGAGTGAGTTGGCTGTTTCTAATGCAGAATTTCCACCACCGATAATGGCGATACGTTTATTTCTATATTTCTCTTTATTATGTTCAACATCTTCATAAGGTATAGTTAATTCAATTCCTTCGATTTCTTCAGGCATATTTTGGCGCAATGCACCAGTTGCCAATAGCAATATATTGGCTTTGTATTTCTCTCCTGTTCCTAATTTTATATCGAAATTCCCATTTTCATCTTTACCAATTTTAGTAACATTTGAGTTGTAGCGTATATTTAGTGCGTTGTGTGTGGCATAGTCTGCTAAATATTGGGCGTAAACATCAGCTTCAGGATATAATTCATCACAATAATCTGTCATACTTAATTTATCCTGTTCATCAGATAATAAGGAATTCCAATCGTGTCTTAAATTAAATTCTTCTTCAGGAAATAGATTATATTTCTTATTTATTGAAATTAATCGACGATGTATTGGGAATTTTGAGAAGAACGATTGTCCAATATCATTTCTTTCCAACACAATATAATCTAATGCATTTTTTTTTAGATAATAAGCCATTTGCATGCCTGCAGGCCCGGCTCCAATGATT
>JAGQYE010000016.1 GCA_020436225.1 Bacteroidota bacterium | reverse complement strand
ATAACAGTTCTACCAAACCACACATCTTTTATATTGGCTTGTTCATCTAATTTAAACACTGCGGCATAGCAACATTTATCTTCATTTGGTCGAAGAGAGCAAACAATATTCGACAAGCGTTCCGGAAACATAGGTGCAACTCTATCCACCAAATAAACAGAAGTGGCGCGTTTAAATGCTTCTTTTTCCATTGCAGCATGTTCGGCAACATAATGAGAAACATCGGCGATATGAACGCCTACTTCAAACAACCCATTTTCTAATGCTTGGAAAGAAAGTGCATCGTCAAAATCTTTTGCATCGGTTGGATCGATAGTAAATGTTGGCACTTTGGTAAAATCTCTACGTTTTTTCTTTTCTTCATCTGACACTTTTAATTCTAATGCATCGGCTTCATCTAAAACATTTTTTGGGAATTGTGTAAAGAAACCATTTTCGATTAGAATAGATTTCATTTCAATATCGTTGCTGCCGGCATTACCCAAAATTTCGGTGATGTGTCCAATCGGATTTTTGTCTTTTTCGCGCCACTCAACCATTTCTACTACAACTTTATCTCGATGTTTGGCTTGTTTGGTGCGTGGTTCCGGAATATAAAAATCGGCTTTGATGCCTGAATTGTCAGGAATTACAAAACAAGTTTCATTGATCCGTTCCACTACTCCGATAAAATGCGTGCGACTGCGTTTAACGATTTCTGTAACGATTCCTTCCGGCCTGCTTCTGTTTGGATTGTGCAAGCGTTTTAGCTTTACAGTATCGCCATCAAATGCGTGATTGATATTTTTACGATGCACATAAAAATCGCGTTGCTTGCCGTCTATCATTACAAAACCATCACCGCTACGCGCAATATCTATGACACCAATCAACTCCTCGCCTACTAAAAATGTCTTATGATTTTTTTGAGTATCTTTTTTTTCTCTATTATGAGCAACACCTTGTTTGCCTTTATTTATTTTCTTCTTTTTTGCCATTTATGAATACAAAGGTAGGGAAAAAGTGAGTTATTAGATATTAGTTGTGAGTAATTAGAATATCAACAAAATATCTTACTATTTAAATCTTTATACTTAATACTTTTATTAAACCGCAAAGTGCACAAGTATTTCTTGAAATAAATCTAAAATTCTATTTAATTCAACCAATCAAACCGCTACTTAAACTGTACTTCTTTCAAATCTACCATGTTCATGGCATTGGCATTGAAGTTGACGACATTCTTATGTACAAATCTTACCACTTCGTCATAAAATAAAGGTACAACAGGCGCTTCTTCCAAAATGATTTTTTCCATTGCATGATACAAACTCATTTTTTCTTTTTCATTGGTTGTACGCATGGCTTGTTCATACAAGTTGTCGTATTGTGCATTTTTGAAAAAAGTATAATTCGGCGGTGCACCGTTTTTGCTATAAAATAAGGCTAAATAATTTTCCCCATCCGGATAATCGCCAATCCAAGAAGCTCTAAAAAAAGCAGCTTCATCTTTGCGCATCGCTTGGCGCAAAAACGATGCCGGCACATTTTCAATCTTGCATGTAATGCCAATGTTACCTAACTCATTGGCAATATTTGTTATTAAATCGCTATACGTTGGATTGGAATAAATTCTAATTGTGCCAATACCTTTTCCATTCGGATAACCGGCTTCTATCAATAATTGCTTGGCTTTTTCTATATTAAAACGATAACCACGAACAGCACTTGTATCAAAACTCGGAAAGCCTTTCGGAATCATACCGCTTGTTGCTGCAGTGCCAATTCCGTTTCTTAAATAGGTCAGCATTTTTTGCTTGTCGATCGCATAGTTTATGGCTTGTCTTACTTTCTTATTTTTCAAAGCACTAAATGGTTGTTTTGCCATCGAAAAACCCAAGTATTCCGTATTCAAATATGGCATCTTCTCAAACAAAATTTTATCTTTCCATTCCGGTTTCAAGTTGCCGTCAATCGTCAATAATTGGTCTTTAAACGAAACATCTAAGCCGGTTATAAAATCTAATTTTCCTTGTTTAAACTGCAAAAATTCGGCGCCTCTGTCGGCAATAAAACTAATGCGAGCGCCTTGTAAATAAGGCAATTTGTTGCCATTAGCATCTCGTTCAAAATAGTTGGTATTTTTCGTCAGCACCAACACATTGCCTTCTTCCCAACGCACCAATTTAAACGGACCGGTGCCGACAGGATGTGAACGAAAATCTTTGCCATAAAAATCAGCTACTTCTTTTGGCACAACCGAACAATATTGCAAAGTCAGCATGCCCAACATCGGCTGAAATGGTGCTTTAAGATGAATGATAAACGTACTGTCATCTTTTGCTTCAAAAGGATTTGATTTATCTACTTTGTCATTAAACAACCACGCTCCGGTGGACGCAACCGTAGTATCTATTAGTCGATTAAAGGAATACACAAAATCTTGTGCTACTACTTTCCTGCCCTTTCCATTCAAAAATTTTTCATCATCATGGAAATAAACATCATCGCGCAAATGAAAAATATAATCTAAACCATCTTTACTTATTTCCCAGCGTTTGGCAATGCATGGTTGTACGCGCAACTGCTCATCAATTTGTACTAAACCATTATAAATTTGATTGTCGCACCACATTGTTGCTTGGTCTTTAGAAAATGCCGGATCTAAAGAAGTCAAACCAGCCGAAATATTCATTCTAAAAACATCGCGCTTATGCTTGGATTTTTGCTGACAAGCAACAAAAATATTCAGTATTAAAACAAAATAAATGGACGATTTGAATAAGGAAATCATGTTGATTAAAATTCAAGAAACAAGTCGATTTGCGTTTGTATCAACGAAATGATTTCTTTATTGATTAAATTATCGTTGGCATCTAATTGTTGACTGACCTGCGAAATGGGAATTTTAAAATGCAGCACATTCATTTTTAGATGATTTAAAATATTGGTTAAATGCTCCATACCACGTAAGTTTCCGGCTCTACCATCAGCCACACCAACCAAGCAAGCTTTTTTATTATGAAAACATTTCTTCACATCAGATGCATCAATAAATGCTTTAAACATTCCGGGAAAACTGCCGTTGTATTCAGGCACAATAAAAATATATTTGGTTGTTTTTGCCAAGATATTGTCTTCTATGTCGGCTTGTTGCGACGTTTTAGCATCGTGAAAGGTGTGATTAAAAATCGGGTCTTTTACTTCTTCTAAAGAAAAAAATTGGTGCTCTATTTGCCTTTCGTTCAATAAATTATGATAAATATTGGCAATCTTACGAGAATTGCTGTTCGGACGAGCAGTGGCATGAAATAGTGTTAACATAATCGGATTTTTTTTGAAGATAAAAGTAAAACTACTTCATTCACAATACGTTAAAAATTATCCACAAAAATTGTTTGTAAATACTTTCTCCTATTCATTCAAAATGCTGGTTTTAATAGATTATTTTTGAAGCGTGGAACATTTTCTATAATGTTTGATGATGTGGAACGTTATTTTCCATTTACAATTTAAAAATAACTAAAATGAAAATCACTTATTACGGACATTCTTGCTTTTTGATAGAAACAAATGGAAAAAAAATCTTGTTTGACCCATTTATTTCTCCAAATGAATTGGCGAAAGGCAAGGTTGATGTAGGTAGTATTGAATGTGATTATATCGCTGTTTCACATGCGCATAACGATCATATCGCTGACTTGGAAAGTATTGCTAAACGCACACAGGCAACAATTATTTGTGCTTATGAATTGTATGAATATTTTTCTAAAAAAGGATTAGAAAAATTCAGACCAATGAATACCGGCGGAAAATGGTCAACCGATTTCGGAACAGTAAAATGTGTATCAGCCATTCACTCATCATGTTTGCCTGATGGCACTTATGGTGCAAATCCTATGGGCTTTGTGTTCAATACCTACGAAGGCGATTTTTATTACAGTGGCGACACAGCATTAACGTTGGATATGCAACTAATTCCACGTTGGGCAGACTTGAAATTTGCAGTGTTGCCAATCGGCGATAATTTTACAATGGATATTGATGATGCTATTGAAGCAGCCAATTTTGTTCAATGCAAAAAAGTTATCGGCGTGCATTACGATACATTTGGATATATCGTTATTGATCATCAACAAGCCAAAGAAAAATTTGCAGCTAAAGGCATTGAACTAATTCTAGTTCCAATCGGCGAAAGCATAGAAATAAATTAAAAAGAGAATAAAAGTGTATATATATCATGGCAAGAGTAATTAGTATAGCCAATCAAAAAGGTGGCGTAGGAAAAACAACATCAGCTATAAACTTGGCAGCAAGTTTGGCAATCTTAGAGCAAAAAACGTTGTTGATAGATGCTGACCCGCAAGCGAATAGTACAAGCGGTTGTGGCTTTGACCCAAAAAATATAAAAGTGAGTTTGTATGAATGTTTAATAGATAGCGCAAAAGCGAAAGACATTATCTTAGAAACCGACACACCTAATTTATTTTTGCTGCCGGCACATTTAGATTTAGTTGGCGCAGAAATTGAATTAATCAATCATCCTAACAGAGAAAAAATATTAAAAGGTATTCTGCAAGAAATTGAAAAGAAATTCGATTTCATTATCATCGACTGTTCGCCTTCTTTAGGATTGATAACAGTGAATGCACTAACTGCTTCCGATGCTGTTTTAGTGCCTGTTCAATGCGAATATTTCGCTTTAGAAGGTTTAGGAAAATTATTGAACACCATAAAAATTGTTCAATCAAGATTGAATAAAGATTTGGAAATTGAAGGCATTTTATTAACGATGTACGACCAACGACTAAACCTTTCTAATCAAGTTGTGTCGGAAGTAAAACGTCGTTTTTCCAATAGCGTTTTCAATACGATTATTCACAGAAACACACGTTTAGGCGAAGCACAAAGTTTACGTCAACCAATTATTATGTACGATGCTGAAAGCAAAGGTGCTGTTAACTATTTGAATTTAGCGAGAGAAATTTTGCAAAATAACGGTTTGACAAAAATAGCTTCTGAAGATAAATTTATTGAAGCTGACATTGATGAAAATCTAAATTAAATTATTTTATAAAAGAAGAGAAAAAATGGCATTGATGAGTAAGAAAAAAGAAGCATTAGGCAAAGGCATCCGCGCTTTATTATCCGACATAGATGAAGAAAGCGAAGTATTGAAAATAAGCGCAAGCGATGATGATTCCATCATTAATACTGTTCCAAAAATAAAATTGGAATGGATAGAAGTCAACCCGTTTCAACCACGCGCCGACTTCAACCAACAAGCATTGGAAGAGTTAGCATCTTCTATCAAAATTCATGGCGTTATTCAACCAATTACCGTTCGTAAAATTGGCGATAAAAAATATCAATTAATCTCAGGTGAAAGACGTTTACGTGCTTCGCAGATGGCAGGTATGCAAGAAATTCCGGCTTATGTGCGCACCGCCAATGACCAAGAAGTAGTAGAAATGGCGTTGATTGAAAATATTCAACGCGAAGATTTGAATGCGATTGAGGTGGCTTTGACTTATCAACGTTTGATTGACGAATGTAATTTAACACACGAAAATTTAGGCGATAGATTAGGCAAAGATCGCTCGACGGTTACCAACTATTTACGCTTGTTGAAATTGCCACCGGAAATTCAAAAAGCCTTGCGCGGTAAAATTTTATCAATGGGACATGCAAGAGCAATTATTTCTGTTCCGCAAGTGGACAAGCAATTGTATGTTTTAAAAGAAGTAAACAACAAAGGGTTGTCGGTACGCAAAACTGAAGAATTGGTGCGCTTGTTGGCATCACCAAATAAAAAGCAAGAGAAAAAAGAAATCAGCTTGCCAATTGCGTATAAAAATGTGCAAAATAAATTGATAGATATTTTTGAAACCAAAGTAAAAATAAAAAAATCAGCAACAGACAAAGGTGAAATTGTTATTCCTTTTTATTCTGTTTCTGATTTGAATAGATTGCTTGATATCATGGAGAAAGAATAATCTAATTTGCAAACTGAAGATGGATTGTACGACGAACTTCCAAAAACATTCCTTGAGTTTCTATCCTGTTTTTTTCAATCCGGCTTCATTTGCTTTTGTATTCTTGTTGTTGTATTCTACTTTTATAAATGCCCATGTAAGCATGGAAGATTCTACTTACAATGCACGTGAAGCGTTTCAAGATTCCATATTTAACCTTGCAAAAGCTAAAAACGGGTTTCGTATCGACACGTCTGAAACAACAATAAATACAGCTATTTCAGACGTAAACAAACATAAAAAGAAAACGAAGAAAGTGGATACCACACATTATTCACCAAAAAAAGCTGCCATTTGGGGCGCATCTTTTCCGGGCTTAGGTCAAATTTATATGAAGAAATATTGGAAACTACCAATTGTTTATGGTGTTTTGGGTGCAACTTTATATTTTGTGGTAGCAAATGGAAAAAATTTGAAAACCTACAACAATTACCTTCGCAATTCATATAACAATGTTTCCAATCCTTCGCCGATAGACCAACTCAGTTTAGAGCAAATTGAAGCCTATAGAAACAACTATAGGCGCAATGTTCATATAGCAAGTTTTGCAACAATTTTTGCTTGGGGTTTGTCTATTGTTGATGGTGTTGTTGATGCACATTTGCATTCGTTCGACATTTCGGATAATTTAAGTTTCAAATTAAAACCCAGCATTCAATATACGAATTATGCTTATTATTGTGGCATTGGCATAACACTAAACGTTAAATAAAAAAGTTTTATAAAATTAAAAAAATGAAAATTGCATTAATCGGCTACGGAAAAATGGGAAAAGCCATCCACGAAATTGCCAACGAAAAAAATGAAATTTTAGGAAAAAAAGCGTACGATGTTTCTTTAATAATTGATGTCGATAATAGAAAATCTATCAGCTTAGAAGAATTGAAAAAGGTAGATGTTGCCATTGAATTTACGTCGCCACAAACTGCCGTAAAAAATATAAAATGGTGCTTTGAAGCCGATGTTCCGGTGGTTGTAGGTAGTACAGGTTGGACAGAAAAATTAGACGAAATAAAACAATATGCGATAGACAACAATAAGTCGTTTTTGTTTGCTCCGAATTTTAGTATTGGCGTCAATATCTTTTTTGAAATCAATAGATATTTGGCAAAAATCATGAACGACCACAGTGAATATGATATCTCGATGGAAGAAATTCATCATACAGAAAAGAAAGATGCGCCAAGTGGAACAGCCTTGCATGCGGCGTTGGATATTTTAAAAAGAGTAAAAAGAAAATCGAATTGGGAAAACATGGAAACGAATGATCCATCAACACTCAACGTTATTTCTAAACGCATTGATGATGTTCCGGGAACACATCTTGTTTCTTATCAATCTTCAATAGACAAAATCGACTTAATTCATACAGCACACAATCGCAAAGGTTTTGCTAGTGGCGCTTTGTTGGCTGCAGAATGGATTCAAAATAAAAAAGGAGCATTTTCTATGGAAGATGTGTTAGGTTTTAACAAAGATTAAGGTTTCCTTTTTATATAAATGCCGATTTTTCTATTATAAATTAAATCACCATTCATGCTCAGCTTAATTTACGCCTATTTATTGCATTACTTATTACATATTCCTTGTTACGGTTTATATAAAAAAGCAGGAAAAAATCCCAATCATGTATTCATTCCTTTAGTTCAAGATTTTACTTTGTTGGAAATGATTGGACGCAAAAAAAGCCAAGCTTATTGGGGTTTAGTTCCTTATATCAATTTTTTATTCGGATTGGTTTGGGTGCCGGACTTATGTAATTCATTTGGCAAACGCGCATTTTGGCAACATTTTGTGTCCATTTTTTTTGGATACATTTACTATCCTATCATCGGCTTTGATAAAAATACTGTTTATGAAGGTCCAAGTAGAATAAATGACAAATTAAACACAACAGAATCCAACAAAAAAGGAAAATCGAAAACTAAAAATCTGGTTCCGAAACGATCTTTTGCGCGCGAATGGGCAGATGCCATTTTATTTGCTGTCGTGGCTGCAACAATCATTCGAACATTTGTTATTGAAGCCTACAAAATTCCGACAACATCAATGGAAGGTTCACTTTTAGCAGGAGATTATTTGTTTGTGAGTAAACTAAACTATGGTGCCAGAACGCCTGTAACGCCGATTGCTTTCCCATTTGCTCATCATACTATGCCTTTTGGATTAGGTAAAGCGTATTCAAAAATCATTCAACTTCCTTATTATAGGTTACCGGGATTTGAAAATGTAAAGCGTGGCGATGTAGTTGTGTTTAATTATCCGGGTGATGCCTTGCCTTCGCCGGAAAGACAAATTGACTTTTCAGACAGACCCTTAGACAAAAGAGAAAATTATGTAAAACGTTGCGTTGCCATTGCCGGCGATACTATTTTAGTTAAAGACAGACAATTATATGTCAACAGCCAAGCACAACCGCGTTATAAAAATATGCAACTCTCCTATTTGGTGTTTACCAAACCGAATGAACATTTGTCTGTCGAAGTGCTGGACAATATCGGTGTTAATTGGTACAACGACTTAGCTGATAGAAGTTACTCCAATAATATTGGCCAACCAATTGCAGACCACGATGCCATTTATGCTGATTATTTATCAGCAATTTCAAATAATGTAGTGCCTTTATTTTTGACTTATAGTCAAGCTGATGCATTGAGTAAATTACCGAATGTTTTAAAAGTTCAACCAAGTGAATTGCCGGTTATACAAGGCGATTTGTTGTATGATAGAGTGGCAGAATATTATCAATGGACTCCGGATAATTATGGCAGTTTAATCATTCCGAAAAAAGGTTGGACAGTTGATTTAACTAACAAAGATAATTTTATAAGATATGCTAAAGTCATCGAATTATATGAACATGCCAACGCACAAGTGAATGGCAATGCATTGATAATAGATGGACAAGCTGTTACTTCTTATACGTTTAAACAAGATTATTATTGGATGATGGGCGACAACAGACACAACTCTGAAGATTCGCGTTTTTGGGGTTTTGTGCCGGAAGATCACGTTGTTGGGAAACCTTTATTTGTTTGGTTATCTAAAGATAGTTTCAATTCGTTCTGGGAATCTATACATTGGAATAGAATGTTTAGAAGCGTAACTAATTTATGTAAATAAAATGCCTACTGCACCAAAAATAAAAATTGAAAATAATGTTCGTTTTATTTGGTGTATTGTCAGAAAAAAATGGATACAATTAACGCCGGAAGAAAACGTTCGTCAATATATTTTACATCAATTTGTAGATAAGTTCCAATTTCCTTTGAAGTATATTTCAGTAGAGAAAATGTTTGAAGTAATTGGTTTGAAAAAACGCTACGATATTGTTGTTTTCAATCAAGCATTACAAGCCAAAATACTTGTGGAATGTAAAGCCGAAAACATAGAAATCAACGACAAAACATTGCGACAAATTTCTATTTACAATCTTCAATTAAAAGTGCCGTATTTATTAGTTTCTAACGGAAAAAAATCTTTCTATTTCGAAATAAAAAATGACAAAATAAATTCGATTTCAACTTTTCCTACGTTTGAAAATTTATAAACAGAAAAAGATAATCTTCATCGAAGATGAATTACGATGTTTTTCAATCTCATTTCTAAAATCGAATTTCGAGTTTTGTAGTTATGTGGTTAAGTTAAAAAGATTCCCGCTTTCGCGGGAATGACATTAAGTATATATTTTAATGGATGAAATTAATTAAACTATTGGTACACAAAAACTCAATAGGTTGGTTTGAGTTTCTTACATAAACCAACTTATCAACTTCTTAATGATTTTGGTGCCACTTTCTGTATAAGGCGGAAAACGTTGCGGTAAATCCGTCAGCGTTGATTTCTTTAAAATACCTTTGAGATGGCTAAATGTATCAAAACTTACTTTTCCATGATAAGCGCCAATTCCACTATCTCCAACGCCACCAAATGGCAATTCAAATTGACCGACATGCATCAAACATTCGTTGATAGATGCATTTCCGGAAGAAGTTTCATTCAATATTTTTTCTTGATACATTTTATCATTCGAGAAAATGTACAAGGCTAAAGGTTTGTTTCTGGAGTTGACAAATCGGATAGCATCTTCAATTTTTTCATATTCGATAATCGGCATAATTGGTCCAAAGATTTCTTCGTTCATTACTTCATCTTCTACAGAAACACTATCTAATAATGTTGGTGCAATAAATAAATCTTTGATGTCCATTTGTCCGCCCATAATTACGTTGCCCTTTTCTATAAATCGGCTTAAACGCAAGAAATGTTTTTCGTTTATTATTCTGCCTAAGTCAGGACTTTGTTGCGGATTTTCACCAAAAAATTCTTTGGTTGTTTGGATAAATAAATCCACAAATTTTTGTTTTATTTTTTTATCTACCAATACATAATCCGGTGCTACGCAAGTTTGTCCGGCATTGGTAAACTTGCCCCAAACCAAGCGTTTAATTGCCCATTTTTCGTCGAAATTTTCATCTACAAAACAAGGGCTTTTACCACCTAATTCAAGTGTAACCGGCGTTAAGTGTTTAGCAGCTGCACTATAAATTTGCTTACCTACATCAGGGCTTCCGGTAAAGAAAATATAGTCGAATTTTTGTTCTAATATTTCATTGCTTTGTTTGGTATCACAACGAACAACTTTGAGGAAACCCGGATCAAAATTTTCGTTGATAATTTTTTCCATGATGATGGCCGTATTTTCTGACATTCTCGAAGGACGAATCAAGCAAGTATTGCCGGCAGCAACAGCACCAACAACCGGCGACAATGCCAATTGGAAAGGATAATTCCATGGAGCAATAACATAAGTACATCCATAAGGTTCGGCTTGAATCCAAGAACTACCTAATTGATGAAACAAAGGTGTTTTTACTTTTCTTGGTTTTGCCAACGAACGTATATCTTTTAGTGTGTGGTCGATGTCGGCAATTAAGAAACCAATTTCTGTGGCATACGCTTCCATTGGAGATTTATTCAAATCAGCTTTAAGTGCATCTTTGATAGCTTGTTCGTTATCTATTACAAGTTGTTTGAGTTTCTTTAATTGTTCAATTCTAAAATCAACATCTTTTGTTTTTCCACTATTAAAAAATGTGCGTTGCGTCTGCACCAATGCCGCAGCATCAAATGTGGCATAAACTTTGTCTTCTATATTAACTGTCATGGTTCAAAAATTATATAATTAAAAAAATAGTTAAACAAAATAAAAGATTTGTTATTTCGTTTAAAAATTGACCTTACTAAGTTAAACTTTTTTCACGTATAATTGAATTGTTTTTTAAATGAATAACAAAAGATAATTTATAATACATAATGTGTATAAATACCATGTTAGCTTAATATAATTGGCAATATATTTGTGAATTAAAAAAAATAAAAATGAAGAATAAAAAATTACCACTTTTCATTATTGCATTAGTTGCAATTAGTTTTATGATGTGCATTAGTTGTACTCCTGAGCCGACTGAATATGATGAAACCGGTTATACAGGTACTTTTTACGGGCATCATTATTTGGCAGATAGTGCTCAAATAAGAATAATATTAAATGACCCCGGTGCTGATATGATTTATGCTGATACATTTGATATTACCAACGGAACGAGTGCAACCGATGGGAAATTAGATGTTAAAAGCCATCTTTTAGGCAATTCAACGATACAATTGGATATTACGAACGGGAAAGTTACACCTGTTTTCTTAGGTGATATTAGTATATTAGGTACAACTCTTCAAGATTCAAAACTAACTTCAGGTTCTGCAACTTGGAATGCAACCAAAGATTCACTCAATACACAGTTATTTGCTACTGTAACTTATAACTATAATGGAACTCCTATTAATATTCCGGACGTTGAAATTGTCGGAAAATTTGATAAGTAATAAGTATTTTCATTTTCTTTTGCATTATTAAACATTATTTATATCTTTAGAATTCATTAACTAACACGTAAACAAAAAAATTAAAAAAATGAAGAAAACACTATTTATCGTATTCGCTATTGCAGCGGGTTTTGTTGCTACAACTTTATCAGGTTGCTCTGATGATGGTACAAAAGTAGATGGATGTAATGAGGTTGCAGGTTTAGATACTGGCGGTCATCTAGTTTATATCGGAGATTTAAATCCGGGCTTAGATGCAATTAGAGACTCTTTAACAGCTTCTGTTTCCGGCTCTAATGTTACTATTCACTCTACAGCATTAGGAAGAACATTAACGGGTACAATTGATGCATCAGATTGCAACAAAATCAATTTAGACTCTGTAATCTTCCAACCCGGAGATACACTTTCAATCGTTACCTCATCTTTACCTGTTCCTGGTGGAGTTGTAAAAATTTGGGGAATTCGTGGAGACGGTACGGGTACTATAACTTCAACTGGTTCTACAACAAGAATTGACATTAAAGAAGGACACACAAACATTTCAAGTCCACTCGATTTAACTAATTTGAAGAATTTAGGCTTAAATCTTAGAGGTACATTCTTGAATGTAAACTAATTAAATTTAGAAAATATCAAAATTTTAATGCTCCAATGTAAAATTGGAGCATTTTTTTTTTGATAAATGTAAATAAATCAATACCCATTTCATACTTACATTTATTTAACATAAATTAGCATTCAAATTAACATCATAATGAAAAGAAAAATTTTACTAATTTTTTCAGTTATTGCTATTCAATTTAGTGTATTAGCGCAACAGTCAATTATCAAAGGGAAAATAATAGACTTAAAAAACAATGAAGCCTTAATTGGTGTAAATGTTTCTATTGACAGCTCAACAGCTGGCGCCATTTCCGATTTCGACGGAAATTATGAAATCAGCATAGATCCCGGCACTTATAAAATAACATTCAGTTATGTTGGCTACGAGAATATAACAAAGACAATCACATTAAAAGCCGACCAAACTCAAACGCTGGATATTAATATGGGCGAAATGCAAAGTATGTTGGATGAATTAGTTGTAACAAGTAGTAAATATGAACGAAAAATAGGCGAAGAATCAGTTTCTATTGATGTTATTAAACCTGCTACTTTGGAAAAACAAAATATGAGTAATGTTTCTGAAGCTATTCAAAAGAGTTCAGGTGTAACAGTGGTAGATGGACAAGCTAATATAAGAGGTGGTTCCGGATATTCGTACGGAGCAGGTTCCAGAGTACTATTACTAATGGACGATTTACCTATCCTACAAGCTGATGCAGGATTTCCAAGTTGGGACAATTTACCGCTCGAAAATATTGGACAAATAGAAATCATCAAAGGTGCAGCTTCTGCACTATATGGTTCATCTGCTATGAATGGTATTATAAATGTAAGAACGGCTACTCCAACAGCAAAACCGTATGCCAAATTTTCAATCTTTGGTTCTGTTATAGATAATCCAAATAAGAATGATTATAGATATGATCCAAACACTGAAACGCTTACTAAAACTACCGAAAACAAACAATGGTGGAAATTAGATAGTATTACCTTATTATCCGGAGGAAATGGCTTGTTTGGAAAAGATACAACAATCAAAAATAATTACACAACTCGTCCATATAGTTTTGGTTTTAATTTTGCTTACAGACAAAAAATAAACAAATTGGATTTAGTTTCAGGTGGTATGTTTTATAAAGAACAAAGCCATAAATGGGGCTCCAATGTAACAAGAGGCAGATTTACAGTAAACTTGCGTTATAAAATCAACGACAAGATGAGTTTTGGTGCAAATACCAACTTTCAAATGTCAAGAAGTCAAACCTTCTTTTTATGGGGTGGCGACGGCATCAATAAATACATACCAAGTAATGTAACCGGAATTCCAACTGCATCAAAGACATTCAGGGTAAGTGTTGATCCATTTTTCCGATATGCTGATTTAAAAGGAAACAGTCATAAAGTATTAGGAAGATATGTTAAGACAGCTATAGACAATTCTAATAATCAAGACAACTCGAACGATTTCTATTATGCCGAATATCAATATCAAAGAAGAATAGAAAAATGGAACTTTACAGTAACCGGAGGCGTTGTGGCTAACCATGTTCGCTCTAAATCTCAATTATTTGGAGACACTACACATATCGGAACCAATATTGCCGGCTATTTCCAATTAGATAAAAAATTCTTCAAAATATTAAATATTACGTATGGTTTCCGTTTCGAGTCTAATAGATTAGATAAACAAAAATGGGAAACTAAACCGGTTTCTCGTGTTGGTGTTAGCGTACAAGCTGCTAAATATACTTATATCAGAACTTCATTCGGTCAAGGTTACAGATTCCCAACCATTGCAGAAAAATATATTACTACAGAACTTAGCCCGGGTTTTGGTATTTATCCAAACCCAAATCTTTATTCTGAAACAGGACTTAGTGTAGAATTAGGAATTAAACAAGGTGTGAAACTTGGAAAATATTTAAGAGCTTTTGTGGATGTAGCAGCCTTTTATATGCAGTATAAAAACATGATGGAATTCAATTTCATAAACACACCAACTTTCGGTTTCCAAGCTAATAATGTAAACAGCCAAACTATGATTTATGGTGTTGAAGCCACCATTGGTGGAGAAGGAAAATTAGGCGGCAAATTTCCTTCAACATTACAATTAGGTTATACCTATATAATGCCTCAATATAAAAACTATGATGAAAATAATCCGGATTACAAAGACATCGCAAAATTCAATATCTTAAAATATAGAATCCAACATCAGTTTGTAGGAGTTTGGGATGTTGACTTTAAAGGATTTACTTTTGGTGTTACAGGTGCATTCTTCAGCTTTATGGAAAATATCGACAATGTTTTTGCAACGATTTTACCAAGCTATTATGCGTACGCAGCCAGCCATTTAAAGAAAGGTGCTTCCCTATCTGATGTTAATCCTAAATTTAAAGGCGACTTCATCTTAGATACAAGAATCGGCTATCATTTTTCAAGAGATAATCGTGATTTTAATTTCGCGTTTATCATCAAAAACATAACCAACAGAGAATACACACTTCGCCCTGCTTTATTAGAAGCACCTCGAAGCTTTGGATTCCGTATGGATATGACTTTTAACTAATTAATAAACCAAGTTTAATAAACTTTTGTGTTCATCACTATTTAAGTGTATGTTCACAAAAGTTTATTTTCATTTAATAGCATTTAGAAAAAACTAAGGTATTTTTACACAAAATATCTATATGAGAAAAACAATCAAGTATTTTTTATTTTTTTTGCTAATTATTCCTTTTGGAGGTTTTGCTCAAGATGTAATAGTTAAAGGAACAATTATAGATAACATTTCTAAAGAAGCATTAATTGGAGTTAATATCTTGTCTGATAGTTCTACTTCGTCTATATCAGACTTAAATGGAAATTACGAAATTAAAACTACAGCAGGCACGCATACGCTTACGTTTTCTTATGTTGGATTTAAAGAAATATCTAAAAGCGTAACAGCAAATGAGAATGACACAATACGCTTGGATATTTCATTAGAAGAAGAATTAACCAATGTTTTAGGTGATGAGTTGGTAATTACCGGTTCAATGTTTCCCAAAAAAGCCAGCGAAGAAGTAATTTCTATTGAAGTAGTAAAACCTAAACAAATTCTAAATACCAATGCAACAAAAATTGATGAAGTTTTACGTAGAGTTTCAGGATTGAACGTTGCAGATGGTCAAGCTAATATTCGCGGAGGAAGCGGTTGGGCTTATGGTGTAGGCTCGCGTGTAGGTTTTGTATTAGATGGACAAACCATTTTATCTCCAGACAGAGGCGACATTAAATGGGCATTATTACCAATTGAAACAGTTGGACAAATTGAAGTTTTAAAAGGCGCATCTTCCGTATTATATGGCTCTTCAGCAATGAATGGAACGATTAACTTACGCACCGAAGTTCCTACTAAAACACCAAAAACTCGTTTTACATCTTTTCTTTCATTTTATGGTCCGCCTAAACGCCGAGAAGCTAAATGGTGGGATATTCCGCAACCCAGCACCGGTTTCACTTTTATGCGCTCTCATAAAGTATCCAATAATTTCGAATATACCGTTGGAGGAGCTGCTTATATCCAAAATCAACAATATGAAGACGGCTTAGAATATTTAGCGCGTGTTACCTATCGAACTCGTTGGACAAGTAAAAAAAATGAACGATTAAGTTGGGGTTTAGCAGGAAGTTTTTCCTATAATCAAGAAACAGAATTTTTCTATTGGAAAAATAATAAAGAAGGCTCTTACATACCGTCTGCCAATAATGTTTTTACAAACATCCGATTGACATTCGACCCATACGTTACCATGTATGATAAGAAGAATAATAAACACGAAATTCTGACAAGAACATATTTTAATAGACCTTCATTTGACACGAAAACAATTTTAGAAAATATTGATTATCGATTTACAAAACAATATGCAGCCAAAGATTTCACACTAATTGCAGGTGCAAATAATCAATTTTTATGGATAAATGTGCCTGATTTTAGCGGCACTCCAAATAAAGTAGCCAATCTATTTGCAGCCTACATGCAATTAGATAAAAAATACAAGAATCTTACACTTTCGGGCGGCGTTAGAATTGAAACATTTACGTATCAAGGTAAATCGGGTGTTACGGGAACTGATTTTAAAAACAGTAGCGGAAAACGTAAATTTTATTTACCGGGACAATGGCGTGCCGGATTAAATTATCAAGTTACTTCAAAAGCATCTATTCGTTTTAATATTGGGCAGGCATATCGTTTTCCAAGCTTTGCAGAACGATTTGTAGATTTAACACTTGGTAGCTCGAACGTAGTATTCCCAAAAGTTAGATACGAATATAGTCCACTTGGCGATACTGTTTATGTGTTCAACTATGACTCTACTGTTGTACGCAATACATTGGCTATTTTACCAAATGATGATTTACAACCTGAATATGGATGGACATCAGAAATAGGCTATCAACAAAAATTATTTTCTAAAGGGAAGAAATATTCCGGATTAATTGATATTGCCTTTTTCTGGCAACAATATAAAAATATGGTTGACTTTAATGTCAATTTATCAGACACAACCTATTATGCACTTATTAAGTTAAAAGCAGAAAATATTACCGATGCTCGGATTGCCGGATTAGATATTTCATTAAAACATGCCATTACGTATAAGAAACATTCTTTCAATATCATGACAGGCTATACTTATACATTGCCAATTATGTTAGATAAATATTTGGGTTATGGATTAGATAGAGTGGGACCATATCTCGGTGCATTCTTTAGACATATGTTTACGCCTATCACTGGAGATACAGCAAGTTATGTTTTGAAATATAGAAATAGACATTTACTCACTTTAGATTTTGAATATACTTACGACAATAAACTTACCATTGGCGTAGATGCTCGTTATTATAGCAATCAAGAAAACTTTGATAAATTATTCTTGGCAATTCCCGGTGCAGGTATCGACGAATATTATAATAATAAGCCTAAAAATGGAGATTTTATCGTGAATGCTCGAATGTTTTATACGTATAAAAACAGACATACTTTCGGATTTATAGTCAAGAATCTCACCAATCGAGAATATTGGCTCCGAGTCGGGAAACTCGAGCCTCCAATTAACTTTACCATGCAGTATCGCTTAGAATTTTGATATAAACGAAAAAAATTCTTTGGATTAAATATTAAATAATGCTAACCAGAAATTTCACTTACTACAACAATATTTTTAAAGATCTTTCATTACCACTTGCTTTTTGTGATGTTGATTTATTAAACCAAAATTGTCAGGATATTGCCAAAAGAGTTACTGTAAAAAATAAAACTATACGTGTAGCTTCTAAGTCCATAAGATGTATAGATGTTCTTCGCAGAATTTTTAATGCTAATCCGATTTACAAAGGCATCCTGAGTTACTCAGGAAATGAAGCTCTCTTTTTATCCGAAAATGATTTTGATGATATACTATTAGGATATCCTATTGTCAATAAAAATGAAATCGAACAGATTTGTAAAGCAACAAAATCAGGAAAAAAAATAATTTTGATGGTGGATAGTGAAGAACACTTAAAACTCATCCAAGCAATAGCATTATCTATCGGCGTTGTTCAACCTATTTGTATAGATATTGATATGTCCACTTCATTTCCGGGTTTGTTGTTTGGTGTGATGCGTTCGCCACTAAACAGCGTAAATAAAGCAAAGCAATTTATCGATGCATTTGATAAATATCCGAATATTTCTCTAAAAGGAGTTATGGGTTATGAAGCTCAAATTGCAGGATTAGGTGATAAAAATCCGGCTAATGGAATTAAAAATTATCTAATACCGTATTTAAAGAAATTATCCATTAAAGATTTTTCAAACAGAAGAAAAGAAATTGTTGACTACATTAAAAGTAAAAATCATGTATTAGATTTTGTAAATGCAGGTGGCACAGGAAGTATTGAAAGTAGCATGCAAGAAGATTGGGTAACCGAAATAACAGTCGGTTCCGGTTTCTATTCTCCTGCCCTTTTTGATTATTATAGTAATTTTCACCATCAACCGGCAGCCGGATTTGCTGTACAAATCGTTAGAAAACCAAATGAAAATACCTATACTTGTTTAGGCGGTGGATATATTGCCAGCGGTACTATTGGTATAGATAAACAACCTAAGCCTTATTTACCACAAGACATACAATTGACAGAAAACGAAGGAACAGGAGAAGTGCAAACTCCTTGTGTTTATTATGGAAAAGAACAACTTTCTATCGGCGATACGATCCTATTTAGACATAGTAAAGCCGGCGAACTTTGTGAGCGTTTTAATCAATTGCACTTAATTTCCGACGGAAAAAATATTGGCACAACACCAACCTATCGCGGACAAGGAAAATGTTTTCTATAAATTGATAGTTAATATTAAAGATTTCTTCCCATTTTTTTTACGCGCTTATTTTTATGTATCACTATTTGTAGGTATATTGTTACCCTAATTAACCATTATGGAAACACTGATAAACAACTCAATTAAAGTAAACAATCCAATAATTAGTACCACCTTATATGAGATTGACGACATCTCAGAAGAACAAGCTGGTCAAATTTTTGAAAAAGCAAGAACTGTTCAGAAAACCATTCAAGCAATGACCATCGAACAACGTATTGTCGAAGTTCACAAAATCAGAGATTACGTATTAGAACACAGTGATTTTATCTTGGATTGCATTATTGCAGAAACCGGAAAAGCAAGAACCGATGCATTTGCTGCAGAAGTATTTGAAGTAACAGATGTAATTGATGTATATACTAAATTGGCACCCAAGGTATTAAAAGACCAAAAAATGAATTGGCCAATTTTCTTAATGGAGAAAAAATCACGTCAATTTAGAGAGCCTTTAGGAACAGTTTTAATTATTACTCCTTGGAATTTCCCTTTCTATCAGGTTATAGTTCCAAGTTTAATGTCGTTTTTAGCCGGAAATGCCAGCATCGTAAAACCATCAGAAGTAACGCCTTTAAAACCACTTTGGGAACATTTCTTCGCTAACAGTGGCTTTATGAAAGATGCCATTCAAGTCATCATCGGTGGCAAAGCAACAGGCAGCAATTTATTGGCACAAAAACCGGACAAAGTTCATTTTACCGGAAGTGTTGGAACAGGCAAAAAACTAATGGAAGCCTGCGCCAAACAACTTATTCCAATTGATTTAGAATTAGGCGGCAAAGATCCAAGTATAGTATTCGATGATGTAGATATCGACCGTACCGCAAACGGAATTATGTGGGGTGCATTTACCAATGCCGGGCAAAATTGTACCGGAATAGAGCGTTTATATGTTCAAGAAGGGATTTATGACAAGCTTGTTCCATACTTAGTGGAAAGAACAAAACGCTTGCGTACTTCTCATCCAAATAGAGACACTAAATCTCCGGAAGATTGTGACGTTGGTGCTATTACAGCTTCATTTCAAGTAAAAATTATTGAAGATCATATTGAAGATGCTTTAGCAAAAGGTGCAAAATTACTTTGTGGAGGTATTCAAGAAAAAGGCTCTCACCATATTCCGCCAACAATATTAGAAAATTGTACACACGAAATGAAGGTTGCATCTGAAGAAACTTTTGGACCAACATTAGCCATCATGAAATTTAAAACAGAAGAAGAAGCTATTGCATTAGCTAATGATTCTGTTTATGGATTAAGTGCTTCAGTTTGGAGTAAAGATGTTGACCGTGGCATCAGAGTAGCAAGAGCTATAAAGTGCGGAAATGTTTGCGTAAACAACCACATGCTCAACGAAGCCAATCCTTATTTACCTTTTGGTGGCATGAAAGACAGTGGCATTGGCAGATTTAAAGGCGAAGATGGTTTATTGGCATTTTGTAACTTAAAATCTGTTTTGATTGACAAACAAGGCAAATTGATTGAGCCTCAATGGTATCCTTATACAAACTCTAAATATAAATTACTACATGCTGTCATGTTGAGTTGGTTTGGAAAAACAAGAAACTGGTTTAAATTCTTAGCCAATGTACTACCATTAGATGGTATTGGAAATAAAGAAAAATTCAAATAGGAATCCAAACTAAATAAAACAAGAATGGCTTACTTTCTTTGAAAGTAAGCCATTTATAATTTAAGCTTCATCGTAATTAATGACGCAAGTTGCTGTTTTAGGATGCGATTGACAAGTCAAGATAAAACCTTCTTCTTTCTCTTCTTCGGTTAATGGTTCATCGTCGTCCATTTCCACTTCGCCCTCAATTAATTTTGCTTTACAACTACAACAAGCCGCAACACGACAAGCATAAGGCGGATCTAAATCAGCATTAATTGCCGCTTCTAAAATTGTCTCATCATCATTCACTTGAATGGTATGTTCAATGCCGTCTAATATAACTTTTACTGTATGTGCCATTTCTTTTCTTAATAAATCAAAAATAGTAAAATCATTAACACTAACAATGCATCTCGAATTTAGTTTAAATTAATTAACGCAAGATTATTCTTGATTTTTATTAACCATAATCTTTTCATTTTTGAATAAGGATTAGGTAAATTTCATTAATTTTACTTACTTAACTTTTTACTTTTTTATATGGAAACTACAATAATCAGAAACGGTATTTATTTTGACGGATTAGGCAATAAAGGCATTCAAAAAGATGTGGTTATCAAAGACAATAAGATAGATGCCGTTTTGGATAAAGCTCCGACAATTGAAAATGCAAAAGAAATAGATGCCTCTGGCAAATGGGTTATGCCGGGATTATTAGATATTCATGCGCATTATGATGCAGAATTAGAAGTAATGCCGGCATTAGAAGAGTCTGTTCGACATGGCGTAACTACGGTTGTAATTGGCAATTGCTCACTTTCAGCTGCACTTGGAAAAGAAGAAGAAATTGTTGATTTATTTGCGCGTGTCGAGAATATTCCGGCGAAAGTATTGAGCAAATGGATGCTGGGCAATATGAAATGGACAAACGTTCGCGAATATTATGAACACTTAGATACAGTTCCGGTTGGTCCTAATATCGCTTCTTTCTTGGGACATTCTAACTTGCGTATTCATGTGATGGGTTTAGAGCGAAGTTTTAAAGAGCGAAAAGCAAGCGAAGAAGAATTGCAAAAAATGGAAAAAATTGTTGCCGATGCCTTAGATGCCGGATACCTCGGTCTTTCTGTAGATATGTTGCCCTTTCATCGTTGGGCAGGCGTTTATTCTCCTCAATTTACAGGTTATTCTGTACCGTCTCAGTTAGCTGCAAGGTCTGAATATAAACGCTTGGCAAACGTGCTACGCAACAGAAATCGCGTATTACAAATCACACCAAATGCGGTAGACAAAACATCGTTCGCTACTATAACAAGATTAAGTCAAGGTGGATTTTTCAAAAAAACATTGAAAACAACTATTGTTGCTGCTTTAGATTTAAAATCAAATGAACGAATTTATAAACTTTTAAAATTATTAGGATTCTTAGGTAACAAAGTGTTGCGAACAAAAATGAAATTCCAAACATTATCTGTTCCATTTTTAAATTATGGAGATGGTCCTGTAACGCCATTGTTTGAAGAATTTCCGTGTATGATAAAAGCCATTTCTTCCGACAGAGAAGGCAGAAGAAAAATGTTTACCGATCAGGAATTTAGAAAACAATTCTTAAAAGAATGGAATCATAAAGCAGCATCTGTTTTCCCGAAAGCATTAAAGGAAATGTGGGTAATTAAATCGCCGGTGGAAGCACATGTTGGCAAAAACTTCGACCAAATTGCCAAAGAAGCAGGCAAAGAACCTGTTGAACATTTTATGAATTTATTAGCGGAATACGACACGCAAATTCGTTGGAAATGCGAAACATCGAACCACAGAGAAAGTGTACGTATGGAATTATTGAATAGCGAACATTGCTTTCCGGGTTTCAACGATTCCGGTGCACATAACTTAAATATGGCATTCCACGATGGCGCTTTACATTTATTAAAGCAAGCTGTGCGCAATCCGGATATTATGACGATAGAAAAAGCTATACATCGCTTAACGAAAGAACCGGCCGACTTTTTAGGTATTGATGCTGGCGATATTTCTGTAGGAAAACGTGCAGATGTTGTGATTATTGACCCAACAAAATTAGAATCTGATTTGAATACTGAACCGATTGAAGATTATCATCCACATTTTGATGGTAGTTATCGTTTGATAAAACGCAGTGGAAAAGTAGTACAACATGTTTTCATAAATGGAAACGAAGCCTATACAAATAATGGCGAAGTAAAATTCCACGAAGCCTTAGGTAAAGAAAAAATATTTGGGCAATTATTGAGAAGTAATTGGAATTAATTGCTAAATCAAATTATTAATCAAATAAAAGAGCACTTGATTAGGTTGCTCTTTCTATAAGAAACAAAAAAGGCTGTCTCAAATTATTTAAGAGACAGCCTTTTTTAATTTTAAAATGTCGGCTTAGAAACCTTTCTTAGCTACACCATCTTTAATTGCTTGCAATGCTTTTGCTTCGCTTAAAATAGCAGCCATTTTATTTCCTTTGCCATCATTGCCTGATGCCATATAACCACCTCTTGCAGTTTTTGAAACTACTGCATCGTGCATAGGTACATTTTTTTCTTTTGTTTTAAGGCAATACGCTTTAATCATTTTGTCTTTGTCCATCTTTGTAATTTTTAAGGTTAGAAATTGATTTGCTCAAATTTAATAAACTCTATAAAAAAGCAAGGTTTATTAGAACTAAGGCAAAAATCTACTAACATTTTGAATAAAATTCATTTTTATATTAACTAACTAATAATCAACATATTAAATACAAAGTCAAATTATTCAGCTAAAATATTGTTCATAATTTTTGTTTGATGACGGATAGATTCTTGGTGAACTGCCTCCATTAAATCCTTAACAAAGTCTTCTGTAAGCTCTTTTTTAGCTGCTTTTTTCACTCTATCATGAATAATTTCGTCCCATCTATTGGTTTGTAAAATGGTAATTCCATTATCGCGTTTAAACTCACCTATCTTTCTTGCAATCTCCATTCGTTCGCCCATAATTTCCAACATATAGTTGTCAATTCTATCAATTTGCGCACGCAAAGCTTCCAATTTATTTTCAGCATAATCATCTAATTTGCTGCTACGAACCACTAAAGAAGAAACGATTTCTCCTAATCTTTCCGGCGTTACTTGTTGAGATGCATCACTCCAAGCATTATCCGGATCGCGATGCGATTCAATCATCAAACCATCAAAATCTAAGTCGAGTGCTTTTTGAGAAACAGAAGGAATTAAATCTCTTACTCCACAAATATGAGAAGGGTCAACGATAATCGGCATATTAGGATAAAGTCTTCTCAACTCTACAGGCAATTCCCACATCGGTTTATTTCTATATTTTGATTTTTCGTAAGAAGAAAATCCACGATGAATAGCACCTAATTTGGTAATACCAACCGCATTTAAACGTTCCATACTACCTAACCAAAGTTGCAAATCCGGATTTATTGGATTTTTAACCAACACAGGAATATCAACTCCACGCAAAGCATCAGCTACTTCTTGCACAGAAAATGGATTTACTGTTGTACGTGCGCCAATCCATAAAATATCAATGCCCGCTTCTAAAGCTTCTTCTACGTGTTGTGCTGTTGCTACTTCTACAGTGGTTGGTTTGCCGATTTGTTTTGCAGCATTTACTAACCAAGCCAAACCTTCTTTGCCAATACCTTCAAACATTCCCGGACGCGTACGTGGTTTCCAGATTCCGGCACGCAATACGTGAATACCTTTATCTGCTAAACGTTGTGCTGTTTCCAACATTTGTTCTTCGGTTTCGCAAGAACACGGACCGGAAATTATTATCGGTCGCTCGAAATTAAAACCCCAATCTTTTAGAGGTACGATGTTTAGATTACTCATGTTATAAAGTTATGTGTTATTAGTGATTTGTAATTAGTTAGATTATAAAGTTTATTTTAATATTTTCCTGATTTCATTGGCTTCCTGCATAAAATGTAAGAGTTCTTCATCTTTATTTTTATTGATTAAATTTCTAAAGTGATACATTTTCTCGATATACGTATCCATCACTTCGAGTAAATAATTCTTGTTTTGTTGAAAAATTGGCGCCCACATTTCCGGCGAACTTTTGGCTAAACGTACAGTGCTTTCGAAACCACCACCTGCCATTTCTAAAATAGCGGCTTCATCTTTTTCCTTTTCTAAAACAGTGGCTGCCAACACAAACGAGCTGATGTGAGAAATATGAGAAATATATGCGGCGTGCATATCGTGTTGATGTGCATCCATATATTTTATGCGCATTCCAAGCGTATTGTATAACGCTTCAACATTGGCTATCGCATCGGCATCGCTGTTTTCTTTATCACAGATGATGCAAATTTTATTTTTAAACAAATTTGAAATAGCTGCTGAAGGCCCGCTATTTTCTGTTCCTGCCATAGGATGTGAAGCAACGTAGCGTTTTCTGTTTGGATGCTCTTTTATAGCATCAATGATAATACCTTTGGTTGAGCCCATATCCGTAACAGTTTGGTGTGACTGTATATTATCTAAAACAAAAATTAATTCTTGAATTAAACTATTAACAGGAACTGTAAGTATAATTACGTCGGCTTCTTGAACAGCAATTTCTTTAGAAACTATTCTATCAACCAAACCTAATTCTAATGCTTTGTTGTTGCTTGCTTCGCTCCTTCCTACTCCAATAATTTCTGTACAAAAATTTGCAGTTCGCAAATCTTTTGCTGCTGAACCTCCAATTAAACCGATACCAAAAATTGCAACTTTCATCTTTTATTATTTCAATTTATGCTTGGATTTTTTTAATTCGTTCTAACGCTTCTTTTAAATCATTTTCAGGACTGCACAACGAAATACGAATATATCTTTCGCCATTACTACCAAAAATAAATCCGGGCGTAATAAACACATCAGCTTCATGTAAAATTTTCTCTGTCAGTTCTTCTACATGTTTATATTTATCCGGAATTTTTGCCCATAAAAACATACCAATTTGCTTAGTTGTATATTGACATTCCAATGCATCCATAATTTGATAAGCGAACGTTCTTCTTTTTTTATATTCAAGATTTCTGTTTTGATGCCATGTATCATCATTGCTCAAAGCGGCAATAGCTGCTGCTTGTACCGGCAAATACATACCTGAATCGACATTGCTTTTTACTTTTAAAATGGTTTGGATATACTCTTGCGCTCCTGCTATTAACCCAATTCTGGCGCCTGCAAGATTGTGCGATTTACTCAATGAATTTAATTCTAAACAAACCGCTTTTGCGCCTTCAGTTTGTAAAATGGAAACCGGTTTATCTTCATTCAAAACTAAACTATACGGATTATCATTTACAATAAGAATTTTAAAAGTATGTGCAATTTCAATTAATGTTTTAAAAACTTCATTGTTGCCGCTTGCCCCGGTTGGCATATTCGGATAATTTACCCACATGAGTTTTACTTCTTCCAATGTTTTTTCATCGATAGAAGATAAATCAGGAATCCAATTTTCTTGTTCATCTAAATCGTAATAAATTGGAGTAGCACCGGCTAAATACGTTGCCGAAGTATATGTTGGATAACCCGGATTGGGCACCAACACTTTATCGCCTGGATTTAAGAATGCGTTGGAAATAAAAGAAATTCCTTCTTTAGAACCTAACAATGGCAAAATTTCTGTTTCAGGATTAAGTTCAACATCATAAGTATTTATATACCAATTACTCATAGCTTGGCGTAAAGCCGGAATGCCGATATAACTTTGATATCCGTGATTTTGTGGCTGATTTGCAGATTGTTTTAATGCATCAATGGTTTGTGCAGATGGTGCTTGATCCGGATTACCAATTCCTAAATTAATAATTGGTTTGCCTGCAGCTTTCAGTTTTGCAATTTCTTTCAACTTTGCACTAAAATAGTATTCGTTGATGTGTTGTAATTTATTAGCAGGTTCGATAATCATCGGTCGTTTTTTTTGTGTTGTTTATGCTTTATTTATTTTATCGCCTTGTTGGTATTCTCCTAAAATTTTTAATTCAGAAATGTATGGTTGAACTTCTTCCAGCATTTTGTAATAAGTTGACGCTTCGTCAAATTCTAAATCAGCATACATATAATATTGCCACTCTTCGCCCACAACAGGCAAAGATTGAATTTTAGAAAGGTTAATATTATGCGAGGCAATAACAGTTAATACTTTTGCCAAACTTCCCGGCAAGTGGCTGGTTCTAAAAGACAAAGAAGACTTATTGATTATTGCCGGTTTGCGATCTTCATTTTGTTGTTTTGTTAAAATCAGGAAACGCGTAAAATTTCTCTTATTATCATGAATATCTGCAGCAATAATATTTAATCCATAGATTTCGGCAGCTCTTTTACTGGCAATGGCAGCTCTATGTTTAATAGAATAATTTTTAATTTCTTTAGCACTCAAAGCTGTATCTGCCGACTCAATCAATTGAATACTTGGATATTTCTCGAATAATTTTTGACATTGCAACAACGCAATTGGATGTGAATGCACTTCTGTAATATCTTCTATTGTTTGATTGGGCAATGCCATTAAATTCATTTCAATTCTTAGATAGACTTCTCCAATAATTTTCAAATCTGATTTTCTAAGTTGAGCATAATTGGGTAAAATAGATCCTGCAATAGAATTTTCGATAGCACAAACTGCATAATCTGCTTTGTTTTTATGCATGACATCAAACAATTTGGGAAATGTTTTACATTCTATAGTTTTTATATCATTTCCAAAAAACTGTAACGCAACAATTTCGTGGAAAGAAGCTTCAAATCCTTGAATAGTAATGTTTGGTTTCATATTTTATACTATAGTCAAAAAAAAAGTCTCGATTTAACTCGAGACTCATTATACTTACATTTTTTTACAGCATTACTCGTCTCGCTTATGCGCGAAAAAAATAATATCCGTAAAAGAAATTGTTCATTATCATATTGCAAATTAAGATAGAATTTGTTTAAAATGCAACTATCTTAATATTAATTCATAGTTAAGATAAAAAGTTTTTTAGAAAACATTTGTTTTTTAAAACTCAACTTTTCATCTTGCAAATCTGTTTTTTATTGGAACTATATATGGCTTTAGAAAATTCTGACACAAAACTTTCTTATTGCGACACTAAATATCCGGTTATTTTAGTCAGTGGATTAGGATTTCACGATGAGAATAAGTTGATTCAATATTGGGGCAACATCCCTGATTATTTAAAACAATATGGTTGTGATGTTTTCACGGCACAGCAAGCAGCATTTTTATCTATTCCTGATAATGCCATTAAATTAAAATTTAGAATCTTGGATATTTTAGAGAAAACTAAGAAAAACAAGATAAACATAATTGGGCATTCAAAAGGTGGATTGGAAGCTCGTTATTTAGTCAGCAAATTAGGCATGGACGACCATGTTGCAAGCATTACTACTTTAGGCACGCCACATTATGGAGCAAAATTAGCCGATATTATTGTAGGGAAATTGCCGATACCTAAATTCGCAGCTGCTCGATTGGTGAACCTTTATGCATTATTAATCGGTGACAAACGTCCGGATAGTTTACGTGCTGTTGAACAAATAACCATAGATGGCATGAAACGTTTTAATGACGAAGTTCCGGATTCTGCAAAAGTATATTACCAAAGTTATGCCAGCCACGTCAACAAAGAATATCCACATATTTTATGGAAAACAATGGCCTATATCATTCGGGATTACGAAGGTAAAAATGATGGAATGGTTGGGATAGAATCGAGTAAATGGGGCAATTACAGAGGTTTGATGTTCACGAAAGAAGCACCTTCTGTTAGTCATGGCGATATGATAGGATTAATTCCTTTTATTGGCAATCCTAAATTTGATGCAAAAGCTTATTTGGCAGATATCATCCACGATTTAAGAGAAATGGAATTTTAATCCAACATTTTAAAAAGAAAGACCTTCAAATTACTTATATTGGCACTTAAATTGTTGTTTATCAAAAATGAGATACTTACTAATTTGCATTACTCTATTTACAATAAAAAATGCATCTGCCCAGAATTATGACGTCAATGCATATGTTTTCCATCACTCTATTTTAGATGCTCAAGCAAGCATAGGAAATGAGATGTATGAATTCAATAAAAGTGCAACGTTACTTAATTTGAAAATATTAAAATTTGAAATAAAAAAGAGCATTCAATTTTTAGATAGCTTAAAAATTTATAATAACGAAACCGCTTATTATAATGCGACTCGAACGCTCTTTAATACGTATAAAGAAATTGCTGACATAGATTTCCCTCAATTATTAAAATATGTAGAAGATCCCGAATTGGGAAACGAAGATTTTAAAGCAAAAAAGAATGGAATATTTGATAACGTGAAAAACAAAATGCAATTAGTTTTCCCTCCATTTGAAGATGCTCAAAAACAATTCTGTATTAAATATAAATTACAACAATAAAAACTGAGAAAATGAAAAAAATCACATTCATTTTATGTTTGTTTTTATCGGCAACATTTTCTTTTGCATCTGACAATCCGGCGATTGATTACAACGATAAAATCATCATAGAACAAAATAAAATTGGCACTTCAATAAAAGCTTTCTCTCAAAACCCAAACGATTTTACTTTAGATAATATTCACCAACAAGTAAAAAAAAGTTTAGTTATTTTGGATGAGATGCAACCATTTAACGGCAATAAGAAATTTTTAAAGAGTGCAAAAAACTTGTTTAAATTCTATCTGTCAATTACTCAGAATGAATACAAGGAAATGTTAGATTTAATCATCAATAAAAACAATGAGAGTAGCGAAGTAGTCAATAATAAGATTACCATTTTAGGTGATAAAATTTCTAAAAAAGAAGATCCGTTAGATGACAAATTCCAAACGGCGCAAATTGCTTTTGCCAAAGAAAATAATTTCACATTAACGCCAAACCAAGAAGAGAAGACTAAAGAAGAACGTACACAAAAATTGAGGAATTAATTTATTTTTCAATCCGAAAACAAACACGGTTTAATCTTCCTTCAAAATCAAAAGGTGTTGTTTGCTTCGTTATATCTTTAATTTTATTACTCTTGATATGCTCTGCATCTAACACAAAATTTCTATAATTATTACTAAAAATCAGTATTCCATTTTCTTTTAAAATATCCAAACATCGATTAATTAAAGAAACATGATTTTGTTGAATATCTAAAATAGATTTCATCTTTTTACTATTAGAAAATGTTGGCGGATCGAGAATAATAATATCGTACGAGTTTGAAGGTATTTCTTTTATATATTCTATGACATCCTCTCGAACAAATGTGTGTTTACTTTCATCATATAATTTATTGTAGGAGAAATTTCTTTTTGCCCAAGTACAATAGGTGTTCGACATATCAACTGTGGTAATTTTACTCGCATTTCCGGCAGCTGCATAAACTGAAAAACTCCCGGTGTAAGCAAATAAATTTAATACGCTTTTATTAGCAGCCATTTCTTGAACCATCTTTCGCGTAATACGATGATCTAAAAACAAACCAGTGTCTAAATAATCGGATAGATTTACAATAAAACTCAACCCATTTTCTTGTACAATGCGCTCTTGTTTGTGTTGATGAAGTTTGTCGTATTGCTGCTCTCCTTTTTGCCGCTCTCGAAGTTTCAAAAAAATATTTTCTTTAGGCAAATCAAATACAGTTTGTATAATTTGGAGTGAAGTAGATAACCAATCTGAATATTCTTGCTCACTTAATTTATGTTTGCTTTTATACTCAGCAACATAAACACAATCTTTGTAAACATCAATAATAAAAGGGAATTCGGGCAAATCAACTGCATACACACGATAGCAAGAAACCGATTGCTTGCGTGCAATTTTTGAAAAATGTTTATACACTTTCCTCAACCTATTTTCAAAAGCGATAAATTTTTCTTGCATATATTAATGATGTAATAAAACTATTAATCAATGAAATAATGAAGCAATTAAATAATTAGTTTAAACATTTCTATAAAAAGACAAATAAAGAAATTAAATAGGATAGATTAACAAAAAAGTAAAAAAAATAACTGCGCTTTTTACATTTCTACATTATTTCATTAATACATTACTTAATTAATTTTTCTTCTTTAGATTTTCAACAAATTTTTCAACTATAGAGCGAACCGGCGCGCTCCACCATTGGCGTAGCATCATTTTCATTTCAAAATCGGAAATAGAAGAAATGGATTGCAATTGCTCACGTTTAAATTGACGTTTTGTTGTTCTCCATCCATTTTGTTCATATTGCAAATATTGTTTCAGTTTCTTTTCAGCTGTTTCCAATACATTTTCTCCCGGCACCACTTCATCCACTAATCCAATCTCTTTGGCATGTTCCGGTGAATATAATTTTCCTTCCATTAAATATTGAAAGGCTAACTTCTTTCCTATCCAATAGCTATAAATATCAAAAATACCACGAGGCACAATAAGTCCAATTGGAATTTCATTTAATCCTATTTTATAATTTCCTGCTGCCATCACTCTATAATCGCAACCAATAGCCAACACACAACCACCTGCGGGTGAATGTCCATTTATAGATGCGATAAGTGGTTTATCAAATGCTACTAAATCACAAACTAATTCCATAAAGTTTTTCCAAAACTTTTCAAATTGTTGTTCGTCGTATGCATATAATTCAGGTAAATCTAAACCTGCTGAAAAAAAATGCTCTTTCCCATTGATGATAGCACCTTGTATAGAATCATCTTCCAATAAATTTTTAAGAGCGATACGCAAGCCTGCAACAAATTCATAATTCATCGGATTTGCCTTTTCTCTATCCATTTGTATAATGGCATAATTATCTTTCTTGATTAAGTGTATATGAGACATATTCAGTTAATTTTACGCTTAAAAGTTGCTGACAAATATAGGATAAATAACAGTAGTGTATGAAATATTTAAACATTTATCAATATACTTCTAATATCTTTACGAAGTTTAATTTGTTAATCTAATAAAACCAAACAAAAACTTTAAAAAAGTGGACTTAAAAATACCTTTAACGCAAAAGAAACGCGTCGTGATTATTGGCGGCGGTTTTGGTGGAATCGAAATCGCAAAAACGCTAAGAAACAAAGATGTGCAAATTGTTTTATTAGACAAACACAATTACCATTGCTTTCAGCCTTTACTTTATCAAGTGGCAACCGGAGGTTTAGAGCCGGATAGCATTGCATATCCTTTACGCAAATTAATGCAGAAAATTCCGAATGGACTTTTCCGTTTGGCTGAAGTTCGAAACATCGATTTAAAAAATCAAAAAGTTCATACTGATATCGGCGATTTAAAATACGATTATTTAGTTATCGCCACAGGAAGCATGACTAACTTTTTTAAATTTCCAAAAGAAGTTTATTCTAAGATGATGCAGATGAAAGATATTCCGCAAGCATTAAATTTGAGAAGTTTCATTTTAGAAAATTTTGAAGAAGCATTACTCACTAGTGATGAAAATACCAAAGAAGAATTAATTAATATTTCTATTGTAGGTGGTGGACCAACCGGAGTTGAGTTGGCCGGTGCACTTGGCGAAATGAAAAAAAATATCTTGCCTAAAGATTATCCTGAAATTGATTTTAGAAAGATGCAAATTCATTTGTTTGAATCGAGCGACAGAATTTTAGGCACTATGCATCCGGAAAATTCAGCGAAAGCGTTGAAGTACCTGAAAAATTTTGGCGTAAATGTTTGGTTAAATACGATGGTAACCGACTATAACGGAGATGAATTGACGGCACAAGACGGCATGAAGATAAAAAGCAATACGTTGATTTGGACAGCCGGCGTAAAAGGCAATACAGTAGAAGGTTTTGCGCCGGATTGTATTGTTGGCGGAAATCGTTTTTTAGTGAATGAGCATTGCCAAATAAAAGGATTTGATAATATTTTTGCTATTGGAGATGTCGCTGCAATGGTAACGGAAGAATCACCGAAAGGACATCCTATGGTGGCGCCTGTTGCTATTCAACAAGGAGAAATGGTTGCCAAAAATATATTAGCTTTAATCGACAAAAAAGAACCGCAAAAATTCCGCTACTTTGATAAAGGCTCTATGGCTACAGTAGGCAGAAACAAAGCCGTTATGGAAAGTAACGGAATAAAAATGGGCGGTTTTATAGCTTGGTTAGCTTGGCTTTTTGTACACGTAATGAGTTTAGTTGGTTTTAGAAATAAAATCTCTGTTACGGTAGGTTGGTTGTACAATTATTTTACCTACGACAGAACTTTGCGCTTAATCATCAGACCTTATAAAAACAAGGAAGATTAATTTCTTATTCTTATTTTATAAGAATCTATTAAAGAATCCTAAAGTTGTATCAACGGTATAATTTCTCACACCATCTGTAATCCTACTATCTACTGCAATCGGATATCCGTTAGGATCTGTAAAATCATGAGAAACATTGTTAATGTCCGGCATATAAAAACCAAACACTTTATACGACTCTTGATTAACAATACTTCTTGCATCTATCAAACTATGTGGAACACCAACATTATTTAATTCAGTATTTAAGAATGAACTATTGTAATAAGGCACAACCGGGTCGCTCGAATGATGTATAATTATAGTAGGTTTAGTAGAAGCTGTAACATGACTTAACGGGCTCGCATTCGACCATAAAGTCGGGTTATCTGAACGCTCAACACCACCTAATAAATCGCGTTGAAGCATATACGTATTTTTTCCGGTAACAATAAGCTGCAATGTAAAATCATTAGGATTTGTACCAGTAAAATCTGTTGGACCACACCAATCGCTCACCACTTTTACATCATTATTAGTATCATAAGCATACGCATATAAAGTAGCTAAATGTGCGCCGGCACTAAAACCCCAAAGTGCAAATCGGTTGGAAATCTTAAACGTCGAAGCGTTAGATTTTAAGAAGGTAATTGCCGAATGTACATCATCCATTAAATCAGATAATTGCGGATCGCCATTACCGCTTACTAATCTGTAATTCATATTTACTATTGCCACATTCGGATTGGTAACTTTAATTCTGTTGATAATATTTTTATACGTTTGTTCGCTTTTATCGCCGGTTTGCCAGCCACCACCATGAATAAGAATTAAAGTTTTTGTCGACGCCATTGTTCTACCTTCCGGCAAATAAATGTCCATTTTTTGTTTGGCATCTACTCCATAAGAAGTATCTATAATTTCGCGATAAGTAGCTGCAGGTGCTGGTGTACCGCCACCGCCACCTCCTGTTGGGATACATTGCGTTGCAAAAAGTAAGCAAAAGCATACAGCAACGCTTAGTTTAAAATGGTTCATAGTTGATAAGATTTAAATTAAAAATGTATTGACCTTTTAATTTAAACAAGCTATGAACTATTGTCAAGTATTAAACTAATGTAATTCTTCCTTATAAGAAAAATCAACTAAACTTAGTAACCAATTATTGTTATAAATTTAATTAAGTACTTAATAAGTAAGTATTAGAATATACGATTATCTGATTTCGTATTTCGGATTGTTTAAGATAACCAACGCCGCAATAACCCCTGGCACCCAACCAATCAAAGTTAGAATAAAGGTAATGACAATACTTCCGCAACCTTTATCATAAACGGCTAAAGGTGGAAATATAATGCTTAAAATAACTCGCCAAACGCTCATTGTATTTTTAATTTTTATATCTAAAACATCAACTATAATAAATTAGTTCCATTTCTATTTTTTATGGCGCAAACGTAAAACTTCCATAATGTTTTCTATTGAAATATTTTTTTCACGTAGCAAGACTAAAAGATGAAATAATAAATCGGCTATTTCATTTTTAAATAAATCTTCATTTGAATCTTTTGCTTCAATGACAACTTCTACGGCTTCTTCACCTACTTTCTGTGCTATCTTATTAATGCCTTTATTAAATAATTCGTTGGTGTAAGATTTTTCTTTCGGATTTATTTTTCTATCTAAGATGATTTTTTCCAGCTCGTATAAAAATGAAAATTCATGCTCATTTTTTTCGTTCCAACACGTATCACTTCCGGTATGGCACACCGCACCAACAGGATTTACTTTTACCAAAAAAGTATCGTTATCACAATCTAATTTTATATCGACTACTTCCAAAAAATTGCCACTTTCCTCTCCTTTTGTCCAAAGTCTGTTTTTACTTCTTGAGAAAAATGTAACCTTATTTGTTGCTTTTGTTTTTGCTAAACTTTCTTCATTCATATAGCCCAACATCAATACTTTTCCGGTGTTGGCATCTTGAATAATTGCCGGCAAAAGTCCGTTTGCGTCTTTAGAAAAATCAGGATTCATTTTTATTCTTTTAAATTTCTAAATATTCTTTCTTTATAAGAGATAATTTTATATTCTTACACTAATTCCATTTTCTTTTAGATAATGTTTCAAATCAGGAATTGGAATTTCTCCAAAATGAAAAACGCTGGCAGCCAAAGCGGCATCAGCATTAGCTTTATTAAAAACATCTAAAAAATGTTGTTTGTTGCCTGCACCTCCACTTGCAATTACAGGAATTTGAAGTTGCGTAGCACACCAATTTGTAATATCTAAAGCAAAGCCACTTTTAGTTCCGTCGTTATTCATTGATGTCAATAAAATTTCGCCTGCACCTCTTTCTTCTACTTCTTTCGCCCAATGTTTAGTGTAAATTGATGTTGCTTCACGTCCACCTTTTACATACACTTTCCAATCATCATAGAGTTTTGTATCGATAGCAACAACAATACATTGTGCCCCAAATTGCTTGGATAATTGGTTGATTAATTCGGGATTTTTTACAGCTGATGAATTGATAGAAACTTTATCAGCACCGGCATTCAACAACGCATCAACATCTGCAATCGTAGAAATTCCTCCACCAACCGTAAACGGAATATTTATAGCTGTGGCAATTTTTCCAACCAATTCAACTAAAGTTTTTCGAGCTTCTACGGTTGCCGTAATATCTAAGAAAACCAACTCATCTGCGCCTTGTTCTACATATCTTTTTGCTAACTCAACCGGATCGCCGGCGCTACGCAAATCCACAAAATTTACACCTTTAACAGTCTCGCCGTCTTTAATATCTAAACATGGTATGATGCGTTTGGTCAACAATGAGCTAATGTATTTTATTCAATATTTTCTATAAAAGGTTGAAGTTCTTTTAGTGTAATTTTATTTTCGTATAAAGCTTTTCCGACAATTGTTGCGTAACAACCCATCTCTTTAAGTTGATGTAAATCTTGAATAGATGAAACACCGCCGGAAGCAATCAATTTAATTTCTTCGTATTCTTTGATGATTTTCTGATATAAGGAAAAAGACGGACCTTGCAACATACCATCTTTCGAAATATCAGTACATAAAACATAGTCGATTCCTTCTTCAAAATAAAAATCTAAAAAAGAAAAAATAGATTGATGGCTATTTTCTTGCCAACCATTGACAGCAATTTTTTCGTTCATCACATCAGCACCTAAGATTAATTTTTCTTCGCCAAATTCCCAAATCCAATCTACAAATTCTTGTTTGTTTTTTACTGCCAAACTTCCTACTGCAATTTGATTGGCGCCTAAATTAAACGCTTGTTTTACTTGTTCTTTGGTTTTAATTCCACCGGAAAAATCTACGTTTAATTTTGTATTCGATGCAATTGCTTCTAATACTTTCCAATTGACCACTTCACCTTTTTTAGCACCATCTAAATCCACTAAATGCAAATGTGTAATGCCATTGGCTTCATATTCTTTTGCAACTTCTACAGGATTTTCATTATATACTTTTTTAGTATCGTAATCGCCTTTGGTAAGTCGAACGCATTTAGCATCAATAATATCAATTGCCGGAATAATAAGCATATTGTAAAAATAAAAAAGCTGCATTATAAAATGCAGCTTCGCTTGTTATATAAATATTTCTATTGAATTAAAATCGTTTGTGTACTAACACCTTCTTTTCCGATAATGCTTAAATAATACATACCTTTTTCAATGTTTTTCAATTGAATATTTTTGCTATTTGTGCCAATATGTAAGTCAATAACCTCTTCTAATAAAGTTTGACCCGTTACATTAAACAGACGCAATTGATATGTTTGCGGTTTGAAAGCATAGATGTTCAAATCAAAATTTCCATTAGAAGGATTTGGTATAATAGAATATTGAATATCTAATTTTTGATTTCTAATAGATGTCAAAACAGCATTAAACGTATTTGATAAAGCAGAAGGACAACCATTATCTTCAATTTTAAGTGTATAAACACCACTCTGAGTTATTTTATAAAATGGCTGTGATGTAGATGCAACTAAATTACCTACTAAATACCATTTATAAGTTGCTCCACTTATAATAACATTACTATTTAATGTATCGTTGCTTTGCGAAATACTTGGTGTTGCTGGTGTTTGGTTTACTGTAACATTTGAAGTTGCATTTTTACTACAACCATTAGTTGTACCTGTAACAGTATATGCAGTTGAATTATTTAATATTGGTGTTGTAACAGTAGCTGCACTTCCAATGTTTGGATTCCAAGTATAAGTAGTAGCGCCACTCGCTGTAATGGTTGCTGTATTTCCACTGCAAATTGTCGGCGATGTAACTGTTACATTTGGATAGTCTTTAACAGTTATTGTAGCATTCTTTGTACTAACAGTTCCACATTTGTAAGCTTTCAATGTCACAGTAAAAGAGCCCACATTTGCAAAAGATGCGTTTACAGTTGTAATTGATGAAGAAGTTGAAGGTGTTGCACCACTGATGGTCCAACGAACAGAATCTAAAGCATCATTAGATGAGGTAGAAGTATTAGTAAAAGTAATGCTTCCTCCTTTACATATTGATGTTGTAGATGAGGTAAAATTAGCCGTTGGTGTACCTACGCATGTTGGTACAATATTTCCATATACATTGACATTATCAACATAAACATTATTGCCCCAATCACCATAATTTCTAAATATAAATTTTACTTTTTTGTTTAAGAAAGCAGCAGGAATTGCAATTGAATCTCGTTTCCATTGACTACTTGTAGGAACAAATCCACTAGTATTATCCGGTGCTGTAGCTAATTGTGATCCTCCTTTTTTGAATAATGAAACTTCATTGCTTTCGCAAGCTGCTTTAATTAAGACTTCAACTGTATCGAAATAAGTTGCATCATATCTAGCATAAGCATAATCAAATTTTATTTTTGGACTAACAGCACCTACTAAGTCAATATATGGTGTTACAATATCATCTCTATTGTATTCAGCATTATTTGCGGAATTATTGAAATACATACTTGCATTTGATGTTCCAAAACCGCCTGCTGCTGTTGTTCTTTCCCAATTGAATCCGGAATTAGAAACTAACTCCCAACCGGAAGGCGGGAATGTTGAACTTTGGAATCCTTCAGAAAATGGAATAGCTACACTTGCTGGTGTTGAAATGGAAATAAAATCATTTTTAGTTTCAACATCACTACCAAATGAATTTGAAGCAGTAAGAGTAATAGTGTAATTTCCATTTGTATTAAACTTAATTTTTGGATTTTGAGAAGAAGCATTTGTTCCTCCGGTAAATGACCATCCTGAATTTGGAGATACAGCCCAACTCCAGCTTGTAGGACTATACGTTGATAAATCAGAAAAGTTTATCGTTGAACCCGGACAAGCAGATGTGCTGTTTGCAGAAAAATTTGCTACTGGTGCTTGATCAGAATTACATTTATTTGAAGTTGCCAATGCTGCTCTCATTGGAAAGGATGTCATTGTAGTATGCATAGCATCATTTTGTCCATTTGTAAACATATACATACAAGCATCATCTACATAATCCATAAAATTCATAAACATTTCTCCATTTGGACTCGTTCCGGCACCGCAACCATTAACTCTATAAGGAAAAGTAGGACAATCAAAATTTTGGGATTGTGCTGTCGGCGTATCATTTATTTCATCGTCTCCACAAAAACTATCTCCCCAAATATGATATAATCCTAGCCAATGTCCTACTTCATGTGTTACTGTTCTACCTTTATTATATGGTGAAGAAACAGTTCCCATTGTTCCGTAATATTTATATCCAATAACAACACCATCTTCGTCACTTGAACCTCCCGGGAAAGTTGCATATCCAAGAGTTCCATCTTCTAAAGGTAAAACCCATATATTCAAATATTTTTCAGGATCCCAATGTGTTGCAGGTTTAACGTTATTGTCAATATAAGTATCTGACCAACCAGCAGTACCAGGATTAGAAAACCCACTTGTTTGAGCATTTATTCTTTCAATTCCCGGTTCAGCCAAAACATTACCAGATGGATCCACTGTAGCAGGACAAAAAGAAATTTGCGTATTGGCTATTAATGGTTGAAATACAGCAGGACAATTTCCTACATTTAAACCTGTTCCTGCATAATCATTATTCAACACGTCTATTTGTGAATTTACTTGAGCGGCAGAAATATTTTGGTCATTCGCCCAATAGATTACATGCACAATTACAGGTAGCTGATAACTTGCTGTCGTTCGCTGTGTAGCTGCATGTAATAAATACTGTTGCTTCTTATTTCTAAAATCATGCTTCCATTCTAAGGTCGGAATTTTTGTTGCACAGGTTCTTTTCAACACAGGTTCTCCTGAAAAGAGAAAACTATATGAAAAAATTGAAATGCTAAAAAGCAAAAAGATGTTTTTCATAATCTTATATTTACTCCAAAAATACGGAATTTCTATTTATTAAAAAATGTTAATTCTTAACAAAGATTCAAGAAATTATGCATTATTTCTTGACCAATCGTTGCACTTTTCTCCGGATGGAACTGAACTGCATAAAAATTAGCTTTATGTAAGGCAGAAGAAAAAGGTAAAATATAATCTGTTGTTGCGATGGTATAATCACTAAGTTCACAATAGTAGCTGTGTACAAAATAGACAAAGCTTTCTTCTATTATATTTTGAAATATAGTGGATTTAAGATTTCGAATAGAGTTCCAACCTATCTGCGGAATTTTTTCAAATTGATTGTTTGATTTAAACTTCTTCACTTGAACCGGAAAAATGCCTAAGCCTTCTACATTTCCTTCTTCGCTGTGTGCACACATTAATTGTTGCCCGAGACAAATTCCCAAAACGGGTTGTTTTAGATTTTTTATTACACTATCTAAATTTCGTTCTTTTAAATATTGCATAGTTGGCGCGGCATGACCAACTCCGGGAAAAATAACCTTATCGGCTTGTTGTATGATTTCTTTATCATCTGTTATAATTGGTTGAACACCTAAACGCAACAAAGCATTTTCTACACTCTTTGTATTTCCGGCATTATATTTAATGATGACAACTTTCAAAAGACAAATTTATGCTTGGATTTTTTTTATAAAACTTGCGATATCATTTTCCAAATCTTTGGATTGATCTATCGCTTTAATAAATGCTGTTCCTATAATAGCGCCATTTGCATAGTTGCAAGCTGTATCAAATGTCGACTTATCTTTGATACCAAAACCAATTACAATCGGATTGTTTAGTTGCATCGCTTGTATGCGTTGGAAATATTTTTCCTGACTTTCTTGTATATCCGCATTGCCACCTGTTATCGCATTAGAAGAAACAATATAAATAAAGGCATCAGAAAGTACATCTATTTTTTTTATTCTTTCGGTAGATGTTTGTGGTGTTACCAAGAAAATATTTTTCAACTTATATTTTTCAAACATCTGCTGATACATGGTTTCGTATTCGTACATCGGTAAATCCGGAATGATGACTCCATCAATTCCACAAGCATTAGCATCATTCAAAAAATTCTCAACGCCATATTGATACACCGGATTAAAATAACCCATCAACACTAAAGGAATATTTATTTTTTGTCTGATGTCTTTTAATTGCTCAAACAAAACTTTTAGCGTCATTCCATTATTAATAGCGATTGTATTGGAATATTGAATAACGGGACCATCAGCTGTTGGGTCGGAAAATGGCATTCCAATTTCCACCATATCTACACCATTTTTTTGGGCATGTTCTAAAATGGAAACGATATCATTTTTATTCGGAAATCCTGCAGTACAAAAAATGCTGAGTATATTTTTATTTTTTTGTTGAAATAATTCTTTGATTCTGTTGCTCATCTACACTTATGATTTTATATTATTTCTCTGATATAAGTATCCAAATCTTTATCGCCGCGACCGGATAAATTCAACACCACAACATCATTTTGCTTAGCTCCAATTCTGTCTAAAACTGCAATAGCATGAGCACTTTCCAATGCCGGAATGATGCCTTCTAATTTAGCAAGTAATTGAACTGCTTTCAAGGCTTCATCATCAGTAGCACTTAAAAAATGTGCACGTTTAGTATCGAATAAATTGGCATGCATAGGTCCGATACCTGGATAATCTAAGCCGGCAGAAATAGAATGTGGTTCAACTACTTGTCCGTCTTCGGTTTGCATAAACAAAGTTTTTGAGCTATGCAAAACGCCAATTCTTCCCAATTGAGTAGTTGCAGCACTTTTACCGGAATGCACTCCATGACCGGCAGCTTCTACAGCAACCAACTGCACCTTTTCATCATCTAAGAAATGATAAAATGCTCCGGCTGCGTTGCTTCCACCGCCCACACATGCCACCACAAAATCAGGATTTTCTTTACCTGTTTTTTCGTTTAATTGTTGTTTTATTTCTTCTGAAATGACACTCTGAAAACGGGCAACCATATCCGGAAATGGATGTGGCCCAACAACACTGCCGATGATATAATGTGTGTCTGTTGGGTTGGCAATCCAATCGCGCATAGCTTCGTTGGTGGCATCTTTTAACGTCTTAGAACCTGATGTTGCCGGACGCACTTCTGCTCCTAAAAGTTGCATACGTTTTACATTTGGTGCCTGACGTTGAATGTCCACTTCGCCCATGTACACCACACAAGGCAAATTCATCAAGGCACAAACAGTTGCTGTGGCAACGCCATGTTGACCGGCACCTGTCTCGGCAATGATGCGTGTTTTGCCCAAACGTTTTGCTAATAAAATTTGTCCGATAGTATTGTTGACTTTATGCGCACCGGTATGGCATAAATCCTCGCGTTTCAGATAAATTTGTGTTTGGAATTTTTCGCTTAATCTTGATGCAAAATACAATGGTGTTGGGCGACCGACATAATCTTTTAAAAGTTGTTGGAATTCTTTTTGAAAATTTTCATCATAAATTATCTCTAAATATTTTTGTTGGAGTTCTTCAATATTCGGATGCAACATTTCCGGAATATAAGCACCACCGAATTGTCCGTAGTAACCTTTTTCGTTTACTTGATATTTAGAGTTTATATTCTCCGACATTTGAATTAAATAATAAATTAATTTAATAATTAAGATTTCATTGAAAATGCAACAGATTTAATTCATCAATAAATTTCTACATTGCTTGATTGCATCTCTACATTTTTCTACATCTTTCAACCCGAAATCCATCTCCAATTTACTATTAAAATCTAAGGCATGAATAGGAATATCGTTTAATAAATCGTGAATAGTTGGAATATCTTGCATTTCCAATCCACCTGACAAGAAAATAGGTTTAGTTAATTTATATTGTTTCAATAAATTCCAATCGAAATGTTTGCCTGTGCCACCATAATCTTTGGTTTTTGTGTCGAATAAGAAATAATCGCATACATTTTCGTATTCACCTAAAATAGAAAAATCAAATGTATCGTCTATTCCAAATGCTTTGATAATCGTATAGCCTAACCAGCGCAATTCTTCACAAAACTCAGGTGATTCATCGCCGTGCAATTGCAATGTTTGTATATCATACGCTGTAGAAATACGTATAATATTTGGAACGGGTTCATTGACAAAAACACCTACTTTTTGGACACGTAAACTATCTTCAAACATAAAATCAGAGAATGTATTATTGTCATTTGACAACACATAGCGTTTTGATTTTTCATAGAAAATAAAACCCAAATAATCCGGCATTAAATCGGCAACAGCCTGAATATTTTCCGGATATTTCATGCCACAGATTTTTATTTTCATCGCAACAACTATTTTGCACAAAATACGCAATAATAAGGAATGTACATTTTATGGATGAATTAACTATTATAAAAGAAAAAAAATGAATTAATTATTGGTAATCATCCAAAAAAAATTTGAAATAATAATGTAATTTATGTTTATTTTTTTACCACTCAGGCACTAAGTTCACTAAGCATTATTTCATTACTTCATTTCCACATTCGCTAATTAAATTCACCACTAAGGCAATAAGTACACTAAGTATATATTTTGAGTGGATAAAAACCATGGCTTCAGTGTGGACATGAAACATGACATGGCTTCAAACATCAATAACGAATACCGTCTTTTCCGGATTCTAAATATTTTTTCTCTTCTTTCCTTTTTACAATATTGCTTAAGGATTTCAAGAATTTGGGCACATCTTTCATCTTAGGATTATCGCCGTGTTTTTTAAATCTATCGAAATAAAATTTAGTAGCTAATACAGCAAATGGTGCGCAAGTATTGTGGTCCAATTTATCGCTGAGATTATTCAACTTTATTTTAGTTACACCAAGCGATTTCATCGTGTTATATGCAACAATTGAGTTTTTATAATTTACTTCTCTATCGCCTTTACAAAAACAAAATTGAACCGGCGCTTTGGGTTTCCAATTGGTCAAATTATTTTCTCTTAATCTTATTTTAAATGGATGGTTCGGATTGTTTACATAAGCCTCTACAATAGAATCTTTTAAAACTTGTGCCGGAACTTTAGGCATTAATTTATCTAAATCATCTAATGTTTTATCGTAATTATTGATGTAATATTTCGGCAACAACGTGTCAAAAGGCGGTTTAAAAATGCTATATATATTATCAACATCTACAATATGATAGGCTTCTTGATAAGAAATTAAAAGATAAGGTAAATAAAAAGGTCGCGGATATTTTTGGAACATATACTTTTCCTGTTCTCCTGTCATATCGTAAGCACCACTCATAGGCGAAGTAGCCGTAACTTGAAATCTTGGATCATTAAGCGCTTCCAAATATTTTTGTGCAGCAAACGATGCATGACCACCTTGCGAATAGCCGGTTAAAAATAATTGTCCGTTTGTTTTTAAATTAATTTCTTTATTTAATTCATCAACAGCATACAACATATAAATAAATGCCATGGCTTCTGACCATGCATGTTGGTATAAGTGCTCCTTCTCACCTTTTCCAATTCCATAATAATCGGGATAACAAGCGGCATAACCATCAGCAGCAAACATTAAACAAATGCCTTGTTGCGGATCTTCATCACTCACTATTCTTTGTTTATTTATTTGCGTTCCATGTCCAAACATCATATACGGCGGCAACTTCTTGGTGTTTTTGGGTACATAATATATGCCTGAACATTTTATCCAAGAACTGTCAATCCATTTTGCTTTGTAGATAATTTCGTAAATGTCAACGTCGTTTTTAACCGGCATTACAATCTTAGGAATATGGTGTTTTTTCCAAAGTGCTTTGATGGATTTTTTAGTATGACTTTTAACTAATGTGTAACTAACTAAGAATTTATTTTCTGCTTTAATAAAATAAGTGCAAACAAAAAATAAGCACAAAAAGAGTGGAAGCGATTTTTTCATTCACGAAGATAAAAATTAAAAATCACTATTTTTAGTTAGTAAAAAATATAGAGAGAAATAAAAAGAAAATTTAACTCTAAAAAAATTACTCTTCACTCATATAAGGATAATTATAATCTTTAGCTGGTAAATAATTTTCTTTGACAGTTCTTGGCGAAACCCAACGCAATAAATTCCATTTACTTCCTGCTTTGTCGTTTGTTCCACTTTTACGTGCGCCACCAAACGGTTGTTGCCCAACTACAGCACCTGTACACTTATCATTAATATAAAAATTACCGGCGCTATTGGTCAATGCTTGTTTCCATTTCTCAATTACATAAGTATCTTGCGCAATAATTGCTCCGGTTAAAGCATACTCGGAAGTAGTATCTACTAAATGTAAGATATCGTCGATTTCTTCGTCTTCATATACATAAATCGTTAAAACCGGGCCAAAAATTTCTTCGCGCATAGTCAACGATTTTGCGTCTTTTGTCAAAATTACTGTCGGCTCGATAAAGTAACCTTTTCGCTTGTCGTAATTGCCGCCAAACATCAAAATATTATCCGGATTTGATTTTGCTTTTTCGATATAACTGACAATTTTATTATAAGCATCAGCAGAAATAACGGCGCCCATAATCACAGTAAAATTTTCTACGTTGCCAATCTTAAACGTTTTTAATGAAGCATACATCTTTTCCCAAGTTTTATCCCAAATAGATTTTGGAATATATGCACGCGAACAAGCTGAACATTTTTGCCCTTGATACTCGAAAGCACCACGCAAAATGGCGGTTGACAACACATCAATATCTGCAGAATGGTGCGCCAAAATAAAATCTTTGCCACCTGTTTCGCCCACAATTCTCGGATAATTTTTATAAAGATGTAAGTTTCTTCCTATGGTTTCCCAAATTTGATTGAACACACCGGTTGAGCCTGTAAAATGTACTCCTGCAAATTCGGGATGAGATAAAATAACATTCGTTGTTTCAGCACCACCCGCAAATACCATATTGATAACGCCATCCGGAACGCCTGCTTTTTGGAAAATTTCCATAATTGTCCAAGCAGAATAAATTTGCGTGTTAGATGGTTTCCAAACAACCACATTGCCCATCAATGCCGGAGAAACCGAAAGGTTGCCCGAAATGGCTGTAAAATTAAATGGCGTAATCGAATACACAAATCCTTCCAAAGGTCGATATTCAATTGTGTTTCGAACGCCTGAAGTAGAGATTGGTTGCTCGCTATAAATTTGCGAAGCGAAATACACATTAAAGCGCAAGAAATCGGCTAACTCGCAAGCGGCATCAATTTCTGCTTGATAAACATTTTTGGATTGACCTAACATCGTTGCTGCATTTATGGAATCACGATAAGGTCCGGAAATTAAATCGGCAGCTTTGAGGAAAATTGAAGCTCTATCTTCCCAATGCATGTTTGCCCATTTTTGTCGGGCATTTAATGCAGCATCTATCGCTTGATGAACGTGTTCGCTGTTGCCTTTGTGGTAATGTGCAAGTTTATGTGCTAATTCGTGTGGCGGAAAAATATCTACTAAATCATTCGTACGAATTTCTTTTCCGTTGATGACCATTGGAATATCCAGCACAGTTCCTTTTCTTCGTTGTAATTCTTGTTTCAGTTGAGCACGTTCAGGACTATTTGGAAGATAGCCTAAAATAGGTTCGTTGTTCGGCAATGCTATAGTTGCGATTTTATTAGCCATATTTTAGCGTATTAGAAATGAAAGAAATAACAAAAGATTTCATCTAATGTATGAACAAAGTTACATCTTTTTAGTTGAAAAAAATTACTTGTTATAACAAGTTTTTACAAAGAGAATGCTATTGATAAATAATATTCTGCGTTAAAATCGTCGAGATTTTTTGCAGCAAAAGTGTCCGAATAATTGAGTTGTGTATTAAAGAATTGGTGTAATTGTTCTTTATAATTTTCTATTGAAGGTCGCTCGAAATACAATCTTCCCGTTCTTCTAATGATAAAATCTGAAATGTTGTTTGTCATTTCATTTTCCAAGCAATAATCTGCTTCAGCTAAAAGTAAATCGTTATTAAAATTGGTTTGTGCGGAAGCTAAAATATATTCGGTATTGCTTCCGTATTTTAATACTAAATGTAAAACATCATCTAAATAAAATTGCTTAAAATCATCTTGTAAATCTATAGCAAAATCGTTGTGATATTTTTCTAAATGACCGCCACTCAACTTAATAAATTCTGTGCTGCATTTTGGAAAATTTCTACCTTCTTCGAGTTTGAGTTGTTTGCAAACCACGTTTACACTGCGCTCTGCCATTTTTCTAAATCCGGTTAATTTTCCACCAGCAATAGAAATCAAATTAGAATCGGAAATAAAAATTTCATCTTTGCGAGATAAATCTGATGGCGATTTTCCTTCTTCGTGAATTAAAGGTCTAAGTCCAGCCCAAGTGCTTTCAATATCTTCCAATTTTAAGTTGGCAGAAGGAAACATTTTATTAGTAGCACTCAACAAATACAAGACATCTTCTTTAGTTGCGTGTGGTGTGCCTTTATCTTCAGAATAATTGGTATCTGTGGTGCCGATATATACTTTGTTTTGTCTTGGAATTGAAAAAATCATTCGACCATCTTCCACATCAAAATAGATGGCTTGTTTTATCGGCAACTTTTCTTTTGTGATGACAATATGAATTCCTTTTGTAAGGTGTAATCTTTTTTTCTTTAGTGAATTATCTTTCTTTCTTAGTTCATCAACCCAAGGTCCGCAAGCATTGATAATTTTCTTTGCTTTTATTTTTATTTCATTTTTTGTAAAAACATCTTTACAAACTGCGCCGTTAACTTTTTGTTTTTCATTTAAGGTGAATGATTCCAATTCCACATAATTCAAACACAAAGCGCCTTTTTCAACGGCTGTTTTTAGCACTTCAATTGTCAAACGCGCATCATCTGTTCTATATTCTACATACATACCTCCACCTTTTAAAATAGTGGAATTTAAAAGAGGTTCATGTTGCAGAGTTACTTCTTTAGAAAGCATTTTGCGTCTTTCTTCACGCTCAACACCTGCTAATTTATCATAAACATATAAACCTAAGGAAGTTGAATATTTACCAAGTGAGCCACCGGAAATAATGGGCAATAACATTCGTTCAGGTAAAACGATGTGCGGTGCATTTTTATATAAGATAGCACGCTCCTGACCTACTTCGCGCACGATTCCAAATTCCAATTGTTTTAGATAGCGCAAACCACCATGAATCAATTTAGTAGAACGCGAACTTGTTCCGGAAGCAAAATCTTTCTTTTCAACCAAACAAACTTTCAAGCCTCTTGAAACGGCATCTAATGCAATTCCCGCTCCGGTTATTCCACCACCAACAACTAATAAATCAAAATCATCCTTTTCTAATTGTTCTAAATATTGTTGGCGTTTGCGGGCAGAAAATGGCATAATAAATTTTACTTTTAATAAAAGTATCTAAAATAACAGAAAGCGAGGCATTGTGAGATAGAAAATCAACAAAAAAATAAGAAATAATGTTATCTTAAAATAAAAGAAAGTAATGGCATTAACGTTAGAAAAAATCAAAGAAACTTCAATCAACATTACAGACATGGCAAAGACTAAAAACTTTTATCATCAGCTTTTAGGATTTGATATTATCATGGAAAATGAGCGACTCATTTTTTTCAAAGTGGGAACTGATTTATTACTTTGTTTTGATACTGAAAAAACAAAAAATCAAATATCTCCTCCACCGCATGCAGCTATGGGCATTCAGCATTTTGCTTTTGAATGTAAAGCAAATGAATACGAAGATTGGAAGCTTTATTTAATAAAAAACAATATTGATATAGAAGATGAAATTACATGGAAAAGCGGAAAAAAGTCATTTTACTTTAGAGATCCGGACGGACATAGTGTAGAAATTATTGAGCCGATGATGTGGGGATTTTAAATCCTACTTGAATGTTTGGATATAACTTTCAGGAAGTGGATGAATTTTTCGATTGATGTAATCAAAATAAACACAACCTGTGCGCACCATCGCCAATGTTTTTTCCTGATTTTTGATAAAGTGAAAAATTAAGTCGAAACTACATTCTGACATATTTTCAACTCCGACAACACAAGAAATAGCATCTCCCAGAAATCCTTCTGATTTGTAAACAATGCTATGGTTGGCAACTATAATTCCACTTTCTGTATTCAATAAATTTAATTGCAAATGCTGAAACATTTTTTCTCTAATCGTATTGGCGAACACTAAAATGCGTTCATTGCCAACATGGTTTGCCATATTTATATCGTCTTCATTTATCGTAAATGAATATTTGAATAGACTTTTTTTAGGCGGTTCAATTTTTATGCGTTGCATGCTTCTTTTTTCTTATTTAAAATTCTAATCTCGCTTTTATTGGAATATCTAAAGCACAAAATTCTTGTTTTAGATATTTGTGATAGGCTGTTATAGCAATCATTCCGGCATTATCTGTACAATATTGAAATTGAGGAATATATGTATTCCAATTATTTTGCTCGCCGAGTTGTTGTAAGGCTGTTCTTAAACCTGAATTAGCACTTACACCACCGGCAATCGCAATCTCTTTAATACCAGTTTGTTGAGCGGCTTGTGTCAACTTTTTCATCAAAATATGTACAATAGTATGTTGAACAGAAGCACAAATATCATTCAAATTTTCTTGGATAAAATTTGGATTTTGCTTTATTTCTTTTTGCAGAAAATATAACACGTTTGTTTTTAATCCACTAAAAGAAAAATTCAAACCATCAATTTGAGGTTCTGAAAATTTGAATCGCTTGTAATTTCCTAATTGCGCATATTTATCAATTAATGGTCCGCCCGGATAAGGCAACTCCAACATTTTGGCTGTTTTATCAAAAGCTTCACCTGCAGCATCATCTATAGTAGTGCCAATGATTTGCATATCTAAATAATCTTTAACCAGCACAATTTGCGTATGCCCGCCGGAAACCGTCAAGCACAAAAATGGAAACTTAGGCTTGGGTTCATCAATAAAATGTGCCAATACATGTGCTTGCATGTGATGCACATCTATCAAAGGAATTTGTAAAGCTTGTGCTAATGATTTTGCAAAAATTCCGCCCACCAACAAAGAACCCATTAAACCCGGTCCGCGTGTAAAAGCGATAGCATTCAAATCTTGCCAAGAAATGTTTGCTTTCTTCAATGCTTCTGTTGCAACCGGAACAATGTTTTTAGTATGTTCTCTGCTCGCCATTTCCGGCACTACACCACCATACTGTTCGTGTACTTTTTGGTTGGCAATTAAGTTGGAAACAATTTGCCCATTAATGCAGACTGCAGCTGAGGTGTCGTCGCAAGAAGATTCAATAGCTAAGAGTGCAATTTCAGGCATTATTTATCGTTAATTTTGTACCTTTGTTAGTTTTATTCTGTTGAAAAATTTTCTCAAATATATACTCCGAACATTTCTAGTAATTCTACTATTGGTGTTCCTTATTTTTGGTTGTACTTTTTATCTCATCCAACAACCAAAATTTCAAACTTATATCGTCCACAAAGTAAGTGATTATTTATCAAAACAACTAAACAGCAATGTCAAAATTGACTCAGTAAGTATTGATTTTTTTAGAACCGTAGAAATGTATAATGTTTACTTTTCTTCACAAAAAAGCAAGAATGATACATTGTTGTTCGCCAAAAAATTGGACGTAGATTTAATGTTAGGCAGAACAATTACTGACCAAATCAGAAATATTCGCGATAAAAAAATCTATATAGATAATGTTGCCTTAGATGGTGTTCGTTTTTATGGCTATAGAGGAATAAATGACAGCGTTTATAATTTTCATTTTTTATTAGAACAATTTACTTCGAAAGATAAATCGAAGAAAAAAGCAAAAAGCAAGCCATTAGAGTTGCGATTAAACAAATTATTGCTGACGAATTCAAAAATTATTTTAGATGATCCGCATACAGATAAACGAATGGATATTCAATTCACCAAAATATTTGTCGATGTTCGAGAATTGAATCTTCAACACTTAAAAATAGATGCCAAGAAAGTAGAATTAGTCGATCCATTTTATAAACTAACAGATTATAATGAAGTCAACAAACCAAAATCGAAAAAACCAAGCAAAGGCTTTGACGTGCAAGGTTTAGGGAAAAAGCTGAATATTACGGTTGACCAACTCACTATGACAAATGGACATCATGCGATGGATTTTAAAAATAAGAACCAGAAAGCAGGTAATTTTTTGATTAGCCAAATGAACATCCATGACATCAATGTAGATGTAAAAGATTATAAATGGGATTCAACCGGCATGCATGTAAATCTGAAACACCTTGACGCTATTTGCGATGATGGTTTGAACATAAAAGATTTCCAATCGAATGTTTTATTAGATAACAACGGAATTTACACAGACAATTTAATTCTTGATTTCAACCAATCAACTTTGCGTGGAAATTATGCTCTTTTATTTGATGACGAATGGCGTTCTTTCAGTGATTTCAGCAATGCAGTAACACTCAAGGCTAATATAGATAAGATTCAAGCAAGGGCTGAAGATGTTGCTCTTTTTGCGCCGGTAGTAAAAAAATATATTCCTCAAAATTTACAAGTTAAGGGCAATATAATAGGAAGATTAGCTAATTTAAGAGTCAAAGATTTACATATAGAAGCCGGCAAAAACAGTGTTTTGGAAATCACCGGAAACATTAAAGGATTACCAAAAATCAGTCAAACTTTATTTGACTTAGATATACACCAACTCAAAACAAATTCCAACGAATTAAAGCAATTACTAACATTCGTAAAAATTCCAAAACAAGTGGACAATGCCGGAAATATCCAATTTAATGGTACATTCTTTGGCTTTACAAACGATTTTGTTGCAAAAGGAATTTTAAAAACAGAAAATTTAGGCGATTTAATAACTGATGTTCAAATGAGTTTTCCAAAAGGAAAAGCACCTAAATATTCAGGAAAAATACAAGCAAAAAAATTGAATTTAGCAACACTGACAGGAAATTCAAAACTACTTGGAACAGTTGATGTGGACATTGATGCGAACGGAAACGGATTTAAAACTCAAGACCTGAATACCAAATTACATGGCATTTTGCGCAATTTTTATTTTAACGGATATGTTTTTGATAAAATAAATATTGATGGAATTATTGACCGGAAAAAATTTACGGGAAAAGCATTTTTTGATGATGAATGTTTCTTAGTGGATTTTAACGGAACAGCAGATTTCAACGATAAACTTCCAAAATATGATTTTGTTACAAGCATAAAAAATGCTGATTTAAATAAACTCAATTTCACGAAAGATTCATTGATGATTTCATTAGATGGCGAAGTTCACGGCGTTGGAAAAAATATAAATGATTTATTTGGCGTTGGAAAATTCAGCAATATCATCTTTCAAAATAATAAAAATATTTTGGCACTTTCGGATGTCAATATCAATTTAGAGAATGATGGTGTTACAAAAAATTATTCACTAACATCTGATCAATTTAATGCTAATCTAAATGGAAAATTCAATCCATTAACGTTGGTGCCTTCTCTAAAAGTTTTCTTGAGTAATTATTCAAAATTAATAAAACCTAAACCTAAAGATTTAAAATTAACCGAAGCGCAACAAATAGATGCACATGTCAATTTAAAATCTGACTTTGGTTTAATTAAAGTTTTTGTTCCTCAATTAAAATATTTAAGTGCTTTAGACTTAAAAACATCAATAAATACTACGCAAAACGTTTTCAACCTAAATGCAGTAATGGATTCTGCAAATTATAGCGACATCGCTTTTAATCGCATTTCAATTGATGGAAATACTAATAACGATGAACTTTTAATCAATGGCAATATCGACAAAGTACAGATTAAAAAAACAGGCATCAATGATATCAACCTTAGCTTAAACAGTTCTTTAAAACAATTACTTACCAACTTGAAAATTTCCGATGACTCAGCCTCAAATTCTGTTCGTCTTCTTTCAATTATTGATTTCAACAAGGATTCCATCATCGCTAAAATCATCGATTCTAAATTAAAATTAAACAACAAAATTTGGCAAATAGAACAAGGCAATGAATTAACTATAGTGGACAGCACTTTCATCGCTAAAAACATTTCTGTTGTACAAGGCAATCAAAAAATAAATATTCAAAACGGACGAAATTCTCTTTCTGAAGCAAAAATAAATATTGAAAATTTAGAGTTATCCGACCTTTATCAATTGATAGATAGCGCCGGCATCGTTAAACAAGGAACACTTTCGGGCACGCTCAGTATTCAAAATATGTTGACCAAACTACAAGCTAATGCTGATGTAGTAATCAACAATCTTCAAGTATTGGATTATAAAGTAAAATACATCGGCTTAGATGGCATTTACGGAAGAAAAGGCAATAAAATAGTAGAAGCAGGTGGTACCATTGAAGATGATAACTATCAACTTTCTTTTGATGGAACTTACGATATGCAAGTTAAAGGAAAAGAAAAATTAGATATAAACACTCAAATCGAACGGTTGAATCTGAGTTTTTTAGAAACACTATTGAAAAAAGAATTATTAGTTCCAAGAGCTTTTGTAAAAGGGCAAGTCAACGTTTCCGGAAATATTAAAAAACCGGTACTCAATGGGAAAGTACAAGTCATTGACACAGCAGAATTGATTTTGCGCTATCTCGGTACCACTTTTAAGATGGCCAATGAAGAAATTGAACTCAACAGCAGAGGTTTTGATTTTGGCGATATTACGCTTTATGATAACTATGGAAACACAGCACTACTCAGTGGAAAATTATTACATACCGGATTTAAAGATTGGAAAGTAGATAAAGCACATTTAAGCGCACCAAGTGGTTATAATTTTATGCATACAACGTATGAAGAAAATCACGACTTCTATGGAAATGTATTTGCAAAAGGCGAAGTAGATATTGATGGTCCTTTTAGCAATTTAAACATAGATATAACAAGGATGGAAACCATGAAAAATACTGTTTTCAACTTACCTGTTACAGAAAAAGCTGCCGACAAAGGTTATACTTTTATTCGATTCGTTAATCCTAATCAAACTGAAAAACAAACAGAATACAAATCAAAAATAAATGGCATTAATATCAATATGAATATTGAAGCTACACCTGATGCTGAAGTCAACATCATCTTAGATCCTAACACTAACGATAAAATTGTTGGAAGAGGTTACAGCGACAACTTAAACCTTGTATTAAGCAAAAAAGGAGATTTAATTCTTAATGGAAATTACAATCTTACTGAAGGAAAATATGACTTTAGTTTTCAAGGTGTTTTAAATAAAACGTTTAATATAAAACCGGGCAGCAGCATTGCATTTGTCGGCGATCCAATGAAAGCTGAATTAGACATAACAGCTTTATATAATGTAAAATCAGCTTCCGTAAAAAATCTGTTTGACAGCACGTTCTCAATGCGCAACAGAACTTTTCCTATTGATTTAAATTTGTTGATAGATGGAACTCTAGAGAAACCTGAAATTGCTTTTAAAATTACACCAACAACAGGCAGTATTTCAGCACAATCTGATGATTTAAAAAGAAAATTAGATGAAATAAATAACAATGAAAATGAGCGAAATAATCAAGCAGTTTTCTTGTTGTTATTTAATACTTTCTATCCGACAGGCAGTTCAAGTGATCAAAAATTCACTGGAGCTTCCAACTCAGTTACACAATTGGTATCGGCTCAATTATCCAGTTTATTAACGCGTGGATTGAGTAGCGTTATCAAAGGAGCTTCCATAGATTTATTGCTCTCAGATTTAGAATCGAAAGACTCCAGAAATTTTGGGTTTAGTTATAAACAAGAATTATTAGGCAACAGAATCATTTTATCTATTGGTGGTAATGTAAACTTTGGAAGCACTTCCAGCACAAATATTACAGGTCAATCGACAAATAACGCATACATTGCTGGCGATTTTATGTTGGAATATTTGGTTACACCTGATGGTAGAATTCGTTTGAAAACGTATGCCAGAACAGCCAACTACGACATCATCAACCAAGATAGAATTCGAACAGGTGGCGCCATTTCTTTCCAAAAAGATTTCGATAGCTTCAAAGATTTATTTCAATTAAGAGAGAAAAGAAAGAAGAAAAAGGAAAACAAAGACAATACTAAAACAGACAATAGCTTACAAGCTCCGGAAACAGAAAGTGATTCCACCAAAAATAATCTGAAATAAAGTGTTTGCTAAAAAGAAAATATTTAAGTATCTTTTCTCCTATTCCTAGAACAAAAATCAGCTACATTATTTACCGATTTCGTGTCCCATTTTATCGCGCTTAGTAGCTAAATATTTTGAATTATGTTGATTTGGTGCAATTTCAATCGGCACATTTTCAACAATCTCTAAACCATAACCTTTAAGTGCTGCTCTTTTCTTAGGATTATTGGTAATCAACTTCATTTTTGTAATATTCAAATCGCGCAGTATTTGCGCACCAATACCGAAATCGCGTTGGTCGGCTTTAAAACCTAACGCTAAATTGGCATCAACTGTATCCAAACCTTCTTCTTGTAGCTTGTAAGCTTTCAACTTATTCATAAATCCAATGCCTCGTCCTTCTTGCATCATATATAAGATAACACCTTTGCCTGCTTTTTCGACCATTTTCATGGCATTATGTAATTGGTCACCACAATCGCAACGCAAAGAGCCCAAAATATCACCTGTAATGCAAGAAGAATGAACACGTACTAAAACCGGTTCATTTTCTTGCCACTCACCTTTTACTAAAGCAAAATGTTCATCATTAGAACCAACTTGTTTATAGGCAACTAATTTGAATTCGCCATATTTTGTTGGCATCTTCACTTCTACTTCGCGCTTAATCATTCTGTCGTGTTGCAATCTATATTCTATTAAATCTTTAATAGAAACAATTGGCATATTGAATTTTTTAGCGATTGGAAACAAATCAGTTAAACGAGCACATTCGCCATCTTCTTTCAGAATTTCAACCAATAATCCGGCAGGCTCAAATCCGGCAAGTCTTGCCAAATCTATTGCAGCTTCAGTGTGTCCGGTTCTACGCAAAACGCCTTCTTTCTTGGCTTTAAGTGGAAAAATATGACCCGGTTTTCCTAAATCATCCGGCTTAGTATTTTTATCAACTAAAGCTAACACAGTTTTCGCTCTGTCTGACGCCGAAATGCCTGTGGTACAACCATTTCCAATTAAATCAACAGAAACCGTAAATGGCGTTTCATAATGAGAAGAGTTGCTGTTGACCATCAAATCTAATTGCAGTTCAACGCATCTATCTTCAATTAATGGTGCGCAAATTAAACCGCGACCATGCGTTGCCATAAAATTGATGATTTCCGGAGTTGCATTGCGTGCAGCTGTAATAAAATCGCCTTCATTTTCACGATCTTCATCATCCACAACGATTACAATTTTTCCATTTTTTATAGCATCAATGGCACTTTCAATGGTGTCTAATGTTTGCTTATTTTCTTGCAGTTGGTTTCCAGACATTTGATTTGACTCCTTTACAAAATTTAATAAAACCGATAAAAACGGCAATATTCATAACTATAAAATAGTGAAAGTGCCGTAAAGGTTTAAATTCAACACCAAAAATAAACAAAAGGCAGTCAATAATAGGTAAACATAAAGTTACGATTAAGATAGGCAATGTAAATTCTAATAGCAGAATGTAATAAATTATCAAAAGAAAAAACGGTGTCAGCCAACGAATAACTTTATGTGAAAAGAACATGAGTCCAACCGAAGTATGCAACTGAAATGCATACTTTTTAAAGTGAAATAAATTTTGGAAATTGCCCATTGAAATACGGATTTTCCGCATAAATTCTTGTTTCCAATTGGTGATTAAATCTTCGAAGCAGATCGCATTGGAATTGAGAATCGTTCTATTCTTTTGCTGAAGAATATTAAAACCAATAAAGAAATCATCTACAACAAAATTTGTTGGAATTGGTATATATAATTTCTTACGAATTGCATAGCAAGCGCCGGATGGTCCTAAAATATTCCCGAAAACCAAACTCTCATTTATCTTTAATTCTGTTTCATATTTCCAATAAATTTCTTCTCTTTTATTGTGATTTATTTTTGCCATCAACACAGAATCTACTAATCCAATTTTTTCATCTTTAAAATATTTTACTAATTCAAAAATAGTTGATTGCTCAAATATGATATTGGCATCTGTAATAATTAATAAATCAACATTTGTTGTTGTATGTTGTTGTATCAATTGGTTCAAAACCATAGGTTTTCCTTGCCGTTCAGCAAACTCAACAATATTTATATTCGGAAAATTAAATTGATTTTCGATGATCAATTTTGTAGCATCTGAACAATCATCTAAACCAACAAGAATGTGTATTTTTTCTTTAAGATAAGTTGACGTCAGAATACTATTTAATTTCTCAGCAATAATTTTTTCTTCATTATGTGCCGGAATAACTATACAAACATCGGGCAATATATCGTTCAAAGAATATGATAAATAATTAAACGTTTTATCTTTTGCTCTTTTGGCAATCCAATAAGGATACAAGATGTAGGCATACATCAGTAAAAGAACACAAAATACAAACACTAATACTATCAATCGTTTACTCTTTTTTGTTTATAACGTGCAAGTAGCGAACTAAATCTTTTAAATAACTGCTCATACCATTCACTTCTAAATATAACAGAATCTCGGTTTGCTTTATATGTTAGAAATAAAGCTATAGGCATTAACACCAAACAGGAAAGCCACATACCTGCAAATGGAGGAATGATTAAGCCTTTAGCTAACTTTTCTCCAATTACATTTAAGGCGTGAAAGAGTACAAAATACAAAACTGCAATTAAAATTGGTGTACCGAATCCACCTTTTCGTACAATGGCGCCCATGGAACAGCCTACAAATAACAATACTAAGCAAGCAAAAGATAAACTGAATTTCTTGTACCATTCGCAATAAACTTGCACATAATTTCTCTCTTTATAGTCTAAATCCGACAAGAATGAATTATTAGTACTAATGATGCCTTGAACACTTCCTCGTGCATTAATTCTACATTGTTCTGTTATATGACGACTAAAAACATTATTTATATCAAACGATTCTGTTGGTAATGCTTTGGGGCGAATTATAGTGTCTTTTGTTATACTTTTTAATACAGAAAAATATGTAGCATTCACTTTCTTATTATCAATATATATATTATCAATATTTTTTCCTAACGAATCTGCTTCATGCATTAATTGATGCGCGCTATACATTATATAATGCGACTTAAACAAGGATTCATCCGTGCGTGTCATTTTAAATTCATTCAAATCAAAAATTTTGCGCCATTTTTTAAATTCCATAATGGTTTGTTCTTGTTGTTGTTCACCTTTGTCGTTCAACCTTTTCTGAATGTCCAAATATTGCCTGCCATCATACAGTGTTAGAATTAAATATTTCCCAAAATTACCCAAAGCAATATCTCCTTTCTTAGCTAATACTAAATTATCATTTCCTCTCCCATCAGAATGGTCGTACACCATAATGCCATACAAAGTTTTATTGTCTTTATCTTTTTTCTGTACTTTAATGGCATAACCCGAAATTCCACGATAAAAAACGCCTTCTGTGATATCTAATGCCGGTTTTTGTTTTCTAATGTCGAATAACAAAGAATAGAATTTCAAATGCACTTTCGGCAAAATTTTATTGGAAAAATAAAAAGCAAATCCGGCTAAAAAAATACTAAAAACGATTAAACTGCCCATTACTCTTACCAATGAAACACCACCGGATTTATAGGCTGTCAACTCGTTATTTTCTCCTAACGTTCCGATTACCATTGTAGATGCGAGCAAAATAGCCAAAGGCAATGCCATAGGTGCAATAGTTAACGAAAAAAGTGCCACTAATTTTGCAATTAAAGAAAGTTCAATGCCTTTGCCCACAATGTCATCAATGTATTTCCATAAAAATTGCATGACAAAAATGAAAGATGTCAAAATATAGGTAATAATCAAGGGCAAAATGAAGCTACCTAATACTACTCTATCTACGCGTTTTATCATGAAAAGAATTACTTTGCTAAAATAGCGATTAAATTATTAAAGGTTGATGTTAATCTAATATTAAAATATTGACATTCAAGCGAAAAATATTTACCTTTGCACTCTTTTAAATCTTTACAAGTCAGTATAATTATGCGTCAGCTCAAAATCACCAAATCCATCACCAATCGCGAAAGCCAATCTTTAGAAAAATACTTACAAGAAATCGGAAAAGTGGACCTACTTACGCCGGAAGAAGAAGTGGACTTAGCGCAACGCATTCGTGCCGGAGACCAACGTGCATTAGAGCGATTAACGAAAGCCAACTTGCGTTTCGTAGTTTCTGTAGCCAAGCAATATCAAAATCAAGGTTTGACTTTAAGTGACTTAATCAACGAAGGAAATTTAGGTTTGATAAAAGCCGCTCAACGTTTTGACGAAACACGCGGTTTCAAATTTATTTCTTATGCCGTTTGGTGGATTCGTCAATCTATTTTACAAGCCTTAGCCGAGCAATCTCGTATTGTTCGTTTGCCATTAAACAAAGTTGGCTCGTTAAATAAAATCAACAAAGCATTTTCCAACTTGGAACAAGAATTTGAACGTGAACCGTCAGCAGATGAATTAGCAGAAATCTTAGAAATTACGCGCGAAGAAGTAGAAACAACTTTAGGTGTTGCAGCTCGACACGTTTCTGTTGATGCACCTTTCCAAGAAGGCGAAGAAAATTCATTATTAGATGTGTTGGAAAATACGTCGGCTCCTCGTACTGATATACAATTAGAATATTTAGAATCTTTAAGAAAAGAAATCGAACGCTCGTTGTCCACGTTAACCGACAGACAAAAAGACGTTATTAAATATTACTTCGGAATCGGCGTAGAGCATCCAATGTCTTTAGAAGATATCGGCGAAAAATTTGGATTAACTCGCGAACGTGTTCGTCAAATCAAAGACAAAGCCATCAACAAGTTACGTGCAACATCCAGAAGCAAACTCTTGAAAAACTATTTAGGTAACTAATTTTTGTAGAAAGTAGTAAGTATCAAGTAGTAAGATGAGAAATGAGAGATTAAAAACATTTTACTATTAACTAATCACTAATCACTAACAACTAATAAAATCAAAATGAGCAATTGGACTTCCAAAGAAAAAAGTGCCTTAGAGTTAATTAATATTGCCGGCACATTATGGTTAGACAAAAATGTAGAATTAATCGTATTAAGAAGAAATATTGCTGATGCGCGCTATACAGAAGTGCTCAACAATAAAGAGTATGCAAAAATGCATTTAAACTTGCCAATTACTATTGAGATGTTGGTCAACTTAGCCACTGCAATCTCTAAATTGGATATCGAAAATGCAAGAATTGATTTGGCTACTTTAGCTTCTCAATATCTAAATGAAAAGGCAAATGATATTGATGCTTTTATTGCTGAAAAATTAAAAGACTACGGAACCGGAAAAAGAAAACTAAAACCAATTGATGTTGTATTGTTTGGTTTTGGTAGAATTGGACGTTTAGCTGCTCGTGAATTATTGCAACAATACGGAAAAGGCGAGCAATTAGTGTTAAAAGCAATTGTTACTCGAGGAAAAAATACAGATGAAGAAATAAAAAAGCGTTCTTCTTTGCTTCGCAAAGATTCTGTACACGGAAAATTTCGCGGTGTTATTACTGAAGATTTTGAGAACAAAGCACTAATCGCAAATGGAAATAAAATACATTTAATTACAGCAGATAATCCTGCAGAAATTGATTACACTCAATATAGCATTAAAGATGCATTGTTGATTGATAATTCCGGCATTTTTAGAGATGAAGAAAAATTGAGCACACATTTAAAAGCAAAAGGAATTGCAAAAGTATTATTAACTGCGCCCGGAAAAGGCAGTTTGCCAAATATTGTTTATGGTGTGAATCATTTAAGCTACAATCCGGACGAACATAAAATTTTTACAGCGGCATCTTGTACAACAAATGCTATATCGCCTATTATAAAAGTAATTTCTGATAAATTAGGCATTGAAAGTGGGCATGTTGAAACCGTACACTCTTACACCAACGACCAAAACTTATTAGACAATTATCACAAAAGTTATAGAAGAGGTCGTTCTGCTCCGCTGAATATGGTTATTACAGAAACCGGCGCAGCAAGTGCTATCACGAAAGTAATGCCGGAAATGTCGGGAAAATTCACAGGAAATGCCGTTCGTGTACCAACACCCGATGTTTCATTAGCTATCTTAAATTTAAACTTGTCTCGTGCTGTTGAATCTATTGAAGAAGTCAACCAAATTATAAAAGAAGCATCTACATTCGGAAACTTGGTAGAGCAAATTGAATTCTCTACCTCACAAGAATTAGTGTCAACCGATTGCGTTGGAAATTCACATGCTTCTATTTTAGATTCACCGGCAACGTTAATCTCGCCAAATAAAAAATCTATTGTATTATATGTTTGGTATGATAACGAATACGGCTACACACGCCAAGTTATTCGATTAGCAAAATACTTTGGAAAAGTACAACGTTTGACGTATTATTAGTAATTATTTCAATTAGTTAATTAGTTAATTAGCTAATTAGCTAATTAGCTAATTGATAAATTATCACACAATAAATCATGTTTGAAAACTTACAGGATAAACTCGAAAGTGCGTTTAAGAATTTAAAAGGTCAAGGAAAACTGACCGAGCTAAATATTGCAGCAACCGTAAAAGATATTCGTCGTGCATTAGTAGATGCTGACGTCAATTACAAAATTGCCAAAGAATTTACCGACACTGTAAAAAATAAAGCACTCGGTCAGAATGTGCTTACAGCAGTTGCACCGGGACAATTAATGGTAAAAATTGTCAGCGATGAGCTAACGCAATTAATGGGCGGCACGGCAAGCGAAATCAACATAAAAGGAAATCCGTCCGTTATTTTAATTTCAGGTTTACAAGGTTCAGGTAAAACAACTTTCTCCGGAAAATTAGCCAACTATCTCAAAACCAAATTAAACAAAACACCGCTTTTGGTGGCTTGTGATGTATATCGACCAGCTGCAATCGACCAATTAAAAGTTTTAGGCGAACAAATTGGCGTGGAAGTTTATGCAGAGATAGAAAATAAAAATCCGGTTGCAATTGCACAAAATGCGATTGCACATGCCAAGCAAAAAGGACAAAATGTTGTCATCGTGGATACTGCAGGACGTTTGGCTGTAGATGAAGAAATGATGACGGAAATCTACAATGTAAAACAAGCCATTCAACCACAAGAAACGTTGTTTGTCGTAGATTCCATGACCGGACAAGATGCAGTAAATACAGCAAAAGCCTTCAACGAAAAGATAGATTTTAATGGCGTTGTCTTAACTAAATTAGATGGTGATACACGCGGTGGTGCGGCGTTGTCCATAAAATACACGGTAAACAAACCGATTAAATTTGTTTCGCGAGGCGAGAAATTAGAAGACACATTAGACATCTTCTATCCGGAACGTATGGCGCAACGTATTTTGGGAATGGGCGACATCGTTTCGTTTGTTGAAAAAGCGCAAGAACAATTTGACGAGAAAGAAGCCAAACGTTTACAAAAGAAAATTGCCAAAAACCAATTCGACTTTGAAGATTTCTTACAGCAAATCAATCAAATTCGAAAAATGGGAAATATCAAAGATTTGTTAGGCATGATTCCAGGCGTTGGCAAAGCTATAAAAGATATCGACATCGATAATGATTCGTTCAAAAAAATTGAAGCAATAATTTTTTCGATGACTGTTGAAGAAAGAAGAAATCCGGATATTTTAAACGGCAAACGCAGAGAACGCATCGCCAAAGGTTCAGGAAACACAATACAAGAAGTCAATGCTTTCGTAAAACAATTCGACCAAATGAAAGTGATGATGAAGCGCATGCAAAGTATGGGCATGGGCAAACACTAATTTATTTTTTTGTTGCTTGGAATTTTTTGGAACTTTTTATTGTTGTAGAATAAAATAATTCCATGGAACAAACTTTGACCTACAATAGAAAAGCCTTAATTGCTTCTTTTGAGAAAGCCACTAATATCACGCATTCTGTAAAGATAGATTCTGTTTTAGAAGCCAAACAAATCATCAATCATTTGTTGCATTTCTTAGAAATTAAAAATGTCAATAAAGTTGAAGAAGATTTCATCACACCTGATTTTAATAAAGACACCATAAAAATCCGATTTACTTCAAGTGAAGAAAAATTGAGCAATGATGTATTTTTAGCCAACCTAAAAATCTTCAATGACTATATTTTTAATGCGAATAAGCAATAAGAAGTCTTTAGTCTTATAAATTTATTTTGTTATATTTGATTATAAACTTAAAGCATTATGGTTGTTCAAAATATTGGGAATGAAATAATCATACGTCTTTCAAATAAAATAAAGATTGATGACTTGCAAGATATTGCAGATTGGATACAATATAAAGAACTATCAAAAAAGTCTACCGCAACACAAAATGATGCTGATAAGTTAGTTAAATCAATTAAAAAAAATCGTTGGAGAAGAACTAAAGCACTTCTTCAAAAATGAGAATCGTAATTGATACAAACATTGCATTTAGTGCAATCCTGAATACCAATACCAAAATTGGTAGAATTTTATTTCAACCTAAAAGCGGACTAAATTTTTATTCAACAGAAACGCTTTTATAAGAAATTCAGCTTCATAAAAACAAGATTCTAAAATATAGTAGATACAAGAATGAAGATTTAGATAGAATTATTTTATTAGTTACGAATAAAATAAAGTTTATCAATATTAATCTCATTCCAAATTCTGTATTTCTTTTTGCTGAAGAAATAACAAAAGATGTAGATATTGATGATACAGAATTTGTTGCATTAACAGAACATATAAAAGGCAAATTATGGACTGGCGATAAAGAACTTATAAATGATTTAATTTCAAAAAAATGGAATAAGTTTATAAGCACTAACGAACTCTATGAAAAGATAACTCGTAAATCTTAATATTTTCAACCAATTAACACAAACATCATTTCTCATTTTCCTATTCCTAATTTATTTCTATTAATTTAGAATTATGATAAACGTAGGTATTGTTGGTGCTGCAGGCTATACAGGCGGCGAACTTATTCGCATACTTTTGCAACATCCAAAAGTGAAAATCAAATTTTGTTATAGCAGAAGTCAAGCCAGAAAAAAAATAGAAGAAGTACACAACGATTTAATCGACGAAACGAAACTCGTGTTTACAGACAAATTGCAAACTAACGTTGACCTTGTTTTTCTTTGTTTGCCCCATGGAAAATCAACTTCATTTTTGCAAGAAAATCACTTCTCGCCTACTACCAAAATCATCGACTTAAGCAACGACTTTCGTTTGAAAAAAAATGCAGGAAAATTTATTTACGGATTACCTGAACTCAACAAGAAAAAAATACAAAAAGCACAATTAGTTGCCAATACAGGCTGCTTTGCAAGTGCCATTCAATATGCATTATTGCCATTGGCAAAAGCTAAACTTTTAAAAAACGATATACATATTTCCGGCATTACAGGCAGCACCGGCGCCGGCGTTGGTTTGAGCGAAACGGCACATTTTTCTTGGCGTAATAATAATATTTCTGTGTATAAACCTTTTACACATCAGCACCTGGGTGAAATTCAAGAGTCGATAAAACAACTGCAAACGACTTTTAATTCGAGCATCCATTTTATTCCATACAGAGGAAATTATACACGCGGCATTCTCATTACTGCTTATGTTCCTTTTAGGGACAATCTTGAAAAAGCGAAAAAAATATTTGCTGATTTCTATGCTGATGCTCCTTTTGTTTCTATCTCCGAAAAAAATATTCATTTAAAACAAGTGGTGAACACCAATAAATGCTTGTTGTATTTGGAAAAATTTGCAGATAAATTGATGATTATTTCCGCCGTAGATAATTTGGTAAAAGGTGCTTCCGGACAAGCCGTACAAAACATGAATTTGATGTTTGGTTTTAAAGAAGATGAAGGTTTGCGGTTGAAAGCATCTGCGTACTAATTGAGTAGTGAGTAGAAAGTAGAAATCTGAAATCATAATTCTGAAATCTGAAATAAAAAATGAAATTATTTGACGTATATCCTGTTTTTGATATCAACCTTGTAAAAGGAAATGGCTGTTTTGTATATGATGCTAAAGGCACTGAATACCTTGATTTTTATGGCGGTCACGCTGTAATCTCAATTGGTCATACACATCCGCATTATGTAAAAAGAATAGAAGAACAACTTCAAGCACTTTCATTTTACTCTAATTCTGTAAAGCTCGATATTCAACAAGAATTAGCGCAAAAATTAGGTCAGCTTTCCGGTTATGATAACTACAATATATTTTTGGTAAATAGTGGTGCCGAAGCAATAGAAAATGCTCTTAAATTGGCATCGTTTCATAATAACAAGAAAAAAACAATTGCATTTCATGGTGCATTCCATGGAAGAACTTCCGGCGCTGTTGCCATTACCGACAATCCAAAAATAAAAGCAAAAGTAAACGATGACAGTCATGTAATTTTTGTTGAACTCAACAATGAACAAGCGTTACGTGATGCATTTTCTAATAAGGAAATTTGCGCTGTAATTGTTGAATCTATTCAAGGTGTAAATGGCATTTATGAACCCAATGCCGATTTTTTTTCACTCATTCAACAGCTTTGCTATGAACATAATGCTGTTTTTATTGCAGATGAAATTCAAAGTGGATTTGGAAGAAGCGGGAAATTCTTCGCACATCAATTTGCAAACGTACAGCCGGACATCATTACGATGGCAAAAGGAATGGGCAATGGCTTTCCGATTGGTGGCATTTTAATTCATCCAAAATTTGAAGCCAAATATGGATTATTAGGAACAACATTTGGTGGTTCACCGTTAGCATGTGCAGCAAGTTTAGCCGTTTTGGAAGTAATGGAACAAGAAAATTTAATCGAAAACGCCAATAAAATCGGGCAATATATTCTTGAACAATTACAAACAATTCCACAAATAAAAGCGATAAGAGGAAAAGGTTTGATGCTTGGAATTGAGTTTGATTTTCCGATTAAAGATTTGAGAAATAGGTTATTAAACGAGCAGCATATTTTTGTTGGAAACTCTAACAATGCCAATACGATTCGCTTACTTCCAAGTTTAACGATTGGAAAAAATGAAGTGGACAGCCTAATTGTTGCACTGAAGCAATGTTTGAATTCATAACTTTTACTTATAATTATTAATGAAAAACTTTCTCAATGTAAATGATGTCAACGATGTTGAAGTCTTAGCACAACAGGCTATTGACATTAAAAAAAATAAATTTGCTTACAAACATCTCGGCGAAAATAAAACGATGGTGTTGATTTTCTTGAACTCAAGTTTGAGAACGAGAATTTCCACGCAAAAAGCAGCACAAAATTTAGGCATGCAAACTATCATCTTAAATTTAACGCAAGACAGTTGGCAAATGGAATACGAAGATGGCGCAATAATGAACGGCACAACGGCTGAACATATCAAAGAAGGCGCAGCCGTCATTTCTGAATATGCTGATATCATTGGCATTCGCTCCTTTCCTACTTTGACAGATAAAGAAAAAGATTACAGCGAATTTGTATTGCATAAATTTTTGGAAAATGTAAACGTTCCAATTGTCAATATGGAATCGGCGACAGTACATCCATTGCAATCATTGACCGACCTAATGACGATTCGAGAATTTAGCAATAAGAAAAAACCTAAAGTAGTTTTAACTTGGGCGCCACACATCAAGCCGTTGCCACAATGTGTTGCCAATTCGTTTGCCGAATGGATGAATAAAGCTGATGTTGAGTTTGTTATCACGCATCCGAAAGGTTATGAATTAGCTGAGCGATTTTCAGGCAAAGCAAACATAGAATATAATCAAGCAGAAGCGTTTAAAAATGCTGATTTTATTTATGCCAAAAATTGGAGTTCATATCTTGATTATGGAAAAATTTTGCCTATTGATGAAGATTGGATGATAACCGACAAAAAAATGCAATTGACCAATCAAGCAAAATTTATGCATTGTTTGCCGGCACGAAGAAATGTAGTCGTTGCTGATGATGTTTTAGATGCTGCTTATTCTATCGTTATACAACAAGCAGCCAACCGCGAAAATGCCACACAAGCCGTTATCAAAACTATCTTAGAAAATAATCAAGTATAAAAAAAGGAACTCTAAAGAGTTCCTTTTTTTATTAAAAATTGTGTTTATTATTTGAATTGGAAATTAGCATCTGTTAAATTCACACCTAATTTCAACTCTTTGAATTCATAAATCTCATAAATACCTTTTTCATCTTCCATTTTATGGTAAATTGGTAAATAGTTAGATTTATCAACATATAATGTAGTTACTTTGGCATAAGAAGAAGGCACTTTAATAACATCACCAGCGTCAATGTCGTCATCGTCAATATTATTCAACTCCATAATTTTGTACTCTGAAACTGCCAATTTTTGACCGATATCCCAAACTGTTTTATCACTTGCTGTAACTTTATACGTTGTAATTTTATAATCAGGATCTTTGATTACAACTTTCCAGCATTGTTTGCCATCATATACAACTGTACCTTCAATATCTACGAAAGTTTCTAAATTTTGACCTTTATGATTATTTATATTTGTTTGTAAAATATGTTTTATTTGTGCAAATCCTGCTCTCGTAATTGGATTGTGAACACCTTTCATTAAAAGGCTGTTGGTTGGACTTAAATTCAACTTAAAGCCTTTTTTTACACGTACATCTTTGGAAACTGCTGCATTATAAATTAATTGAGCTGACTGTGGTTTGTGGGCAACAGCAAAAATACGCAACGGAGATGGAATAACAGTAAACTCTACATCACTTTGACTGTATTTACCATTGTGCATACGCTCTTGTGCATAGAAATGATACGTCATTCCTTGTTTTGTTCCCATAGCAGCCATCACCTTAGGAACTAAATCGTTTACGCTTTGCGCAAAACTTGAAGTAGCCATCATCAAACCGGCCACCAAAATACTTATCGTTTTTCTCATTCTGTTTTTTTTATTCTTTAAAAATAAGTTTAATAATTCTTTTATGCAAAAACTTTGCCAAAAAAGAATAACTAAACTTTTACGAGTTCTTGAATTGCTTGCTGGATTTTCTGGAATGGAAATTGAGCGACCACTTTTTCCATATTATTTTGAATTCCTACGTTACTCAAATTGCCTATACTTCCTATTAAAGTATGTTGTATAGATTTTGGTTTTTGATATTTGCCGACTTCCACTTGTTTTCCAATTTCGATGTATGCGTCTCGAAACGAAATTTGTTTTTCTTGAGTGAGTTGATTGATACTATCTACAGTAAATAAATATTTATATTTATCATCTTCTAAAATATTTTCTTTTACAGAAATATTATTCATCATAATTTGCATCATTTCCAAACAATCCATTAAAGTATCAAACGAAAGCAAATAATCTTCTTTAATAATTTGCAAATCGCGGTGATAACCTGACGGTAAGTTGGTGGTAATAGTATTTACTTGATTAGCTAAACTTTGAAGTTTATTGCATTTGGCTCTTATCAACTCGAACACATCCGGATTTTTTTTGTGTGGCATAATAGACGAACCTGTCGTCAACACATCCGGAAAAGAAATGAACGCAAAATGTTGGTTTAAATAAAGCGTTGCATCAACTGCTAATTTAGATAAAGTAGCAGCAATATTTCCGAGCGCTTGCAACACCACACGTTCCATCTTTCCTCTATTCATTTGTGCATACACGACATTGTAATTTAAATCATCGAAACCTAATAACGCTGTTGTCATTTTTCTATCTAAGGGAAACGAGCTTCCATAACCTGCACCTGAACCAAGCGGATTTTTATTGACGAGTTTAAATGCTGCATACAAATTTTCCGTATCATCAGTCAAGCCTTCTGCATAAGCAGCAAACCACAAACCAAAACTACTCGGCATTGCTAATTGCAAATGTGTGTAGCCGGGTAACAAATTATTTTTGTGTTTTTCAGATAATTGAATCAATAAATCAAACAAAGATTTTGTTTGCTCTACGATATATTGGATTTTCTCTCTCGAAAATAATTTAAGATCCAACAACACTTGGTCGTTTCTACTTCTGCCTGTGTGAATGGCTTTTCCGTTGCTTAATCGAAATTCTATGTCGGAATGAATATCTTCGCTTTGTTCGTTTAGTTGGAAATTCCCTGATTCGATTTCTTTATAAATTTGTTTTAATTCTTGTTGAACAGAAACAAGAATTTCATCAGATAATAAGCCAACTTTATTCAACATTTTAGTATGTGCCAATGAGCCTAAAACGTCATATTTTGCTAATAAACTATCCAAAATTCTATCATTACCTACTGTAAATTTTTCTACTTTTTTAGATAATTCATTTTCGAGTTGATTACTTTTTTGCCAAAGTTTTGCCATTTTATTTTGTAGTTGAAGTCTTGAGTTTTGGATATTCTAATTTCATTTCTTTCAATGCATCTCGAACTAAAGTAGCAACTTGATATTTTTTATACCAATTTTGGTCAACGGCAACAATGTTCCATTTTGCCGCTTTCGAGCAATGTTCAATCGCATCTTCATATGCTTTTCTATAGCTATCCCAAAGTTTTCTTTCTTCCCAATCGTTGTCGTTGTGTTTCCACATTTTTTTTGGATTTACTTTCCGTTCTTCCAAGCGATTTAATTGTTCTTCTTTAGAAATATGCATATAGCATTTTACGATTTTAGTTCCATTTTGTAGCAATAATTTTTCAAAATCATTGATGGCATCAAAGCGTTGTTGAACTGTTTTCTTATCTATCCAATTGTGTACGCGCTGAATTAATACATCTTCGTAATGCGAACGATTAAAGATGACAATTTCACCATTTCTTGGAGCAAGCTTATGTAATCGCCACAAAAAATCGTGCGCAAATTCTTCTTCTGAAGGTTTCTTAAAATTATACACTTTAATATTTGCCGGATTGAGTTTCCTGAACACTTTCTTTACAACACCATCTTTACCACTGGCATCAATTCCTTGCAAGATCACCAATACGCTTCCTTTCTTTGAGGCGTACAATTTATCTTGCAACTCAAAAATTTCTTCGATTATTTTTTCAGATTGTTTTTTCGTTTTTTCTTTATCCAAATTCTTTGGAGCTTTCGTCGAAATTTTTGAAAGTTTTATAGTTGCCATGATTTTTTATTTAAACATACCTTTTAAAGCACCTAATAATCCACGCGTTAATGTGGAAGTTGCGGTACGAGCTATTTGTTTGGTTACACTACTACTCAATACTTTTTCTAAAGTTGATTTTTGCGCTCTTCCTGTTTTATTGGATGTTGGTGTTTCTACTTGCTGAGTTTCTTCTGATTGTTGTTGAACAGATTTTTCTATCCTTTGTGTAAGAATTTCATAAGCACTTTCAGGATTTATTACTTCGCCATATTTCTCATATAATTTTGATTGGCTGATTTTATCTTTCATTTCATCTGCATTCAACACATCCATTCGCGACTGTGGTGCATTCATCATACAATGTACTAACGGCGTTGGAATTCCTTTTTCATTTAAAGCTGTAACAAATGATTCTCCGATACCTAATTGCGTAATTAAATCTTCTACTTTATAAAAATCAGAAATAGGATAATTGGCAGCCACTAATTTAATTGCTTGTCTATCCTTTGCCGTAAAAGCACGCAATGCGTGTTGCACTTTTAAACCCAATTGTGCTAATATACTTTCCGGAATATCATTCGGATTTTGTGTACAGAAAAATATACCAACACCTTTAGAGCGAATTAATTTTATTATAGCTTCGAGTTGGTCTTTCAACGCTGAACTTGCATTATCGAAAATCAAATGTGCTTCATCTAAGAAAATAACTAATTCCGGTTTTTCTACATCACCACGTTCAGGAAATTTGCTATACACTTCTGCCAACAAACTCAACATAAAAGTTGAAAATAATTTTGGCTTATCTTGGATGTCGGTTAGTCGAACGATATTGATAAAGGCATTTCCATTTTCATCTTTGCGCATTAAATCATTTACATCAAATGATTTTTCTCCAAAAAATAGCTGAGCACCTTGTTGTTCCAATTCAATTACTTTTCTAAAAATAGTTCCAACAGAAGCTGTACTTATTGAACCATAGGTTTTCTCAAATGTTTCTTTGCCTTCGTTATTTAAAAACTGTAGCACTTTTTTCAAATCTTCTAAATCTAACAGTGCTAAATTTTGGTCGTCGCAAAATTTAAACACCATGGCAACGATGCTTTCTTGCGTATCATTGAGGTCTAATATTTTTGATATTAAAACAGGACCAAATTCTGTAACCGTTGCCCGCAAGCGAACGCCATCTTGTTCGGAAATGGTCATCAACTCCACCGGATATCCTTTTGCTGTCCATGTTGTGCCAATTGCAGCAACGCGTTCTTCTATTTTGGGATTGGATGCACCCGGTTCTGCTATGCCTGAAAAATCGCCTTTTATATCCATCATTAAAACGGCAACTCCATTTTCCGATAATTTTTCAGAAAGCGTTTGAATAGATTTTGTTTTTCCTGTTCCTGTTGCGCCGGCAATTAATCCATGTCGGTTTAAGGTTTTTAATGGTAAACGCACTAACGTATTCGGCACTGCTTTGCCATCTAACATTCCACCACCAATATCGATTGATGCACCCTTAAATGTATATCCTTGTTGAATTGTTTCTACAAATTTTTCTTGTTCTGCCATGTTTTACTTTTTATGTATAAAAATAAGATTTCATTTAAAAATCGTTTGTTATTATAAATTAAATTCCATTCCTAAGCTCGGAATTTCTACTTGTTGATATTTATTCTCTAAAAGTGCATTTTTAAAAAGCTTTTGCCTTTTTAATTCGCCATGCACCAAAAATATTTTTTTTAGTTTTTGTTTATCTTGATTAGCTATAAATTTCAATAATTCCGGTTCGTCTGCGTGAGCGCTCATGCCACTAATAATTTCGATAGATGCTTTTACTTTTTTTTCTTCTCCAAAAATTTTTACGGTTTCCGGTTTTTGCGTTAAGCGTTGACCAAGTGTTCCATCAGCACAATAGCCAACGATTAAAATTGTATTTTCTTCTTTTTCTATTTGATGATAAATATGATGCCGAATTCTGCCCGCATTTGCCATTCCGGAAGCCGAAATAATAATACAAGCTTCATTTGTTTCATTCAATTTTTTAGATTGTTTGGCATCTCGTGTATAATGTAAATTATTCCATCCAAACGGGTTTTCATCTTTTTGTAAATAAGCATAAATTTCTTCGTCGTAACATTCGGGATGCATTATAAATACTTCGGTTGCGTTCATCGACAATGGGCTATCTACATACACCGGAATATTATTTAATTTACCTGAAGTAAAAAACTTATCTAAGCGATAAACAATTTCTTGTGTTCTGCCAACACTAAATGCAGGAATGATGAGCTTGCCTTTTTTCTGAACACATGTTTCGTTTATGATTCGTAAAAATTTATCGTCATCTTGTGGTGTTGCTTCGTGCGTTTTTCCGCCATAAGTTGATTCGCAAATAAGAAAATCTAACAATGGCATTACTTGCGGATCATTCAAAATTGGACGGTTATATCGACCAACATCGCCGGAAAATCCAAGCATTTTTTCTTGATTATTTTCTTTTATTTTTAACGTAACACAAGCACTGCCTAAAATATGTCCGGCATCCGAAAATAAAACATTAACATCTTTAGAAATAGATTGCCAATTGTTGTATTCTATTGTAAAAAATTGTTTCAAACAAGCTTTAACATCATATTGTGTGTATAAAGGTTGAACTGTTTTCTTTAATTTTTTTGACTCATACAATGCATCGCTTTCTTGAATATGTGCGCTATCCAACAACATAATTGCACATAAATCTCTTGTGGCAGAAGTGCAATAAATTTTTCCTTTGAAGCCATCTTTTACCAATTTTGGAATTCTTCCGCTATGGTCGATGTGTGCGTGCGATAAAATAAGTATATCAATCTCTGAAGGTTGAAAAAACCATTGCTGGTTAAAACTTTCAAATTCATCTTCATTCCCTTGATACAAGCCTGCATCTAACAGAATTTTTGTGCCATTATCTAAGGTTACTAAATGACAACTTCCGGTTACGGTTTGAGCTGCTCCACAAAATTGAATTTTCATATTAAATAAAGTGTTCTACTACACATCCTACGAAAGTACAAATTTAATTCTCGATAAAAAATTATAAAAAATCTCCATTTTTAAAGAATAAAAGTATATTTGATGTATAAAAAAAGAGCGATATGTTACAAGAAATATACAACGACATCCAAGCAAAAATCCAACAACAAATTCAAGAAAAATTTGGATTAAGTGCCGACCAAACCACACAAAGTACCAATGTATTGTTGGAAAATTTTAAAAAGTTTTTTTCTGAAGATGTAATGGCTGGCGGATTAAGTGGCATTAAAGAGTTGATGAATAACGGCATCAACGACATTAAAAATTTTCCGGGATTTCAAAAATTGCGCGATAATGTTGCCAATGATTTAGAAACCAAAGTAGGTTTATCAAAAGAAACAGCTCAAAAGGTTCGCGATTTTTCGGTAACAGAAGTAGTTGAACGTTTTAAAACTGAATTTACAGATGCATCAGGGAAACCGGATTTCGGAAAGATTATGAGCAAAATGAACATTACCGATTTACAAGGAAAAGCTCAAGATATAATAAGTAAAATGGGCGTGGATTTGAATAAAATTTTTGGAAAATAAATTCAACAGAAAAAGGACACTTAAACGTGTCCTTTTCAATTTAAAAGCTGATTTATTTCAGCTTAACTCACTTCAAAACTTGCTTTCAGTGTTACTCTAAATTCCGTTACTTTTCCTTTGTCAACAGCAACACTTTGGTCTTTTACCCAAACAGCTTTTATGTTTTTCACTGTTTTAGATGCTTTGCTGATAGCAGTTTTAGTGGCATCTTCCCAACTTTTATCGGAACTTGCCATCAATTCGATTACTTTTAATACTGACATAGCTTAAATTTTAAAGGTTAACATTAAATTATGGTTAAATGTATAGGTTAAATATTTAAACGCAAAATATTTAACCAAATTTTAGGAATACTCTTGCTAATAGCAATCAGTAATGGTAATCTAAATTAAAGAATTTGCTCGAGTAGCTTAATGTAGATATTTTGACCTTCTTCAATTTCTGATAAATAAATAAACTCGTCGGCTGTATGTGAGCGCTCTGATTTTCCGGGACCAATTTTGACGCTTGGAATTTTCAATAAAGCTTGGTCGGACAAAGTAGAAGAACCAAACATTTCTATACCTAATTTTTCTGCCGTTTTAACAAGAATATGGTCTTTCTCAATTTGTGATGGCTGCAAACGTGTAGAACGAGCTTTTACTGTTGCTTTCACGTTGTCGTTGATGATTTCTAATATTTGTTCACTGTTATATTCTGGAATAGTGCGAACATCAACAGTATATTTACATAAATCCGGGACTACATTGTGTTGCGTTCCGGCTTGTATCATACTGACAGTCATTTTCATTGGTCCTAAAACTGGATTAATTTTCTTAAATTGATAATTTTGGAACCATTGAATGTCCACCATTGCCAAATAAATTGCATTTAAACCTTCATTACGAGCTGCATGACCAGACTTTCCTTTTAATTCGGCATCTAAAACAATCAAACCTTTTTCGGCAATTGCCAATTTCATTTCTGTAGGCTCACCCACAATGGCAAAAGCACACGAAGATGTTATCTCTTCTATGGATTCGATTCCGTTTTTTCCTGAAATTTCTTCTTCTGCTGTTGCTGCAAAAATGAGGTTGTAATTCAAATCTTCTTTCTCATAAAAATGTAAGAAAGTAGCTAATAAACTAATTAATGCAGCGCCTGCATCATTGCTACCTAAACCATATAATTTTTCGTCTTCGATGGTTGGTTTAAAAGGATCTTTCGTCCAGCCATTCACCGGCTTTACTGTATCAATATGAGAATTTAATAAGATGGTAGGCTTTAGAAAATTATAGTGTTTATTTTTTGCCCACGTATTGTTTTGATTTGTTTCAAACGTAACTTTATGGGTTTTAAGAAATTTACGAATTACAGCAGCTGCATTTGTTTCTTCTTTGCTATAAGATGCAACTCCAATTAAATCTCTCAATAAATCAAGACATGGAATAGCCGGTTCGTTTATTCTTTTGGTCATTTTATTTTATGGTGAATGTGGTCCCTAATATACTATTTTCTTCAAAAATTTCTCCAATATGTTTAGCATTACACAAAACCACTTTATCCACACCGTTCTTCAATGCAAAACTGATATTATCTACTTTAGGTATCATTCCTTTCGTAATAGTTTGATTTTGTTTTAGTAACTCAATTTCTTGGATATTCACAGCTGAAATTAAACTCATGTCGTCATCCACATTTGCCAGCAAACCGTTTTTTTCAAAACAATAATAAAAATCTACTTTATTACTTTTCTGTGCCAAGGCAATTGCTATGGAAGAGGCTAAAGTATCAGCATTGGTGTTGAGTAATATTCCTTTTTTATTATGTGTTATCGGTGCTAAAATTGGTGTATAATTTTTATCTAATAAGTCTACTAAAAAATCAGCATTGACTTTATCTATATCACCGACAAAACCATAATTAATTTCATTGTTTACGCGTTGATGTGCTTGGATTAGATTGGCATCTGCGCCACAAAAACCAACTGCATTACATTCTGCTGCTTGCAATTGAGCAACAATTTTTTTGTTGATCAATCCGGCATAAACCATAGTTACAACATCTAACATTTTTTCGTCAGTAATTCGTCGACCATCTATTAAGGTTGTTTCTAAATTTAATTGTGATGCGAGTTGCGTAGCTAATTTTCCGCCACCATGAATCAAAATTTTTGGAAATTTAATTGCAGCAAAATCTGATAAAAATGCCGACAATGCTACCTCATCATCGATGCAATTTCCTCCAATTTTTATGACTACAATTTTTTCCATATAAACAGGCTTATAAAACTGTGAAAATAAGTAGTTGAGGTTAAAACAAAAGTAAACCTATGTTATACTAAGTTCAAATTTTGTTTAGAAAATAAAAATTGCAGAAAAAAAATCTCGTTCTATTGTTAAAAATAAAAAGATTATTATCTTTGCAGTCCGTTAGATAAATACGGTTAAGTTCTTTAAAATATGCGAAAGTAGCTCAGTTGGTAGAGCATCACCTTGCCAAGGTGAGGGTCGCGGGTTCGAGTCTCGTCTTTCGCTCATAATGAGGAGTTTCCTAACTCCTTTTTTTGTTTAAAGTTGCGCCCGGGTGGTGGAATGGTAGACACGCAGGACTTAAAATCCTGTGACCATCGCGGTTGTGCGGGTTCGAGTCCCGCCCCGGGTACTTCTTTAATGACATAAAAGATTGAAAATCAAATTATTATGTCATTTTTTATTAAAGTGAGTAACAAATAGGTAACAAAACTCATTTTTTCCTAAAATTTATCTTAAAATCTTTCTTACCACATCCGGCTCTATTCCTAAATAGCTGCATAATTCATCAATAGTTACTAATTGATGATCTTCTTTATTAAACTTCTCCTTAATTTTTTTAATGATTTCCCTTCCCCATCGTTCGCTCTTTCCTGTGATTAGCTGAACATCTTTGGGATAAATACAAATTCTATCCATAATTGCATACATTTTTTTATTAGTTCGTGTTGTGTTTACTTCTTCTACTTATAATATACATAATAATAGTATGGAATAAAAGGAAATTGATGGAAATATCGGCAAGAAAATAATACATCGGAAGTGACTGCTTGTATCCCTATTCTTTCTTCTTTAAATTATACTGATGAAAAGGACTTTCTCTAAATCAGTAATAATCATCCTACTATTAATTACATCGTTGGCATCTGCTAAAGAAACAGCCAGAGTAATTAGGGTAAAAGATGGCAGTACCATAAGACCACATTATGTTTAAGTAGCTTCAGACCATTTTTTTCTGGCGTGATTTTTTGTTTGAAGCTAAGCATAGCGCTTTGCTTTTTTATTATTTCACATAAAGACGCAAAGACCGCAAAGATTTAGATACTGAAACAAGTTCAGTATGACGATGTGACTAAAAAAGCAATGTGCTATATAGTATTGGCTACAAAAAGCATGACAGAAAAAATGGGCTGCGAGCCATAGATGCAGTATATGTTTGGCTAAAGTGTAGGATACTGCAAGAGCCTACATTAAAAGGGTGTGACTATTTTAATGAGTCATTAAAGCTTCATTATTAGATTATTTAGCGCATCATGTATACCATCGCCATCAGCAGATACTTCTTTGTTAGTATTTAAATCAATAACGCACAAATTTACTCTCGGAATTAATGGATATGCAATAGTTATATTATCAACAAAAGTAGGTGTACCTGACTCCTTAACATTATATCCACATTCATTTAGTAATTCATGAATTTTTATAGGTTCTACCATTTTAATCTTAATACAAGAAGAGATATCATAATCATCTAAATCCTCAGGGGTTTCAAATGTTTTATAGATAGTATTGTAAATAAAAATCATGTGTAATTTATTTAATGTTTTT
>JAGQYE010000121.1 GCA_020436225.1 Bacteroidota bacterium | reverse complement strand
TTTGCTGTTATTTCTTGAATAGATTCTGTAACTAATTCAACATTTTTTCTATTAAAAGTTGCAAAATACGTACTTGAAAAACTTGGTCGCTTACAACCAAATCCATATTTAGGCGTCAGTTTTTCTCTTGTTTTTTCGTCTTTAACTTCTTTCTTCAAATATTGCAAACAAGCTTTTTCTAAAGCATTTACAATAAATGGCAATTGCTTGTATTTCACAACACCTGTTACCATTACTAACTCCGTAATCGTGTCGGTAAATTGGCGAACCATACGTTGAGAAATCGGAACATTTTTAAAAATAGTTTTTATTAATTCCGGAATGAGCGCGTCCGGTTTAGGAAATATCCAAATTGGCGTGCGTTGAAAAACGAATAATTGTTTTACTTTTTTTGCAATGGTTGGCACTAACTGCACACTTGATGCACCAGTTCCTATTACGGCAACTTTTTTATTTTCTAACACTATATCTTGTTTCCATCTTGCTGTGTGTACCAACTCGCCTTTAAATTTGTCGATGCCTTTTATTTCAGGATATTTGGGATCGGTTAAAGCGCCTGTTGCCGAAATAATTACATTACAGGTAAATGTTTTTCCATTTTTTGTAAATATCGTCCATGTAGAATTTTGTTCGTTAAAACTTGCTTTTTCTACATCAATATTAAATCGAAAATTTTCTCTGATGTCATATTTATCTACACAATCTTGAGCGTATTGAAACAACTCATTTCCTTTTGCAAAAACACGACTCCAATTTGGATTTTGAGCGAAGGAATAAGAATACGTAAATGAAGTAATATCTACCGCAATGCCCGGATATTGATTATCGCGCCAAGTGCCGCCGATATCGTTTTCACGTTCTAAAATAAGGAAATTAAAGCCTGCTCTTTTCAACTCAATTCCGGCTCCAATTCCGGAAAACCCTGAGCCAATTACAATAACATCTGCATCAACCATACTATAATTTTAAATAAAAATAGGATTGTTTATGTTGATTTCGTATTTACTTATGTAATTTAATAAGATAGAATGATTTACATAAGTTAATTCAGATTATTAGTAAAAACAAGTTATCTTTTTAGGAATTGGATATGTTGAATTATTTAGATGTTTAATTTATTGTTTGATTAAAAACATCTATAATATCTTCTATATAAAAAGAAAAGATTCAACGACGAAAAATTACACTTCTTGTAAATTATTGAAGCGGAAATAATGTTTTACTTCTTTTATTGTTTGTGGATTGTTGCAATATTCTTCAAACTCATGTCTGAAATGTCGAATGGCTGCGGCAACCGGCCAAGATGCGGCATCACCTAAAGGACAAATTGTTTTACCGTCAATCTTGGATTGAATATCCCACAACAAATCTATATCGGAAGTTTTTGCTTTGCCGTTTACAAAGTTGCGCAAAATCATTTCCATCCAACCTGTTCCTTCGCGACAAGGCGAACATTGTCCACAACTTTCGTGGCGATAAAAACGCGCAAACGTAAATAAATTTTTCACAATAGAAGTATCTTCATCCATCACAATAAAACCACCTGAGCCCAACATCGTACCTGTTGCAAATCCACCATCACTTAGCGATTCATACGTCATCAAACGTTGTTCGCCTTTGGCTGTTTTTAAAATTAAATCAGCAGGTAAAATAGGAACGGAAGAACCTCCGGCAACAACAGCTTTTAGTTTTTTTCCATTTCTGATGCCTCCACAATATTCTTCGCTATAAATAAATTCTTCTACCGAAACCCCTAATTCTATTTCATAAACGCCGGGTTTATTGATATGTCCGGATGCCGAAATCAATTTTGTTCCGGTTGATTTTCCAATTCCAATTTTTGCAAAAGCTTCGCCACCTTCATTTATAATCGGAACCACATCAGCAATGGTTTCTACGTTATTGACAACAGTTGGGCAGCCCCACAATCCTGCAACAGCTGGAAATGGTGGTTTTATTCTTGGATTTCCTCGTTTTCCTTCTAATGATTCCAACAAAGCAGTTTCTTCTCCGCAGATATAAGCACCGGCGCCGGGATGCACATATAAATCTAAATCATAGCCTGAACCTAAAATATTTTTACCTAACAAACCGGCTGCATACGCTTCTTTAATTGCTTTTTGCAAAATTTTGATGATGTAATAATATTCGCCGCGAACATAGATATACGAAGTTTTGGCACCCAAAGCATAGCTGGAAATAATCATTCCTTCGATAAGAATATGCGGAATGCGTTCCATCAAATATCTATCTTTAAATGTGCCCGGCTCAGATTCGTCGGCATTGCAAACCAAATAGCGCGGAACACCTTCCGGTTTTGCCAAGAAACTCCACTTCATTCCGGTTGGGAAACCCGCTCCACCACGACCACGCAAGCCTGATTTTTTCACTTCTTCTAAAACATCATCCGGGTGCATGGTTTTTAATGCTTTTCCCAATGCTTTATAGCCTTCGTGTTGGCGATAGACTTCAAGCGTATTAATTCCCGGAACGTGTTCGTATTTCAGTAATAATTTCTTGCTCATTTTTAAACGTATCTGCTTCTTTTATTTTCTGCTCTTAATTCCTCTAAAATTTGATCAATTTTTTCAAAAGTAAGATTTTCGTAGAATTTGTCGCCGATTTGAAACATCGGTGCTGTGCCACAAGAACCTAAACATTCTACTCTTTTTATTTGGAACATGCCATCTGCAGTTGGTTGCCCAACTTCTACTTGTAATTTTTTTTCTAAATATTGAATGATATCTTCTGCGCCACAAAGCCAACAAGAGCTGGTTTGACAAACTTCAATTAAATACTTGGCAACCGGACTTAAATTAAACATCGAATAAAAAGTGGCTACTTCATAAACTTCAATCGGTTTGAGATTTAATAAAGATGCTACATAATCCATTACCGACACAGAAAGCCAGCCGTCAAATTCTGCTTGTGCTAAATGTAAAACTGGAATTAATGCCGATTTGCTTTTATCTTTCGGATATTGTGCTAAGATTTCTTGCACTTTTTCTAAGGTTGCGTCATTAAATTTTATTTCTTCAGTTGCTGTCATTTCTCCTTTTTTTCAAAAATAAATAAGCATAAATATTAAGCATCTAATTCGCCGGCAATCACATTCATACTACTCATAGTCAAAATTGCATCGCTCAACATCGCTCCTTTTATCATCTCCGGATAAGCTTGATAATATATAAAACAAGGACGGCGAAAATGCAATCGGAAAGGTTGTCGGCCGCCATCGCTAATTAAATAAAAACCGAGTTCGCCGTTGCCACCTTCTACACAATGATATACTTCACCTTTTGGAATATCTGTTTCGCCCATTACCACTTTGAAATGATAAATCAATGCTTCCATTTTGCTATATACATCTTGTTTTTCAGGCAAATAAAATTCAGGCAAATCTGCATGGAAACTTCCGTCCGGAATATTTTTTACGGCTTGTTCTATAATTCTTAAACTTTGCCACATTTCTTCAATGCGCACCATGTATCTGTCAAATGTATCACCGTTTGTGCCAACAGGAATATCAAATTCAAAATCTTCGTAAGATGAATAAGGTTGTGCTACGCGAACATCGTAATCTACTCCGGCAGCACGCAAATTAGGTCCTGTAAATCCATATTCTAAAGCATTTTCTGCTGAAATACCACCAACATTAATGGTTCTATCCATAAAAATGCGGTTTCTATCCATTAAGCGTTGAAACTCTGCCAATTTCGGTGGAAATTCTTTAATAAAATTGTGAATTCTATCCCAAACTTCCGGAGAAAAATCACGTTCTAAACCGCCAATTCTGCCAATATTTGTCGTTAATCGAGCGCCACAAATCCGCTCAAAAATATCATAAATCCATTCTCTGCATTGGAACAAATGCAAGAAACCAGACATTGCTCCGGTGTCCACTGCAATTACAGTATCGCAAACAATATGGTCGGCAATACGCGATAATTCCATAATGATAACACGCATATATTGCGCGCGCTTTGGAATTTCTGCGCCGACTAACTTTTCTACAGTCATGTGCCAACCCATATTGTTAATCGGCGAAGAACAATAGTTCATTCTATCGGTTAGCGTTGTAATTTGGTTGAATGGTCGGCGTTCAGCAAGTTTTTCGAATGCCCGATGAATATAACCGATAGTAGGAACAGCGTTTACAATATATTCGCCATCTAAAGTCAAAATATTTTGAAAAATACCATGCGTTGCCGGATGTGTTGGTCCTAAATTTAGCGTGGAATATTGTTTTTCTTCTATTATAGGTTGAATATCGTTCATTCTTTTTCTTTTATTTCGATTCGTGCTCTTGAAATAAGAATATTATCTACCAAACATTTTATCGTTTTTATCTTCTCGCATTAAATCTTCTAAAGGATATTCTTTTCGCAATGGAAAATAATTCATCTCGTCCATATTTAAAATGCGCGTTAGGTTTGGATGGCCAACAAAATTAAATCCGAAGAAATCATATTCTTGGCGTTCCATCCAATTAGCTGTTTTCCATAAATCGGTGATGGTTGGCATATCCATATCACTTTTCGGCATATACGTTTTAATACGAATGCGCCAATTTTTCGGCATATTATGCAACTGATACATCAAGGCAAATTCTTTATCTTCCGGATTTTCAGGATGATGAATACCGCACATTGTTGTTAAAAAATGAAATTGAAGTTCTTTTTCATTTTTTAGAAATTCTAATACCTCTTTAGTAACGGATTTATTTAAAATAAAAACAGGAAAATCGTAGTGCATTTCTGACGCTAAAAGATTATTCCCAAATTTCTCTTCTAATTTCGATTTTACTATTTCTAATAATTCACTCATTCTGTTTCTATCGTTGTCTTCAATTTTCTTTTTTCTTGATAAAAAAGAAAGAAAAAATCAAGTCAAAACAATCGTCCTACGCTACTATTCCTTCGCTTTGCTACGTGTTTTGACATCCCACGCTTCTTTCTTCTAAAATTAAATACAATCTTTCTTTTTTCTTTTCCAATAATTTATTCAATTCCGTATTTTGCCAACATAGCTTTGTATTCCGGCAACTCTCGTCGTCTTCTGCCCTCGCCTTGTGCTAATTTTTGTATTTGCAAAATGCCATCTAACACTTGCTCCGGACGCGGTGCGCAACCCGGCACATAAACATCCACCGGAATAATTCTATCGATGCCTTGCAGTACACTATATGTATCGAAAATACCGCCACTGCTTGCACAAGCGCCCATGCAAAGTACCCATTTCGGTTCTGCCATCTGCTCATATACTTGGCGCAAAATAGGTCCCATTTTTTTGGATATAGTTCCCATTACCATCAACAAATCGGCTTGACGTGGCGAAAAGCTCAAACGTTCTGAACCGAAGCGAGCTAAGTCGTAATGTGCAGCCATAGTGGCCATAAATTCGATACCACAGCAAGAAGTAGCAAAAGGAAGCGGCCACAACGAATTGGCGCGTGCCAAGCCGACAACCTTATCTAAAGAAGTGGCAAAAAAACCTTGTCCTTCAAAACCTTCCGGTTGGTAAGCCGGATTTATATCTACTGCTATTGATGCCATTTTTTAATAATTTTTAAATACAAACAAGTATTTATTCCCATTTTAATGCTCCTTTTTTCATGATATAGAAAAACCCAACTAAGAAGATAGAAATAAACGTAAACATTTCTATAATACCTAATAAGCCTAATTGCTTGAAATTCACTGCCCAAGGATACATAAATATCACTTCTACATCAAACAACACGAATAAGATGGCTACTAAGAAATATTTAATAGAAAATGGTGTTCTTGCATTGCCTTGCACTTCAATTCCACACTCAAAAGATTCTAATTTTGTTTTTGAATCGCGTTTGGGCCCTAACCAATGTGTTAAACCCATTACTAAACCAACAAACCCTAACGCCACGATAAACATAAACAGAACAGGCAAAAAAACTTGAATTTGATTAGCAGAAAGTATCATACGTAGTTTTAACGTACAAAGATACGATTAAGTTTATAATTTAATGAAGTGATTTTTGTCAGAATTTAATTTGATGTTGATATTCAACAATTAAAAAAATGAAAACTGTTTTTGAATTCTATTTTGAATATGAATAAGAAATAATTTTTCATTTCTCCCATTATACATTTTATGGATTTTATGCTTTGAAAGTATCTTTAGTAAAGAATGCTTATTTTGGATAACTTTTCAGGATTATGATGACTAAACAAGAACTTGCGAGCGAATTTGTACTAAAAACTTTTGTAAACGTATTTATTACCGGAAAAGCCGGAACCGGAAAAACAACTTTTCTAAGAAATATACAAAATAATACTTTAAAGAAAACTGTGGTTGCCGCACCAACCGGCGTAGCTGCCATAAATGCAGGTGGCGTAACTTTACATTCTTTATTTCAATTGACATTTAATACTTACCTACCAACAACACAACATGTGCCGGCAAATTTTATAAATGAACATACTTTGCTTGGAAATATAAAATTTAGCAAACCCAAGTTGGATTTATTGCGCGAAATGGAATTGTTGATTATTGATGAAGTAAGTATGTTACGATGTGATACTTTAGATTGTATTGACACACTACTTCGTGCGATTCGGAAAAATAAGAATGAAGCGTTTGGTGGTGTGCAACTTTTATTTATTGGCGATTTATTTCAGTTGCCACCTGTAGTGAAAGACGAAGACTGGAAGTATATGAATGCATATTACGAAACGCCGTTTTTCTTTTCTTCTGAAGTGTATAAAGAAGCCCAATTTTTCAATATCGAGTTTGACCATATTTATCGGCAAAGTGATGAAAAATTTATTCGACTCTTGAATAAAGTGCGCAATAATGAATTATACGAAGATGATTTTTATTCATTGAATGAACGTTATCAACCGGAAATAATTCCTGATTTGGAAGATTATATTACGCTGACAACACACAATTATAAAGCGGATAAAATCAACCAAGCACAATTACAAAAATTAGATGGCGAAATACACGAATTTGATGCTGAAATCTCAGGTGAATTTTATGAAAGTGCATTTCCAACTGAACGAACTTTGCAATTAAAAGTTGGCGCACAAATTATGTTTATCAAAAATGATAGTCAACCCGAAAAAAAATATTTCAACGGAAAATTGGCAACTATAAAAAGATTTGAAGAAGATGGCATTTTAGTTCAATTTTTGGATGATGGCGAAGACTATCTTTTGGGTACGGAAACTTGGGACAATATTCGATTTTCATACAATGCTACCAACGATAAAATTGAAGAAGAACGATTAGGAAGTTTTACGCAATTTCCTATTCGTATGGCGTGGGCAATTACCATTCATAAAAGTCAAGGTTTGACATTTGACAAAGCTGTCATTGATGCCGGGCAAGCTTTTGCAGCCGGACAAGTATATGTGGCATTGAGTAGATGCACGTCTCTGAATGGTTTATTTTTAATGACACGCATTTTTGCTGAGGCTATAAAAAACGATGAACGCATTATTGAGTTTACAGAAAACAATTTAAGACAAGAAACAAAGTTTGCACAACAGTTGCCATTCTATAAATTAGAATTTGCCAAAGTGCAACTTTTAAAATCGTTTGATTTAAACAAATTGGTTCAACACGCAGCCGACTTATATAATATTGCATTAGACAAAAAACTTCCAGAAAAAGAATCGGCATTGTGCTTGTTTAAATCCATGGAAACAGAAGCAAGAAATCTGCAACATACGGCAGAAAAATTTATTATTCAACTGCAAGGATTATTAAACAAAATAGAACAACCGAATCAACAAAATATATTGCAAGAACGTGTAGAGAAAGCCATTCAATATTTTGGAAAAGAAATTGCAGACAAGCTTATTCAACCATTACAAAACTATTTAGAAGAAAATCAAAGTAAAAAAGGAATAAAAGGTTTTTTGAGAAGTGTAGTTGAAAACAAACAAACATTTGTTACAAAATTACATCAGATAGAAAAATTGCAATTTGGCGATACAGCATTTTATGAAGGCACATCGTTTTATGATGAAAACTTGGATACATTAAACCAGAAAATTCAACAAAAAGCTACAAAAGGCGAAACTCATTTAGAAAGTTTGCGCTTATATAAAGCCGGAAAAAATATTGAAGCAATCGCAAAAGAAAGAAACATGGCAACTTCAACAATAGAAGGACATTTAGCTCGTTTTGTTGCTGATAATGAAATCTCCATTTTTGATTTTCTAACGAAAGAAGAATTAAATCTCATCGAGAAAACAAAACAAAAATTAAATACCATACAACTAACGTCATTAAAACAAGCATTAGGCGACAAGTTTTCGTATGGCCAAATAAGAATGGCTATTGCTTATTTAGAACATCAAAAAATCTAAATTTTTTCCATTACAAAAAATACAATTAAACAAGTAGCGTTTAACTGTTATAAAATTCTGATACAACAAAACGGAAAATTCTAAATTCGCACTTGAAAACTACATCCTTGAAGAAGATAATTTCTATTCTCTTTTTATTAATATTTTATTGTAATGTTTCTGCAAGAGACAGCATTGCAATATTAGAAAATGACAGTCTTGCTTTAAATTTCAAACTAAATCAAATTTTACAAGCACAAAAAAGTATTTCTTTATCGTATTATTCTATTTATGAAGATGAAGTTGGCTTGAAATTTTCTGCTGCTATATGTTTGAAAGCACAACAAGGGATTCCTGTTCAAGTTATTGTCGAAAAAAGTCGGTCGAAATTAAGCAATAGCATTATACAATTGTATAAGAATTATGGTATCCAAATCAAATATTACAATAGCTTTAGCTTAGGAGAATCTTATAAAAACTTTTCTTGGTTACACGACAAATTGTTGGTTATTGATTCACTTTATGCGGTTTTAGGTGGAAGAAATTTAAACAACAAATATTATCCAAGCACAACAGATACTACAGAATTAGTTGACATAGAAACTGCTATTAAAGGAAAAGCCGGCGGCGATGCGCAAAAATACATTCATCATCTTTTTAATTCTCGTTTTGCCAATAACATTAACATTAAAAAAATTGACAGCACACATTATATTTATCTAAAAGAAAAAATAGATAGTCTAATTGAATTATTTAAAAAGAAAACTCCACATCAATCCAACAACTTATTTTTTCCTGTAAATGAAGTAAAGTTTTTACAAGATAATTATAAAAAATGGCCAAAAAGTAAACGCATTGCGCACGCAATACTAACCACTTTACAACAAGCAAATAAATCAATTATAGTAGTGAGTCCATATTTGATTCCGCCAATTCCTTTTATGAAAACATTAAAGAAAGCAAGTAAACGAGGTGTTGATATTATGCTAATGAGCAACTCGCCACAAATTAGCGATGCACCAATAATTGCGGCTGCTTACATGAACGACAGGCGAAAATACCTCAAGCATAAAATGCGCATTTTTGAATACAATGGCAATAAAATGTTACACGATAAATTATTTTTGATTGATGATAGTATTGCCATTGTTGGCAGTTATAATTTTGATAATATCAGCTACCGAATGAACTCTGAAAATATTGCCATTATTAAGGATACAAATTTTGGTAAGAAAATTTTGCAACATATTCAAACAAGAATAAAGGATTGTTTTGAAGTCAAAAATGTTTGTGATAAAAACCCTTACAATAGCAGGAAAATGCTTCGAAGGACAAGAGCTAATCGTGCATTATTACGTATAGTTCCATTTATCCGACGATTTCTTTAGGAAAGATTATAATTCGTATTGATCTAAAATTTCTATTTCTGTTCCGTCTAAATCTTCCGTAATCATTAGCTGACACGACAAACGAACATCAGCATTTTCTACACCTTTTTTGGCTAAAGTTGCCGGCTCGTTTCTATCTTTTACGTTGGAAATTCCACGCAAATTTTTCACTCTAACCATACACGTTGCACATCTTCCCAAACCACCACATTCACCAAAATCTTCTACAACAATTTTATCGCTCAACAAAACCATTAAGTTTCTATACTCGCCGGGAAATGTTTTAATTTCATACGCAATTCCACAATCTCTTACAACAAACTTAATTTCTTTATTTTCCATTTCTGAATTGCTTAAAGCATAAGAAAATCCAAGCATAAATGGAGAATTTATGCTCATTTCTTCAACATAAAAGTCAGCATAATTGTTTATTGTTTTTGGAATCTACTGCTTACCACTAACTCTTTTCTTCCGGCTTCATATTGATAAAATCCTTCGCCACTTTTTGCACCTAAGTAGCCGGCTGTTACCATATTTATCAAAAGCGGACAAGGTGCATATTTCGGATTACCAAAACCATCATGCAATACACGTAAAATAGCTAAACATACATCTAAGCCAATAAAATCAGCTAATTGCAACGGACCCATCGGATGTGCCATACCTAATTTCATAACGGTATCAATTTCATTAACGCCGGCAACGCCTTCATACAACGTATAGACAGCTTCGTTTATCATCGGCATTAAAATTCTATTAGCAACAAAACCCGGATAATCGTTTACTTCAACCGGAATTTTTTGCAGCGTTTTAGACATTTCAACGACAGCATTATTGGTATCGTTCAATGTAGCATAACCTCGAATTACTTCTACCAACTTCATCACCGGAACCGGATTCATAAAATGCATACCGATTACTTTGTCGGCGCGATTGGTGCATGCTGCAATTTTTGTTATTGATATAGAAGATGTATTGCTTGCCAAGATGCAATGTGGCGCACATATTTCATCTAATTCTTTAAAAATTTTTTCTTTGATATTGAAATTCTCTGATGCCGCTTCTATAACTAAATCAGCATTTATAACAGCATCTTTCAAAACGGTAAATGTTTTTAGTCGTTGTAATGTTTGATTTTTTTCATCTTCTGATAATGTGCCTTTTTGAATTTGTCGGTCTAAGTTTTTAGTAATAGTTTGCAAAGCTTTGTCTAATGCTGTTTGCGAAATATCAACCAACGACACTTCGTAACCAAATTGCGCACAAACGTGTGCAATACCGTTTCCCATAGTACCTGAACCAATAACTGTAATGTTTTTAATTGTCATTTTATATAAATAAGTGTTTAAAAATTAAAATTTCATATCGCGAATTTTCTTGTGTAATTCCAACTTATGAATATCCAACAAGAAAGAAATGCGTTGCTTAAATTTCGGTGCGTTGGCTTTCAAATAATCTTTGTAATCTTTGCTATAAAAAAGTGGGAAATACACTTCAAAACCTTCATCAAAAAAGCTCAACATAAAACCGCCATCATATTGAAAACCTTTTACTGGCAACAAATTATTCGGATTTAATGCATTATCAAACGAATAACCAATATCTAAAAATAATTTGAGCGGCACATATTTTATCGGGAAATCAATTTTAAGATTTAATGCCATCAACCAATTTACAGTTTGTCCGACTTCAATCGCATTTAAAGGTGTATTGACTTTAAAGAAGCCATCGCTTTTAGAAATCTGTCGCGCAGCAAAACTGAGTTGTTCGCTTCGTCCAAAATAAAAATCATCGTATAAATAATCTTGCTCGCCACGTTTCCCATTAAGATTAAAACCAACATCAGGATATAAACGAAAACGAAAATCTTTGTTTCTCCATAAAAATCCACCAACAAACAAACGAAGATGTACGCCTGTTTTATAATCTTTTAATTGATAACGAATAAAAGAATTCGCTTCAAAAAAAGTTTTTACAAAATTGTTGGTTTGCTCAATATTAAAACTTGCAGAAGCAGGAAAATTTTTACTGTTATATTGCAATGTATAATTTAGATTATTTGCATAAAAATGCGAAACTACATCTTTTGTTGAAACGCTATCTGTTTCTAAAGATTTTTCCCAAATAACATGACTTTTAAACGTCAAGAAATGCTCAAGGTTTTCTAATTTTTCTGTTCGATGATTAAACTTCAATTGCAATTCAGGCGAAAATGCATAATACTTCAACGGCTTTGAAATATTTGAATACGAATAAGATTGGAATTTGATGCCTGGTTTTATCAAACTTACTACGCTCTTTTTTAGTCGAGCATAATAATCAACATTAACTGTTCCATTTACTTTTTTCGATTTGATGCCGTATAATAATACCGCAGAGAAATCCACATTTTTTACCGGTTGTTTTAAGTTGATTAAAGTAGCACCTACTTGCACACCATCATATTTATTAAATGCAATTGCCGGCGTGGCAAACGGAAATTCTCTATCTTTTTTATCAATCCAATGCAGATATTTTTCTTGAGTTTTTTGAAGTTTTGGATAATGTTTGCTTGGTTTATCTTTCAACTTTCTGACAATCGTTTCATTTACAACAGAATCAGATGAAACAGACAAGCTATCTTGTCCGTAAACTGAACTAAACATTAATAATACCAAAATGTTAATAACTATTGAAGTTAATCTCATTTTTTACCTTTAACTTTTCTAATAAAATTATTTACAATATTAAGTATTAACTTTGATATTGTAAGCTCGCACTCAAAATTAAACGTAGCTATATGGATAACTTTGAATTTAACGAAGATGAAAACGATGATTTTGACATATTAGGTTTAGTCGAAAAATATGAAGATGCTATAAAAAATGCACACGCAACATTCTTTGATTTAGATGATGTCGAAAATATTATTGATTATTATTTTCAAATGGGTCGTCGCGATGATGCTTTAGCCGTTATTGATAAATATATAAACCAATATCCGTTTTCTGTAGAATTACTTACCAAGAAAGCTTTGTTTTTATATGGACAAAAACGAATAGATGAAGCCCTTCAAAATTTGGAGATTGCAGAAATCTATGAACCTTCTCATACATATATTTATTTCTTGCGAGCAGAAATTTATGCTTATTTATCTCGATACGACGAAGCAATTGAAATCCTTCATTATCTTCTTACCATTGTTCAAAAAATAGAAATTGTAGATGTGTATATGCAATTATGTGATATATACGAAGATATTGGAAACCTTGATAAGGTTTATGAATGTATAGTTGAAAGTTTGAAAATTGATCCATTAGATGAAGAAGCTTTAAACCGATTAAACTATTACATTGAATCTACCGGAAATTTTGAAGACAATATTTCACTACACAAGCAAATGATTGATGAACATCCTTTCAATTATTTAGCTTGGTATAACTTAGCATGTACTTATCGTGGAATTGATGATTACGAAAATGCAGCAGAAGCTTATGAATTTGCTATTGCCATCAACGATAATGAAGATTATTTTTTCCAAGAATTAGCAGAGCTACATTATAAAAATAATGCACCACAAAAAGCGTTGGATGTACTTAAAGATATGTGTGAATTATTTGAAGCGGATGATGAAGTTTATTTCTTACAAGGAAAATGCAATGAAGCGTTAGGTAAAATAAAAATGGCGCGTTATTGTTATAGAAAAGCGGTGCACGAAAATCCGGCAATGTCTGAAGCTTATTTCAGAATTGGCGAAACCTACAAAAATGAAGGACTTTGGGAACAAGCCTATAAAGCATTTCAAAAAGCTAGTGAACTCGAAAAAGAACAATACGAATTTTGCTTAGCCATGGCAGAAGCGGCATTGGAAATAGGAGAACACGAAGTTGCCGTTGATGTTTGCGAATCTGCAATCGATATTTTCACAAACAGATTCGAAGCTTATTTTATATTGGGCAAAATCATGTCAACGTATAATGATAACACAAATGCTCGACTTGTATTGGAATCCGGAATTGAAACTTGTAAATCTACAATAGAATTAAAATATGCACTTTGCGCTATTTCGTTTATTGAAAATAAATTAATTGAAGGCGAAACGATGCTTCGTTGTTTATTGGATGAAGATTATAATAAGCACGATAGTTTATTTGATTTTTGCAGTGATTTAGAAAGTAATATTCAAATCATAAAAATCATTTCCGATTTTCAATTTTCAAAATAAAATACAAACAGATTTACTCTTTTCACACATGAGCATTAAACAATTTGGATTAATTGGTTTTCCATTATCACATTCATTTTCTAAAGGTTATTTTGCCGAAAAATTTAAGAAAGAAAAAATCCAAAATAGCGATTACGATATTTTTCCATTAGAAAAAATTGCTGATTTTGAAATACTTTGTCAACAACAAACCAATCTAGTTGGATTAAACGTAACTATTCCTTACAAAGAACAAGTTATTCCATTTTTAGATGAATTGAATGAAGATGCAAAAGCCATTGGCGCAGTCAATACAATAAAGTTTTTTCAAGGTAAAAAAATTGGTTACAACACCGATTGTTATGGTTTTGAAATGAGCCTAAAACCTTTGTTAAAATCGCATCATCAATCAGCATTAATATTAGGAACAGGCGGCGCTTCCAAAGCTGTAGAATACGTATTAAAGAAATTAGGAATTACATATCAATATGTTTCAAGGAATAAACAAGCACATACAATTACTTATGATGAGTTAAGCAAAGATTTTGATTTACTACAAACACAAATCATCATCAATACAACGCCATTAGGAATGTATCCTAACATTGATGCAGCGCCACCTTTACCTTACTCCAAAATCAACGAGCATTTTATTTTATACGATTTGGTGTATAATCCGGAAAAAACATTATTTCTTAAATATGGAAAAACACAAGGCGCACAAACCAAAAATGGATTAGAAATGTTATACCTACAAGCTGAAAAAAGTTGGGAAATTTGGAATTCATAAGTTGAATTTCAAATATTGATTTAATTTTGCATTAAAGAAAAAATATGGCTTCTCATACTTCAATTAATTTTGAGAATACAAAAATTGCATTTGCTTACAAATCCGATTTTGAACTTACCAGAGATTATAGAATTTTCCAATTAATTAATCAAAATTGGTTGGTAAAATTTGGTACATCAACAGCCATGCAAATGATGCAATACGGAATTAAAACGCCGGTTGCGTTAGGTATGCGTCCAACCGTTTACGCTACTTTTTGTGGCGGTGAAAGTTTAGCTGATTCAACAAAAAAAATAGACAAACTCTACACTTATAATGTTCAAAGTATTTTAGATTATGGCGTAGAAGGAAAGGAAAGTGAAGCAGATTTTAAACGTACCGAAGCAGCTATCAGACAAGCAATTTTATTCGCTAAAGATCATGCAGCCGTAAATATTGTATGTTCAAAATTTACAGGATTAATCCCATTTTCTATATTAGAAAAATTGCATAAAAATGAACCTTTAGAAACCACCGAAAATAAAATTTATATAACAGCCAAACAACGTATTTTCGATTTAGCACAATTAGCTTATGATAATAATGTAAGTTTGTTTGTAGATGCTGAAGAAAGTTGGATTCAACAACCATTAGATGATCTATGCTATGAATTGATGCTAAAGTTCAACAAAGAAAAGCCAATCATATATAACACTACTCAGCTCTATAGAAAAGATAGGTTGGCGTTTTTGAAAAATGCAATAAAACAAGCACAAAAAGATGGAATTATATATGCGGTGAAATTAGTGCGCGGCGCTTATATGGAAAAGGAAAACCAAAGAGCAAAGCAACTTCTATACGAAAGTCCGATTCAAGAAAATAAAAATGCCACAGATAATGCTTATAATGAAGCATTACGTTTTACTATTAACAATATTAATAATACGGCAATTTGCGTGGCAACTCATAATGAAGAAAGTTCTTTATTGGCCACACAATTAATGGCTGAACTCAACTTACCTAATCATCATCCACATATACAATTCTCGCAATTGTTTGGGATGAGTGACAATATTAGCTTCAACTTAGCACAAGCCGGATATAGTACTCACAAATATTTGCCTTACGGTCCGGTAAAAGACGTGATTCCTTATTTAATTCGAAGAGCACAAGAAAACACCAGCGTTTCCGGACAAATGAGCCGAGAACTTAAACTCTTAAAAACAGAAGTAAAGAGAAGAAAACTAATGTTGTGGTTTTAAAAAACGTATTGATTATTTTATCAAAACAAGCATTACAACAATTCTAACTGTTTCAATTTTTGTCCTATCTTCTGACGCAAATCTTCGTTAATTGGCATTAATGGTAAGCGCACATATTCTTCGCAAACACTTAAGTGTTTCATTGTAGCTTTTACACCTGCAGGATTACCTTGCTCAAACAAATAAGTAATTAACTCATCTATTGCATAAACTGTTTTTCTGGCACTTGCAAAATCACCTTCTAATGCCTGATGAACCATAGTAGAAAATTGTTTTGGCAAAGCATTCGCAATTACCGAAATCACGCCATCATAACCAATAGAAATTTGCGGAACAATTAAATCATCATTACCACTCAGCAATAAAAAATCTTTCGGTTTTTCTCTTGCTAACCAAAAAATTTGTTGCCAATCGTTGCTGGCTTCTTTTATAGCAATAATATTTTTGCATTCGTGTGCTAAAGTCAAGGTCGTCGTTGCGCGAATATTAGATGCTGTTCTTCCCGGAACATTATACAAAATTATCGGCAAGTTAGTATTGGCATCAATAGCTTTATAATGTTCAACAATACCTTCTTGTGTTGGCTTGTTATAATACGGAGAAACAGAAAGTATCGCATCAACTCCATCTAATTCATAACTATTAATATCATTGATAATACTACGCGTATTATTTCCACCAAAACCGGCAACCACCGGCACACGTTTATTGGTTGCTTGTACACAAGCTTTTATTAAATCTTGTTTTTCTTGTTTATCTAATGTTGCAGATTCACCTGTTGTTCCTAACACAACAACATAATCTACACCACCTTCAATAACGTAATTGACTACGCGTTCAAATTCCTCAAAATTAATTTCTTTCTGTTCAGTAAACGGCGTAACCAATGCCACACCAACTCCTTTCAAATTCAACATATCTTTTATTTAGTATTTTATAAAACAAGCATAAATATGTTTGTTTAGTTTTATTTCAAATAACACTCTAAGTTCGAAATTAATTTAGAAATATTCGATTTTTCATTTGAAATCAATATTAAATCATAATTCGAATTATCAATTTCTTTATTGAAGCCGATTCTAAATTTGGCGACAGATGTTGCCGAAATATACTCCAACGGAAGCAAATTGGTATCACAAAAATTAATCAATAAATCAAATGGAGATTTTGTAAAAAATCCGGTTGTACCGCCACCGGGTTTTCCATACCAAGTAATATCTTTATTAGATATATAAGGAAACGGATATTGAAAACCGAATTCTCGTTTAGGAATATAACCCAATAATTGTACATCTTTTCTTTCTGATTTCATGCGTTTTGCAAATTCTACAATTACGTCATTCATTTTAATGTCTGAAGCATTGAATAAAATTCCTACAGATTTTGCATCCGTAAGACTAATTGGTGTGTGAAATTGCTGCTTTTTTTTCTTCAATAATAAATACCACTGCAAGATTTTATGTTTGAGTTGATACCACATATTACAAAAATACGTTGTTTTGTTTCAAAAGTGTTGAATAAAGAAAGGTTTGGATATTTTTTTTCTATGAAGACTATATTTTGAAGAAAAAGATTGTATATTTGCACTCGCTTTAAAAAGCAAGGTTCGGTAGTTCAGTTGGTTAGAATACGTGCCTGTCACGCACGGGGTCGCGGGTTCGAGTCCCGTCCGGACCGCAAAATAGGGTTTGAACGATTTCGTTTGAACCCTATTTTCTTTTAAAACCCTTGTAAAACAAGCATTTCTAAAATTTAAAGATTTCGTTTGTATTCGTTCGATTTCATATTTCTTACCCCTATTCTTACCCCTTTGTTTTTTGGAAGGTAAAAAAACTCGAATTTTCACGCTTTGTACTTGCTATTCAATTCTCTTATTGTTTAGTCTTTATGATTACTTAGGCATGATATGTTTAGGTAGTAGTATATAGAGTACAACCATACAGGCATTATAGATAAATCTATAATGCCTA
>JAGQYE010000120.1 GCA_020436225.1 Bacteroidota bacterium | reverse complement strand
TAATAGATTCTACACAAGCTGCTGTAACACTTACTAATCATTTATTAGAAAAATCATTGAAAGCGGTATTAATATTCAACGAACCCAACAATCAAAATTATACTGATATTTCACAAATAGAGAATCATTTTGAAAATATGAATAATCTACACGGAAACAAATTACTCTATGAGACTATTACTGCATGTCAAGCAAAAAAACTTATTAGTGACGAACAAGCAGAAAAGCTTAATGAATACAGACAAAATTTACGTAACGCATTTAGTCATGCAGATTCTAATAAAACATTTGGTGAAACTAAAAAGATTGTTGGAATTTTTAATCCATTTGTACATAATGAAATACAAAGCAAAGAGGTAAAAGTTGCAAACTTTCCTTTTTTGCAAGACACAACACAAAAGCAAATTGCAGACAAAGAATGTGTAACTTATTTTAAATATGTTGATAGTGTAATTAAATCTATCACACCTAATCTATTTATAAAATAAACCAGCCACCAACAAAAAATTGGCGTTAGTTGTTGTTCATTTTGAAAAGAAAATAATAAATAATAAATTTAGTTTGAAGGTTAGTTTCGGTACGTTCTAAGTATGCACAACCAACGCCAATTTTCAGTTGTGAGCAAGTATTACGAAATAACACCAATGGCTTGGTTGTTTTCTCTGGCAGAAAGCAAACCACCGTAATTGATTTTAGTTTCGACGATAGACTTTTAACAGACTTTTAATCGTTACTTGATCACAACAAATACATTATTAACTCTAAATTCAATAAAATGAAATCAATTAAAATAACATCCATCATTATTGCGTTAATAGCAATATTTACTGCTTGTAAAAAAGAGAACATTACAAAGCAAACAGAACCTAAAGATTACATTACAACAAACATGAAGATGAACTATTATGGAAAAATATTAGAATATACTGTAAAATATTCACCATCTACTGACATAAGAAAAGTAGAAGGAAAAGATGCAATTGAAGCACAAAAAATCGTTGATAGTTATCCTAATTCGGTAACAGTGTTCGATACTAAGAATGAAGTCCATTTTTTTAGAGACAAGTTAGACTACTATTATTATATTTCCACTTTAAATAAAAATACTTTAGCTAATAGGCAAATAGCTTCAAATTCAGGTAACTTAGGTTATTCAAGGCAGAATACTGATTTTTGGTTTTATAGAGATGCAAACACAAGTAATTTAATTATTTCAGATAATATAAACACGATGTATACATCTGCACAAACATTTATGTTAAGACAACCATGTAATGATGGTACAAATAATTCATGCCCAACTTATTCGATGAGTTTAATTGGCAAGAGAGTAAATTGGGTAGGTGGTAGTAATAATGATTGTATTAGTTCAATTAGATTACGAAATTATCAATACAATACATTTGCAGGTGTTGTAACTATAACATTATTTCAAGATGCTGACTACGGAGGAAAAGCAATTGCATTTTATTTTCCACAATATATTTATACATATGACCAGACAGTCAATCATCTAAGTGACTACAAAATAAACTCACTATTAAAAACTTGGAACGACAGAACTAGTTCTTATGAATGTTTTTATCCATGGCCTTAAAATTAACTGTATGAAACTAAATAAATTAATTTACTTACTAATTTTTATACCATTAGTAATAAGTTGTAAAAAAGAATACCATTTTAATGTTAACCAGATTACAGAAACAGATATCAATGGAACTTTAATTGGAAATGTTAACATAAACGATTGGAAATTACATAAATTTTCTGATGCAACAGATTTTGATAAAACGATTTTTAATAAATTTGAACAATCACAATCTAACTTTAGATTTTCGAATTTTAACGCTAATTGTACACTTCCAGATACTTTTAGTTTATTGGCATATCCAAATCCAATAATTGGTTCTGACTGTTCATTGTTTTTTAAGATGAATACGAGTTCAAATTTCTATATTCAATATGGAATTGTAATATTAACGGATAAATTTGGAAATATAATCAGGACAAGTGGGTCTCCAAATTCTTCTATTTGGGAGGAAAAGACAAATGTATTAACTAAAAGAGATTTTATTTATTATGACATATTTGTTACCACTGACTCTTGTCTATTTTATACAAAAGGAAATGTTATAGGTTGTGAATTCTAAAAATACCTGCTCACAACAATGCATTGCTAAAATGCGGCGAGAAGTGCAAACAATTAAAAGTTCTTTGTACATTTAACAAGCAAAACATTGCAAAAAGTGTGGTAGTAAACTGCCGCACTTCAGCAATGCTTCGCCGTTATCGGTCACCCTATTGAACGACCGTGCCAAAATTCAACAGACTAACAAATGACAAAACAAGCCAACGCTTCGGCAAAACCAAAAGAGGTGCAACGCCACCCACACAAGCCAACACACAGTTGCACCACATTTGAATTTTGCCCCAACCGCACAGCGGACAGTATTTAATCAGAAAGACAATGACGAAATGAGCGAAATATTTGGAAAATTTGATACGCAAGACTTAAACAGAAAATCTGCACTTGACATATTCGAGAAACTTAGACCTATCCGACAAGGAATAAACAAAGAATTTATTGCAAGACGACTTATTTGGGAACTTATCCAAAATGCCAAAGACAACGTAGCGGTTTGTAATGTAAATTCTGACAACAACCTTGTTGTTGATATAACTTTGACTAACGACAAATTCATTTTTGCACACAACAAAGGTTATTTCAAAAATGAAAATGTAAGAGGTCTTATCAGACGGTATTCATCAAGCGACAAAGACAGAAGCGAAACAAATTCAGACGAAGCACCAACCACCACAGGACGCTTTGGCACAGGTTTTATGACAACGCATTTACTTTCAGAATTGGTTGAAATAAAAGGAGTATTTCAAGAAAATACCGAAACGTATAAAACATTTGAACTAAATCTTGACCGAAGCGGACACAATGTTCAAGAACTTATTCAAGGAATAGAAAAGGCTTTTGCTTCTGTTGAAGCAAGTGTTTCAAAATCGTCAGCCATTACTTCGCCAAATATCAACGAGTTTAAAACTCAATTTATTTACCATT
>JAGQYE010000119.1 GCA_020436225.1 Bacteroidota bacterium | reverse complement strand
TGGTTTTATGTGGCAACACAGATAAAGTGCGCAAACAAATGAACGAGTTGCGTTTGGAAATGGGCAACAGATTAGGCTTGAGAAGCAAAGATGATTTTAAACCATTGTGGGTGTTGGATTTTCCTTTGTTGGAGTTTAATGAAGAGGATAATCGCTGGTATGCAATGCACCATCCGTTTACTTCACCTAAAAAAGAAGACATCGAATTTTTATATACTGAACCTGGAAAAGTACGTGCCGATGCGTACGACTTAGCCATCAATGGTGTGGAAGTTGGCGGTGGATCTATTCGTATTTTCGATAAGCAACTACAAGCAGAGATGTTTAAACGCTTAGGGTTTACGGAGGAAGAAGCACAAAAACAATTCGGATTCTTGATGAATGCATTTGAGTATGGTGCACCACCACACGGCGGTTTAGCATTTGGTTTTGATAGACTTTGTGCCGTGATGAATGGTGTAGATTCTATCCGAGATTATATCGCATTTCCAAAAAATAATTCCGGCAGAGATGTAATGTTAGATTCACCAAGTACCATTGATGAAAAACAGATGAAAGAGTTGAATATTAAGACGACGGTGTAAAATGCCAACTATTTTAAGATATAATGGTTTTAGATTTTGTTACTTTAGTAATGATCATCTACCAGTTCATTATCATATTTTCTATCAAGATGGCGAAATAGTCATTGAAATAATTGACAAAGTAATAGAAATTCGTGAAATTAGAAGAATGAAAATTAATGATGTAAGAAAAGCCATTGAAATTGCTCAAAATAATATTGACTTTTTAATCGAATCATTTAAAATATAAAAATGAAAAAATTTATAAATACAGGTACATTTCAATGTTCATATAATGAAACATTCTTTTTAGCTGAAAAAAAAGATGGTTCAATTAAATTATTAATTGAAGATCCTGAATATATCATTGAATCCAGAAACATAAGCATTGAAGAAGCCGACGAAATAATTAATGTATTGAAACAAAACATTGATATTATTTTAAACAATACAAAAACTGTTGCATAAATTAGTTTTCACCAAGCACCATTGATGAAAAACAGATGAAAGAGTTGAATATTAAGTCTACGTTATAATGATGAATAAAATCACAAAGAAGAATGAATTTGGATATCATAATTATGAAATTATTGTAGATTCAATTTATAAGATTATCTTGAAAGAATGTGGTCTTTCAAGATATATAATTGAATTTAAAGAAATTAATTTTTTTTCTAAAGACACCATCTATTTTACAGAAATAATTTTAGCAGAAAAATTATCAGACGCAACAAAAATAGGATTTGAAAAACTAATTTAATTCTTTGTTTCTTCACCAAAATTCAAAATTGGATTTGAATATTGGAATGAATTAAGGATTGAGGCAATCAGAGACGCAATTTTTTATGAAAATTCTAACACTAAAAATTCATAATAAATGATTAATCCATTTTATATTTCATCTAGAGTTGGTATGATTTTCAGAATCATTACTGATGTTAATTTTACTACAGATAATTTTAGAATTCTTTTAAGTGATATTTCAAGATTACATAAAACAAAAGAAGTTCTAAATTCAATTGTTGAGATTTATGAATTAAATGAATGCCTTTATCCTTCTTCCAGCTATGAGTATATTATTATATCATCTAGAAACAATGTATTAAGGTCTGTTGGAATAGTTTCTGATAGTAAATATGAATATAATGAAATACTTGAATACTGTTTAAGTGATTTACATAAGAAAAATTTTAGGCTTATTACCTACAAAAATGGACAACATTTATTCCAAATACTTAACACATCATTATTATTTGGATTAGGGTCAGAAGTAAATAAAGCTAATGAATACAGTATTACTTTTCTCTTTGAAACTTTGCAAAGTTAATACTATTTAAAATCAATCTTCTTGCACCTTTCCTCTTTTCTCATTATATTTGGATATGTCTTTACCAAAACATAAGCAAACACAACCACCACGTAAACTCACTATTCAGGATTTGGCTTTCGGCATCGGCAGAAAAGTAACCGATGAAGAATGGGAATTGCATTTGAAAGATTCTGAAGAAGAAGATAAACATGAAGGATATTCTACGGAAGAAGTAACAGCATTGATTAAAAAAGAACTAAAAAAACGAAATGCTTCACTAAAAAAGACACTTAGTGAAATATGAAGATAATTTTAAAGACATCTGCACAAAAAACAATACAAAGAATTTCTGAATATGTTGAAGATTTAAATACAGAAGGTGCTGGTGTAATTTGGGCAGAAAAATTTATCCTACAAATATCAAAATATGCTCAGCCAATAAGATATGCACTTTGTCGTCATAAATTTTGGGCAAACAAAAATTTCCATTGCATTGCTGTAAGAAATTGGGTTGTAATTTTTAAAATTGAAAACGATACATTCATAGTTTTTAGAATTATTCATGCTTCTACTTTTAAATAATCCGTTCTCTCTTCCTATTCTTCATATAATCTTCAATGGCTTTTCTGGTAGTTAGCCAATTTCTGCCTTCTTTGTAGGCATCTATCTTTCCTTGGCGTGCCAACAAACTAATATATTCTTGTCCGTATGGAACTCTTGGCTCTTCTACTAAAGAAGAAATTTCTTTGTATTCGTCCTCTTCATCACAAGGTAAGGCTTGCAAGTAAATATTAAGCGAACGCTCCAATGCTTGAGCCATCAACAAGGCTAATTTGTGATAACTTCCATTATTAGCTTGATTTAAAGCTTCGTAATATTTTTTTCTGTCATTTTTTAAGATGATTGCAGGCGGAAAACCTTTTCGCATTAATAATAAATTCATCGCCAAACGAACTGTTCTGCCGTTGCCATCAAAAAAAGGATGTATCCAAACAAATTTATGATGAAAGATAGTTGCTAAGATAATGTCATTTAATTTTAATGGATTTTCATTTACAAAATCTATTAATTCATCTAAAAGTGAAGAAATTTTATTAGCATTTGGTGGAACAAAATTTGCACCAACAATACGCACACCACCATTGCGCAACCTACCGGCAAAATCATCCTCAATACTTCGCAAAACCAACGCATGCAACGACAAAATATCTATACTTCGCAACTTGTAATTATCATTCACAATCTCATAGAGATAATCAATTGCTTTTTCGTGATTATGTGCTTCAAAATGTTCTCTAAGTGATTTGCCTTTAATGGTAATTCCTTCTTGAAGTATTAAATGTGTTTCATTCAGAGTAAGTGTATTTCCTTCGATACTATTCGAATTATATGTCCATTCAACAGTAAGATTTTCGCGAATTTTATTAAGTGCCATTTTGGGTAATGGTCGTGCTGCTTTGAGTACAGCATTTTTCTCTATCAACCTATCAAAAGTAGGTTGCATTTCCATAATATCGTTTAAATCAAATTTCCACATCTCGCCACAAATATACTACAAATATCGGATATTATCAAATCTATACTTATCCGATATTAATTTTATCATTAATTTTACTAAAATTTAGAAATGAGAGATATTGAAACAAAAGAAGATATAGATGAATTAGTCAAACTTTTTTACGACAAACTCTTTGAAGATGATTTATTGAAAGAAATTTTTGAAAATACTGTACGCGATCACTTAGACAAACACATAGATCTTGTTTCACAATTTTGGGATTCAATTCTCTTAGATATTTTTGAATACAAGAATAATGTGATTGAAAAACATATTTCTGCAGATAGACTATTTACTTTAAAAAAAAGAGAATTTGACCGCTGGTTGTTGCTTTGGAAAGCTTCTGTAGATGAATTATTTAAAGGCGAGAAAGCAGAATTAGCTAAAAGTAGAGCTGCATCTATAGCAGATTTAATGCTTTACAAATTAGAATTCATAAGAAAAACTGTACAATAGGCATCGAATTAGATATAGATATAATGTATTTTTATTAAATTAGATAAAAATATCTACTATGGAAAATCAATTATTAGACAATGATATGCTGGATAATAATGAAAGCAAATCACTCAATGAAATTCTTACCAACGGATACGAAACACATGCTGTCGAGTACATTAAAAAGGGTTTCGAAATATTCAAACAGAATATTGGTAATTTTATTGGGTATCTTATTATTGTTGGTGTTGTTTATTTTATTATCAGCTCAATACCATTTATCAGAAGCATCGGATATGCATTAGCCGCTCCACTGTTGGCTGGTGGATATATTGTAGCAAAAAAGTTAGACAAAAATGAACCACATACATTCTCTAATTTTTTTGATGGATTACAAAAGTATGTTCCACTTTTTTTAGTCAACCTTTTCCCTTTATTGCTCATTGCATTAATCTATCTAATTGTTGGAGGTTGGGCTTATTTTAAAATCGCTTTTTTGGGCATTAAACCTGAAATCAATTTAAATGATTTGGAAAGTTTATCAAGTGCATTTTCTGCTGCAGGATTAGGTATGCGCGGTTCATTAGCAGGTATAATTGCAGGTATAATTTCTATCTTAGTTTCGCTTGGAACATTATTAGTTTGGTTTGAAAACTTTGAACCAATGAAAGCATTAGACATCAGTAGAAAAATTATCAGCAAAAAATTTATTAATTGGCTGGGATTTTTCTTCTTATTAGGTATATTCAACGTAGCCGGAGCAATTTGTTTTGGTATAGGTTTATTAGTTACTGTACCAAGTAGCATTTGCGCTATATATGTGGCTTATGAAGATGTTGTAGGGTTGAATCTGCGCGATTAAGAAATTCAACGCAATAGCTTTTCCAAACAAGAATAGAAATCATCCATTGTGAATGGTTTGGGTAAGAATGCATCAAATCCTGAAGCTAAAATATCTTCATTTACATCGGCTATAATACTTGCTGTACTTGCTACTACTTTAATAGTTTTTAGATTCTTTTGTTGACGTATAGTAGCTATCGTTTCAAAACCGTTTTTAATAGGCATTTCTAAATCCATCAATACCAAATCTATTTTTTGTTTTTGTAATATTTGCATAGCTTGTAAGCCATTTTCAGCTTCAACTATATTTACATTTTTATTTAGAAGTCGTAATATCTCGACAAGTACAAAACGATTATCGTTTTCATCATCAGCAATCAAAATTGATTTTCCATTTAAAAAATCAGCCTTTTTAATGCTAGGATTTTTTTGTTTTTGTAACGTAGCTTTTGCTTTCTTATAAGGAAGAACCACAGTAAAAGTAGTGCCTTTATTTTTTCTACTTTTAACAGAAATAATGCCATCCATCAATTCCACTAATTTTTTAGCAATAGCCAACCCTAAACCTGTACCTTTATATTTTCGTTGCGCTGAATTTTTTATTTGCTCATATTCACTAAAAACAAGTTTTTGTTCTGCAATAGACATTCCAATTCCTGAATCTGAAACAGAAATATGAAGTTTATCCTCCGGCAAAAGACGAACATCAATAGAAACAGCACCTTTGGATGTGAATTTAATTGCATTACTAACTAAATTCGTAAAAATTTGATTCAATCGCATCGCATCAGCATAAAAAGAAAAATTTAGATTTCTGTCGATGGAAAGTTTTAAATCAATTCCTTTTTCTTTTGTTTGTGGTTGAAATAATTCCACAATATCATTCAAAATATCTTGGAGGAAAACAGGCTCCAATTCAATCTCTAATTTGCCTGCATCAATTTTTGAAACATCCAAAACGTCGTTAATAATTCCCAATAAATTTTCACTCGATTTTTTTAAGATATTCAAATATTTTATATCTGATTTTTTCGGCGAATTATTCAACATTAACGATGTTGTTCCCATGATGATATTCATTGGCGTCCGTATCTCGTGGCTGATAGAAGCAATAAATAAACTCTTGGCATTGGTTGTTTCTTCTGCGATGATGCGTTCCCGTTTTGCATCTTGTAAACCTAATTTTATTTGCAAGATATTATTATCGTCAGAGTAACCTTTTTCCAATAAATCAAATTTGTTTTCATAAAATTTCTTCAAATAAAAATTCGATTTTTTGTATTGCTTTGTTTTCTCGTATAACTCTGCTAAAAACTCAAAAATTACAGCTCGTGAAGTATGATGTCCTTCCTTATCTGCCATTTCTTCTGCTTGTAACAAAAAACGTTCTGCTTCTGGAAAATTTCCTTTTTCGTACAATAACACACCATAACTTTTATAAATATCCATCAAGTAGGCATTGTTATTGAGCAAAGAAAGTTGTAATGAATGTTTGAAATATTTTTCTGCCAATTTATATTTCTTCATTTTGCGAAGTAGAATAGCATAGCTTGCATAAGCTCTTAGCTTAATCAGTGGCGTTTCAACCTTAACATTTTTATCTACTATTTTTTTTAGAAATTTTTCTGACTCTTCAAGTTGGTCGTCCCAATTTAATGCATTACCAATGAGCAATTCAAATTCGATTATTTTCTCCGAATTTTTTAAACGTTTTGCCAAAGCATATCCTTGATGAAATACATCTAATGCTTTCTTAAACTGCCAAATTCCTTGTTGTAAGGAACCTATTTTTTTTAGTTGTTTTAAGTATAAATCCGTTGCATGATTATCTATATAAATTTGAGCTGCCTTTTGCAAATATTCAAACGCACGTTGATATTCTTTCAACTCAAAATAAATATCACCTATATCTTCATATAAATTAGCACATTCTACACAATCTTCTTTATGTTGCTGGAATGCGATAAGTGTACTATAAGCTTCTAATGCTTTTACAAAGTCTTTCTTTTCTTTATATGCAATCGCCTTCCGATAGAATGATTCAAATTTATGCTTAGGCAATTCAGAAGAAATATTGTCTATTTTTCCAGTCATAAAAAATATAAAGAATGAAATAACAATTAAATATAAAAAGTTTTTAATAGATTTATCGCACGCAAACTAAGTATGATTTCTGCTGTAATAATTGAGGATGAACCTATTTTCCAAGAAATCCTATTAAATTCTATTTCAAAATCGGGATTTGATATCCAAATTGATGCTGTTTGTAAATCAAAAAGAGAAGCAAAAAAATGTTTACCTGATTGTCAACCTCAATTAGTATTTTTAGATGTAGAGTTAAGCGATGGAAAGGGTATTGATTTGCTTAATGAACTGCCAAACCTTGATTTCGAAATTATTTTTACTACTTCACACGATAAATATGCAATCAATGCTATCAAAAAAAATGCAGCTGATTATTTACTAAAACCAATCCAAGAAAAAGAACTAAAAGTAGCGTTGGGAAAAGTAATAAAGAAAATTGAAGAAAAGGAAATACTCAAACAAACCAAGCAACTCCAAGCATATATCGACAAACTCAAAAATGAACAACAGCAAAATTCAAAAATATTAGTTCCGGTTAAAGAAGGCATGATTTTTCTTCCTGTCAAAGAAATTATTCGATTAGAATCGAAGAGCAATTACACCGTTTTTCATCTTATTAATAATAAAAAAGAAATTGTAGCTAAGACTTTAAAAAGTTTTGAAGAGAAATTATTAGCATACAATTTTATGCGCATTCATCAATCGCATTTAGTAAACCTTCTTTTCTTAAAAGAAATAGATTTGAGTAACTATATCATCACACTTTCCGATGGTAGTGAAGTAGAAATAGCAAAGAGAAAGAAAAAAGAAATGCTGGAATTATTAAAGAAAAACGACAAAACAATAGCATAAAAAAACACACCAATTGAGGTGTGTTTTTCTAATATCAAATTATAATTTTTTTACAGATTATATTTTCCTGCTTCTAAAATTTTAGCTGTAATTCTACGACGTGCTTCTTTTACATTTACCGGTTCATATTTTGTGAAACGTTTCAAGCCCATCAACATAATACGCAACTCATCTCCTTCAACGAAAGATTGCAACGCATCTTTGCCATAAACATTAATTTTATTCATTGCATCGTTGAAGAAAACTTTTAAAATGTCCACATAAACTTCATCAGCTTTTTCACCTTTATCGAATATCTTTTGAACACGCAACAACAAGGATTCAGCAGCATATATTTGAATCAACATATCTGATGCATTCATAATAATTTCTTGTTCGTGTTTCAATTTTGTCATCAATTTTTGAGCAGCACCACCGGCAACCAACAAGAATGCTTTTTTCGCATTTTTGATGGCTTTGTATTCAGCAGCAAATTTTGAATCATCGTCATTGCTAAAATCAGGAACACTCATTAATTCTTTTTGAATGGCCATGCCCGGCGTCATCAAATCCAACTCTTGCGACATTGCTTTTTTCAACAACATATCAATCGACAACAAGCGATTAATCTCGTTGGTACCTTCGTAAATACGAGCAATTCTTGAATCTCTGTAAGCTCTGGCAGCAGATGCTTCTTCAGAAAAGCCCATTCCACCGTGAATTTGTACATTCTCATCTACAATAAAATCTAACACTTCAGAGCCTAACACTTTTATGATAGAACATTCAATTGCGTATTCTTCCGCAGCATCCAACAAAGCTTTATTGAAATCTTGTCCTGCACTTAAGTTTTCGTGTTCCAATTTTCCGATGTCATTTGCACAACGATATGTTGCTACTTCTAAAGCAAAAAGTTGAATTGCCATTTCAGCAATTTTATGTTGAATAGCACCAAATGTGGTTAGCGGTTTACCAAATTGCGTTCTTTCCATCGCATATTTCACAGCAACATTAAACGCTTCTCGTGCGCCACCAAGTGCAGTTGCACCCAATTTATATCGACCGATATTTAAGATATTAAAAGCGATTAAATGACCTTTGCCACGTTCGCCCAACATATTTTCTACCGGAATTCGGCAATTTTCAAAAAATACCTGACGTGTAGAAGAACCTTTGATGCCCATTTTATCTTCTTCAGCACCTAAAGTCAAACCCGGCGTGCCTCTCTCCACTAAGAATGCAGTAAATTCTTTGCCGTCAATTTTTGCAAACACCGTAAATAAATGCGCAAAACCGGCATTAGTAATCCACATTTTTTGTCCGTTTAAAATCCATTCTTTTCCATCTTCTGAAAGTGTAGCTGTGGTTTTTGCACCCAATGCGTCAGAGCCGGAAGTTGGTTCGGTTAAGCAGTAAGAAGCTGCCCATTCGCCGCTGCCTAATTTTGGTAAGTATTTTTGTTTTTGTTCTTCTGTACCAAAATATAAGGTTGGCAATGTACCGATTCCGATGTGGCAAATAGATGTAGTAGCAAATGAGCCGGTGCGACCGTATTCTTCGGCAATAATGCAACCTGTGATAACATCTTGTTGCATGCCGCCATACGTTTCCGGAATGGCAGTGGAAAGCAAGCCTAATTCGCCGGCTTTTCCAAGCAATTCGAGCGATAAACCCGGTTCTTGTTTTTCGTATTCTTTCCAGCGAGGCATTACTTCTTTCTCTACAAAATCAGATGCCATGCTGCGCACCATCAATTGTTCTTCTGTGTAATCTTCCGGCGTAAATACTTGTTCCGGCGTTGATTCTTTAATGACAAATTCGCCACCTTTTAATGATTTAACTTGTTCTAAAGTTTCCATTTAATATTAGATTTATTGATGTGTGATTTTGAGAAATGAGAATATTTTTCACACGACTTTTCTCATATCTCTATTGTTATTTAGACATCTAAGATAAGAACTTCTTGAAGCTAAAAGAACGTTTGTTTTTTATGGAATTGTTAGGGTTTTGAGCGATTTTATTTTTACCACTAAGACACGAAGTTATTCTACGTATAGATATAAATAAACGCCAACATTCCGTTGGCGTTTCTATCATGAGTAAAGAATGAAAAAGTGCTAAAATCTAGACATATAAATACATCTTATATCTCTGCTCTCTACTCTATTTTTCTCTACTCTATTTTTCTCTACTCTATTTTTCTCTACTCTATTTCAATCGTTCAATAATTCCGGCAATACCTTGTCCGCCACCAACACATGCAGTTACCATACCATATTTTTTGTTTTGGCGTCGCATTTCATTGATGATTTGAACTGTTAATTTAGAACCGGTGCAACCCAGTGGATGTCCTAAAGCAATAGCACCACCATTTGGATTGATGATATCCGGATTTAAGCCTGCTGTGCGAATAACGGCTAATGATTGTGCCGCAAATGCCTCGTTCAACTCTATCATTTCGATATCGTCTAACTTCATATTTGCTTGTTTTAAAGCTTGAGGAATTGCAGCTACCGGACCGATGCCCATAATGCGTGGTTCACAGCCAACAACTGCGCTGGTTACTAATCGCGCAATTGGCTCGATGTTTAATTCTTTTACCATTTTTTCTGACATCACCAACACAAATGATGCGCCATCAGATGTTTGAGAAGAGTTGCCTGCCGTTACAGAACCTTTAGCAGCAAATACGGCTTTAAGTTTTGCCAAGCCTTCCATACTTGTATCTTTTCTTGCGCCTTCGTCAGTATCTACAACATAAGAACGAGTTTTGCGTTTGTTGTTTTGCAAATACACTTCTTCAACAGTTACCGGCACAATCTCATCTTTGAATTTTCCTGCTTCAATAGCAGCAATTGCTTTGTGATGTGAATTCAACGAAAATTGATCTTGTTCTTCACGAGAAACATTGTATTGTTGTGCAACAGCTTCTGCTGTTAATCCCATAGAAGAATAATAGTCCGGTTCTGTAGTAGCGATTCCATAGTTTAAAACGGTTCTCCAACCTGTCATTGGCAATAGCGACATCGACTCAACGCCACCGGCGATGATACATTCAGCCATGCCAGCTCTAATTTTTGCTGTTGCCATTGCAATGGTTTCTAAACCGGATGCGCAGTAGCGATTTACGGTAACGCCACCAACTGTAATAGGTAAGCCGGAACGCAATACAATCATACGTCCGATTTGCATACCTTGCTCTGCTTCTGGAATAGCATTACCACAGATTAAGTCGTTTATTCTTGATGTATCCAAGTTTGGAACAGAAGCAACAAGGTGTTTTATAACATCTGCTGCTAAGTCATCCGGGCGATAAAAACGAAAACCGCCTTTTTTTGCTTTGCCGATTGCTGAACGAAAACCGGCTACGATATAAGCTTCTTGCATATTTTTAGATTTTTAGATTTGAGAAGTGAGATTTGAGAAATCACATCTCAAGGTTATTTAATAATTTACTTTTTAGTTTAAAAATCATTTTTTGAATTTCAATTATCTCAGAGGTAATATTTGAATATGCTTCTTCTGAAATAAAATTTAATCTTTTAGATAATTCGATTTGAGTATCTAATTCGCATGATGAGCCATAAGCTATAGACAAGAATTGAATAAATTCTTTATCAGAATTTCGCCCTGAACCTTCAGCAATATTAGATGAAATTGAAACAGCAGATCTTTTAAGCTGGCTTACTAAAGCATAGATTTCTTCTTTAGGAAATTGTTTAGTTATGTTATAAATCAAAACAGACAAATCCATAGACTTCATCCAAACATTTAGCTTCTTAAAATCGTGTCTCATTTCTCAAATCTATTTTCTATGTGACTAATTACGTAATGGTTTACCTGTAGTTAGCATTGCTTGGATTCTTTCTAAAGTTTTCTTCTCGCCACATAAAGACAAGAATGCTTCTCTTTCTAAATCCAAGAGATATTGCTCGTTTACTTGCGTTGGTGCAGATAAATCGCCGCCACACATTACATAAGCAATCTTATTGGCAATTTTTGCATCGTGCTCTGAGATATAACCACCTGCAACGAATGAAGCCACCCCAACGGTAAGTGTACCTAAGCCTGTTCTACCTAAAACAGTAATGTCTGTTCTGTGTGCTGGTTGAGAATATCCTTCATCACTTAAACGAATTACTTCTTGCTTAGCTTCTGCAATCACACGTTTTGAATTAACAACAACTCTGTCTTTATTTTTTTGCATTAAGCCTAACTTAAAAGCTTCAGGAGCAGATGTACTTACTTTTGCCATGGCGATATTCAAGAAATTATCTTGCAATGAAGTAATCATAGGATCGCCATTTTTAAAGCTGTCAGATGTACGAACAGTTAACTCTTTAGTTCCCCCACCGGCAGGAATTAAACCAACACCAACTTCTACTAAGCCCATATAAGTTTCTGCGGATGCTACAACAGCATCGGAATGTAAGGTAACTTCACAACCGCCACCAAGCGTCATGCCATGTGGAGCAGAAACTACCGGAACGGAAGAATATCGGCAACGCATTGTAGTTTGTTGGAACTGACGTACAGCGATATCTAACTCATCAAATTCTTGTTCCATTGCCATCATCGAAATCATCATTAGGTTGGCACCAACAGAGAAATTCGGTGCATCGTTTCCAATTACTAAACCTTTGTAGCCACCTTCAGCAATTTCTATTGATTTATTAATAGCAGCTAACACATCGCCGCCTAAAGAATTCATTTTTGAAGTAAACTCTAAGTTTAAAACGCCGTCGCCAATATCGTGTAAGATACCGCCACTGTTTTTCCAAACCGGTTTATTCGCACGCAAATTATCTAAGATGATGAATGACTCAGCGCCAGGAATTGCTTTATATGATTTTGATTGTTGGTCGTAATATTTTTTAACGCCATTTTCAATTTTATAGAAAGATGTATTACCTGCTGCCAACATTTCTTTTACCCAAGCACCGATAGTTAATCCGTCTGCTTCTGCTAACTCAATTCCTTTTTGAATGCCAACAAAATCCCAATATTGAAAAGGGCCGATCTCCCAAGCAAAGCCAGCACGTAAAGCATCATCAACAGCATAAAGTACATCTGAAATTTCTGGCACTCGATTGGATACATAAGCGAAAAGTCCGGCTAAAGAACGTTTCACTAATTGTGCACCTTTATCATCTGCATTTATAAAAGCATTGACTTTATCTTTCAAGGCTTCTGCTTTTTTAGCTGCATCTAAAGACGGAAATTTGGGTTTGCCGGTTGGCTCATATTGCAACGTATCTAAGCGCAATGAGAAAGAATTTCTTTTCTCATCTTTATAATAATATCCTTTTTTAGTTTTATTGCCGAAGAATTTATTATCCAACAAAAACTGAACATAAGCAGGCACTTCGAATGCTGATGCTTGTTCGTCGTTCGGACAATTTTCTTTAATGCCCATCATTACTTTTGTACCGGTATCATTACCAACTAAGTCGGACAATTTGAATGTACCTGTTTTCGGGCGACCGATTGCCGGACCTGTTAATGCATCTACTTCTTCGATAGTTAAACCGAGTTCTTGTGTTAATTGAAATACTTTTGCCATTGCATAAACACCAACTCTATTAGCAATAAATGCCGGTGTATCTTTACACAATACGGTTTCTTTTCCTAGGAAAACATCGCCGTAATGCATTAAGAAATCGATGACGTCTTTGTCAGTTGTTGGCGTTGGAATAACTTCTAACAAGCGTAAATATCTTGGTGGATTGAAGAAGTGTGTTCCACAGAAATGTTTTTGAAAATCTTCGCTTCTTCCTTCAGCCATTAAATGAATTGGAATTCCGGAAGTATTGGAAGTTACCAATGTTCCTTTTTTGCGCAATGCATCAACTTTTTCAAATACTTGTTTTTTGATATCGAGACGTTCAATTACAACTTCGATTACCCAATCACAATCTTTGATTTTTGGCATATCATCGTCGAAGTTTCCCAACGTTACACGCTTAGCCACATCGGAAGAATAGGCTTGTGCCGGTTTTGATTTTAATGCAAATGCGAAAGCATCGTTTACAATTTTGTTGCGCATTTTAGGGTTGGCTTTATCTTCTTCTTTTAGGTCGAAAGGAACGATATCCAGCAATAGCACTTCTACGCCGATATTGGCGAAATGCAAGGCAATACCCGAACCCATTACGCCGGAGCCGAGGACGGCTACTTTGCGAATTGATCTTGATTGTTTTGATTCCATTTTGTTTGTTTGAATTGAATTATAAAAATGTGATTAATTATTCTTTTTATTTTTTGCTCCAGATAAACTGAATGCAGCAAATCTATTTAGCAGTCGATTATAGGCATTTCGGATATACTTAGAATTTTTGAAAATACGTGTCATCATCACGGCACCTTCAAACTCTGCAACGGTTTGTTCGGCTAAATTATTGGCATCTTCATCACTGGCTATCTCTTTAAAAACATACGCAACTGCTGCAATCCAGTCGATATAGAAAAGTTTTATATGTTCTGAAAATTCAGGAATTACACGAGCTGTTTCCACGCCAATATTACCCATTATATTTCCATCTGACAATAAAATCTTTTCTGATTTTTTGAACATTTTTTCCATTCTAAGTTGAGGTGTCAGCGTAGTATCGTAAGCGATATCAAACACTTCTCTTTTAAAAGATTGATGAGCAAATTGAATAACAGCACTCATCAAGGCTTCTTTAGATGGAAAATAATGGTAAAGGCTCCCTTTCAACAATCCACAGGCATCGGCGATATCTGCAACTGAAGTATTGTGATAAGACTTCTTCCTAAATAATCGCAATGAATTTTTTAGAATATATTCTTCGTTTACTTTTTGTTTTGGCACGCCTCTAAATTTGACGGATAAAAATACTGAAAAGTTTAATTATACCTAAGTTTAGAACAAGGTTTTCAAACGTTTGTTTGGTAAATAATGTTTTATTAACAAAATTTATTATCCTTAAAATCTACTCATAAAAAACCAAATTCTTGACAGAAACTGCACTTTGATTTAAAATATTATCCAAATACTAATAACTAAAATATATTTAATAAAAATGATGCATATTTAAAATACTAACCACTTTCTTCTTTAACTGAAGACATGTTTAGTTTCGGGTTTTTATGTTTCTATGTTTGGCGAGGTGCAAAATTGCACCTCGTTTCTTTATTACATTTTTATTTTTAGTATCTTTCAGAGGATTTGCTAGCATCGAAAATGAACACGAATAGTTTTAAATATTTTATTGTTGTTTGTTTATCACTGAACTCTGTTGCTTTCGGATTTGATATCTCACAACTTCGATTTTCAGTTTTAGATATAAAAGATGGTTTATCTCAAAATAAGATTAATAATATTTATCAGGACAGCAAGAATTATATTTGGATTTGCACAGATGAAGGTATAAACCGATATGATGGATATAATATCTTAAAGTTTGATAGACAAGTCAACAATAAAAATTCCATAGTTTCCAATTTTACAACATGCATTGCAGAATCTTCACCCGGTGTTTTTTGGATTGGAACAGAAAATGGGTTTAGCGTTTATTTCTACAACAACAATAAGCTTCTAAATTTTGTAAATCCACCTCTCATAAAAAAAATCATAGTTGTAGATAGTGTTTCCGTTATTATTCAAACACCATATAGTTTATATGCAGCAAGAATTAGTCAAAAAAATTCAAAAGAATATAGTATCCAACTCGACCCGATGTATAAATTTCGGGAAGCTATTTACAAGGACAATGCTAATCAAATTTATCTGACTGATAGAGATAATAATTTATATTTCTTCAATACAAAGACAAAGCTCATCAAGCCACAAACAGAGAATAGACTTTGGAATCTTTTAATATCAAAGAAAATAAATACAGTTATAAAAGACACGGATGATAATTTTTGGATTGGAACAAACTCAGGTTTATATAAATTAAATACGGCAAACAATGAAATTGATTCTTTTTTATTTGAAAGAAAGAAAATACTTGGATTGACAGATAAAATCATGGGCATTGCTTTTGGAGCATCAAACACTATTTTTATTTCAACCTATCAACATGGCATCTTACTTTTCGATTCCTCAACAAATCGATTTCAGGAATACGAGAATGACCTTTATGATATAGAAAGTATTCCAGATAACAAAACGACTTGCATACTTTCTGATAAAAGCGGAACCATTTGGATTGGCACTAAAGGCGCAGGTGTTGCTTATTATTCTCCATATAAATATAAATTTAAACATATCACACAAGAACCTTTTAAAACGGCTTGGTTGAGCAACAAATACATCTTATCATTTGCTGAAGATGCGCAAGAAAATATTTGGATAGGAACCGAAGGCGGAGGCTTGTATAAATATAATACTAAAGAAAATTTTATTTCTAATTGGCGTAACAATTCTTCTTCTTCTTCACTTTCCAATGATGTCGTACAAGCTTTATTTATTGATAATTACAATCAACTTTGGATTGGCACCTTAAACGGCATTTGCAGATTTGACAAAAACAAAAACACATTCCATCGTTATAGTTTAAAAACACAGAAATCAAATGCTAACTTAAAATTACCGTCTTATGCACTCATCCGATTTTTAGGAACTCGAGAAAATGAATTGTACATTTTTGTAGATAATGCAGTATATCTGTTTAACCCAATCTTAAATCAGTTTGAGAAAATTACTTTTTCGTCAATGCCAATTCCAACTAATATTATCTTCCGTGATATTATTGAAGATAAAGACGGAACTTGGTGGGCAGCCACAAACTTGGGCATCTTGCATCTTGATAAGCAAAAAGGAATTATTAAGAACGAAACATTAGACAAACTCAATAAAAAATACTTCGGCACCGACCAACTTTACAGCTTATTATTAGATGGCAATAATCATATTTGGATTGGAACAGATAACAGTGGATTATTTCTTTTCAATAAAACAAAATTAACCATCGAAGAAAATTATACGAAAAAAGAAGGCCTGAGCAACAATCTAATTTATGGCATCTTGGAAGATCAAAACAAAAAATTATGGATGAGCACAAATAGTGGCATCAATGTTTTTGATCCTGTTTTAAAAAAATTCAGAAAATATGATGTAAATGATGGTTTGCAAAGCAATGAATTTAATGCTGGAGCTTATTACAAAACCTTAGACGGGAAATTATTATTTGGTGGAATTAACGGATTAAATATTATTGACCCGATTAAAGTACCATTTAATGCATTTAAGCCTATTACAAATATCATCAATATAAAGACAGACGTTAATAATTATACAGCTTTCCAATATATCCAACAAGAAAAGAAAAAGGTATTTCAAAATAGCGAGAATACTATTTCATTTGAGTTTGCTTCGAGTGATTATGCCAATACTCCAAAAAATAATTTCGAATATAAATTAGAAGGCTATAACAATGAATGGACAAGCACCAAACGAAATTTTATTACATATACTAAACTTCCACCTGGAAATTATACTTTTTATGTAAGAGCCAGCAACAACGATGGCATTTGGTCTGAACATCCTGCAAGTTTTAAATTCCGTATTAAACCTTTAGTTTGGCAAACGTGGTGGTTTAAAATTTTTATGATATTGTTTATCCTCATCTACATTTATAGATTTATTTTAGAAAGGATACAAAAAATAAGAAGAAAAGAAAAAGAACAAAACCTATTACTACAACAAAAAGCACAATACGAAAAACAATTAGCTGAGATAAAACTCAAAGCTTTAGTGGCACAAATGAATCCGCATTTCATTTTCAATAGTATGAATTCCATACAAGCCATGATACTTTCCGACCAAAACATGCAAGCATCCACTTACCTTACCAAACTTTCCAGATTGGTGCGCTCCGTTTTGGAAAATTCAATAAAGACATTTATTCCGCTCAACGATGTAATTGATAATTTGAAAATTTATCTCGAATTAGAATCCTTGCGTTTCGACAAACAATTCAATTATACAATTGAAGTTGAAAACGTCGATATCTATTCTATTGAAATGCCGGCAATGCTCTTACAACCTTATGTAGAAAACGCAATCTGGCATGGGCTTATCAAAAAAGATGGTGAAAAAAATATTTGGATTCGATTTTATAAAGAAGAAAATAATTTGGTTTGTACAATCATCGATAATGGAATTGGAAGAGCAAAAGCTGCTGAACTCAACTTAAAAAAACAACATAAATCTTTAGGCACAATAATTACCAAAGAAATGTTTGATACTTTACATAAAATAAAAGACACAGAATATACAGTAGAAATTGTAGATTTATATGACGAACAACAAAATGCCATCGGCACAAAAGTGATTGTTCGAATCGAACTAAATTAAAGAATATGGAAACCATTCAAGCACTTATTGTTGATGATGAGAAAAACAACCGAATTACGTTGCATAAACTCATCGAAAAATTTTGTCCGCATGTAGAAATTATTTCAGAATGTGATAGCGTAGATTGTGCCTTATCCATTCTTAATGAAACAACGATTGATGTTATTTTTTTAGATGTTGAAATGCCTATAAAAAACGGCTTTGATTTGTTGGCACATTTTAATTATCAATGTCCGTTTGAAGTTATTTTTACAACGGCTTACAGTCAATATGCCGTTAAAGCTTTTCGCTTCAGCGCCTTGGATTACCTTTTAAAACCAGTAGATCCGGAAGAATTAGTGCAAGCTGTACATAAATTGTCCAACAAGTTATCAAGCAATTCCAAGCACAAACAATTCGAAATTTTAGAGCAAAAAATCAACAATAAAAGTATAGAGAAAAAGCAATTGGCAATATCAACTTTAGAAGGCATTTATTTCACTACTTTAAATGAAATTATTCATATCGATGCTGATTCTTCCTACACTAGAATTTATTTGCTTTCCGGCGAGATGATTATGTCATCAAAACCATTAAAATATTTTGAAGAATTATTAGATGATTACGATTTTGTGCGCGTGCATCAATCGCATATTATTAATTTAAAACTTATTCGAAGATATGTGCGCGGAGACGGCGGACAAGTCATCATGACCAACGGAACAGAAATTGAAGTTTCCCGCAGAAAAAAAGACGATTTGTTAGCTAAGATTTCAGATACCATTTAGAATTTGATAATTTATTAATTAGCTAATTAGTTAATTGTTTCACTTTTTTTCTAAGCAGAGTCACTTGCAAAGGTCTTTGAGTTCTTTGTGTAAAAACTTAGCGTACTTTGTGGTTAAAAAAGTAGTAAGTAAAAAGAAATAAGTAATAAGATTTTTTTTTCTAAGCAGAGTCTCTTGCAAAGGACTCTGCGTACTTTGTGCAAAAACTTTGCGTACTTTGCGGTTAAAAAAAAGTAGAAAGGTGTCAATTTGCTAATTAGCTAATTATCTCATTTGCTAATTAATAATCGTTGATTAATCTCTTTTATCAAACTCGGACCTTCGTAAATAAAGCCGGAATACAACTGCACTAAACTTGCGCCGGCATTGAGTTTATCTATCGCATCTTGTGCCGTCATAATACCACCAACTGCAATAATCGGAATTTTATTTGCTGATTTTTTTGCAAGATATTGTATAATTTCTGTCGATTTTTGTGTCAATGGTTTTCCACTCAAACCGCCGATTCCAATTGTATCAATCTTATCTTTTTCTGTCGATAAATTTTCTCTTGAGATAGTTGTATTCGTTGCTACGATGCCGGCTAATTTTGTTTCAAAAATAATCTCAACAATATCGTCTAATTGTTCGTTGTTTAAGTCAGGTGCAATTTTTAATAAAATGGGTTTTGGTTTTTCTTTTTGTTGATTGATGGATTGTAATTTCAACAAGATATTTTTCAACGGTTCTTTGTCCTGCAATGCCCGTAAATTCGGCGTGTTTGGCGAGCTTACATTCACTACAAAATAATCAACAACATCATACAATTCATGAAAACATTTCACATAATCATCAACAGCATTTTCATTTGGCGTGATTTTATTTTTACCAATATTTCCACCAATTTTAATTTCAGATTTCAGATTTCTAATTTCAGATTTCGATATATTATTTTTCACTACAAGCATGCCATCATTATTAAATCCCATTCGGTTGATGATAGCCTCGTCTTGTATCAAACGAAATAGCCGAGGTTTTTCGTTTCCGGGTTGTGCTAATGGTGTAACTGTTCCAATCTCAATAAATCCAAATCCTAAAGCAGCAAATGCATCAATGCATTCGGCATTTTTATCCAATCCGGCCGCCAATCCAACCGGATTTTTGAAAGTCAAACCAAAAACTGTACGTTCTAATTTTTTATCTTCTACAGCATATAACGAAGACAAGAAAAATTTAAAAAAAGGAAGTTTTATAAAGAAAGAAAACAAGCGTAAAGTAAGATGATGTGCTTGTTCTGCATCTAACTGAAAAAGAAAAAAACGGATAATTTTGTACATATCACAAATATACTATTTCAGAAAGAGGATTTATCTCAGAATTTATTTTACCAATTCAACAATTTTCTTACCATAATGATTTGTATTTTTACCTTATGCAACAACCGCTTGCCGAACGAATGCGCCCAAAATCACTCGACCAAATTATCGGGCAACAACACATTTTAGGTAAAGATAAACCACTCAGAAATTTATTAGAAAAGCAAAAATTACATTCACTTATTTTTTGGGGACCGCCGGGCGTAGGCAAAACTACTTTAGCCAGAATTTTAGCCGAGCAAGCACATCTACCATTTGAGCAAGTAAGCGCTATTGCTTCCGGCGTAAAAGAATTGCGCAGCATCATCGAAGAAGCCAAAACTTTTGGCACCAAAGTTTTATTTATTGATGAGATACATCGTTTCAACAAAGCACAACAAGATGCTTTATTAGGTGCTGTAGAAAATGGAACACTTTTGCTTATTGGCGCTACTACTGAAAATCCTTCGTTTGAAGTCAATGCGGCTTTGCTTTCCCGTTGCCAAGTGTATGTGTTGCAAGCATTAGATACAGATAGTTTAAAACTCATTGTAGATACAGCCTTAGAAAAAGATGAGATTTTAAGTAATGAAAAAATAAACATCAAAGAATACGATGCACTCTTCTATTTTTCCGGTGGCGATGCCCGAAAATTATTGAATGTGTTAGAAATGGTTTGTGAAAATTTAAAGGAAGAAAAAAATATTACAAATGTTTTAGTAGAAGAAATTATTCAAACCTATATTGCGCGCTACGACAAAAGTGGTGAGCAACATTATGACATCATTTCTGCTTTTATAAAGTCGATGCGAGGCAGCGACCCAAATGCTGCGTTATATTGGTTGGCTCGTATGCTGAATGCCGGCGAAGATCCGGTTTTTATCGCGCGTAGAATGTTGATTTTTTCGAGCGAAGATATTGGCAATGCCAACCCAAATGCCTTGTTGTTGGCAAACACAACATTTGATGCAGTTACAAAAATTGGATATCCTGAATGTAGAATAATCCTGGCACAATGTGTTACGTATTTGGCATCTTCGGCAAAGAGTAATGCCAGCTACAAAGGAATTGAAGAGGCAATTGCCTTAGCGCATAAAACATCACAATTATCTGTGCCGTTGCACTTGCGCAATGCTCCAACGAAGTTGATGAAAAATTTGAACTATGGAAAAGATTATTTATATGCACATCAATATGAAAATAATTTTGTGGATTTAGAATATTTGCCGGAAGAAATAAGCGGCACTACTTTTTATAATCCCGGAAATAATGCTCGCGAAAATGAACTTCGAAAATTCTTGAAAGAACGATGGAAGCAGAAATATGGATATTGAGCTTTACCACTAAGACACTAAGAACGCTAAGAATTAATATAAATGATAACTCAAAATTATATAAATGAATTGTATTACAGAATTGTAGGTTGTGCTATTGAAGTACATAAAGAACTAGGTCCGGGTTTATTAGAATCAATTTATCAAAAGTGTTTATTGAAAGAATTAGAATTAAAAGGTTTTGAAGTGGATGAGCAAATTATAATTCCGGTTTCGTACAAAGGCGATAGCTTAGATTGCGATTTAAGATTGGATATTTTAGTTGAAGATTTGGTTATAGTTGAATTAAAGTCTGTTGAGACGATGCTTCCAATATATAAAGCTCAACTATTAACCTATATGAAATTATTAAAGAAACCTAAAGGTTTATTAATTAACTTTAACACAGAAAATATTACAAAAGATTTAGTGCCTTTAGTTAATGAATATTTTTCTATTTTACCTAAACAAAATTTATAAACTTCGTGTTCTTAGTGTCTTAGTGGTTTAATCTATGAATATAAAAACAGAAACATTTTTTTTAATTGCCGGACCTTGTGTGGTGGAATCGGAAGAACTTTGTTTTGAAGTTGCTGAGCAATTAAAAAACATCACATCTGAACTAAACATTCCATTTGTATTTAAAGCATCTTACAAAAAAGCAAATCGCAGTAAACTCAACGCATTCACTACAATTGGCGAAGAAAAAGCCTTGCAAATTTTAGCCAATATAAAATCAAAATTGGAAATTCCTATTTTAACGGATGTGCACGAAACAACGGATTGCGACAAAGTAAAAGATATCGTTGATGTTATTCAAATTCCGGCGTTTTTATGTAGACAAACTGAACTTTTAATTGCAGCAGGAAAAACCGGAAAAATCGTAAATATAAAAAAAGGTCAATTTGTAAATGCGGAGATGATGCGCTTTGCTGCAGAAAAAATTTCATCAACTAATAATAAAAATATTTGGCTTACAGAGCGCGGCACTCAATTCGGTTATCAAGATTTAATCGTCGATTTCAGAAATATACAACTGATGAAACAATTCGGTTTTCCTGTCATTTTCGATGCCACACATTCCGTGCAACAACCAAATCAGTCAGCTGGCGTTAGTGGCGGAAAGCCCGAATTTATTGAGACTTTGGCTAAATGTGCAATCGTTTCCGGCGTTGATGGTATTTTCTTGGAGACACATCCTAATCCATCACAAGCATTAAGTGATGGAGCAAATATGTTGCCACTCAATGAAGTAAAAAGTTTGTTGGAAAAATTAATTATTCTAAAAAAATAACTATAAAATCCTAACTTCAGTTCTTCTGTTTTTAGCTTTATTTTCTTCAGAATCATTTGGAACAATCGGCTTTGATTCGCCATATCCTTTTGCGACTAATCGCGTTTTATCGATACCTTTTTTAACTAGATATTGTAAAACACTTTCAGCTCTTTGTTGCGATAGTTTTTGATTGTAATCCAACTCGCCTTTATCGTCTGTATGTCCGCTGATTTCTATTTTTATGCTTGGATTTTTCTGAAGAATTTCGACTAATTTATCTAATTCTACAAACGATTCCGATTTCAAATCGCTCTTATCAAAATCAAAAAAAACATTGTTTAAAGTTATAGTGCTATTGCTGGCAATCGGTTCTAAAAAAACTTCCATTTCATAAGGTTGAGCCGACGTGTTTTTTTCTTTTAAATTGATATTCTGCGAATAAAATAAATAACCTTCTTTTTGAATCTGTAATGCCATATTTTTATTCAAATCCAAAGCCACAAAGAAATCCCCTTGAAAACTCATTCCATTTTTAATTGTTTTTTGTTGAGTCAAATCTATGATTGTATATGATGCATCAATCAATTGTTTGGTTTTAGCATCTTTAATAGTAGCTTTCAAATACGTAATTTGTGTAGGCTTTGCATTTTCAGGCAAATCAAAACGATAAATATCCAAACCACCAAAACCACCTGCACGATTAGATGCCATATAAGCAGTTTTGCCATCGTAGGAAACTGTCATGCCGTTTTCATCATTTTCTGTATTGATTGGATAGCCGATATTTTGGGCTTTCGTCCAGCCACTATCCGTTTTTCTCGAAACATAAATATCGCCTTTGCCCATTCCTGGCCAACCATTAGATGTAAAATATAAAGTGGAATTATCCGCGTGAATAAACGGACATTGGTCGTTGTATTTGGTATTGATGTTAGGTCCTAAATTTTGTGGTTCGCTCCATTTCATATTTTCATCTAAATAGCTTACCCAAATATCTCGACCGCCATAACCTCCGGCTCTATTACTTACGAAATACAAGGCTTTTCCATCAGAAGAAAAACTGGGTTGTGCTTCCCAATTGCCTGTATTAATAGGCTTTCCGATGCCAACTATCTGCGTCCATTGATAATTTTGTTTCATCGAATAATAAATATCACAACTGCCATAGCCATCCATTCTGTTACATGCCGTTACAAACAACAAATTAGCTTGCGCATTCATAGCACTTGCACCTTCGTTGTCGTTTGTATTTATGGCATTTCCGAACGACATCGCAGAAGAAAAAATAGTATCGCTGCGCAATGCATAAAATAAATCTTCTTGATAACCATCCATTCTGGTGAACGTAAAAATTTTCCCATCAGGCGTTAAGTAAGGAAAATATTCACTTGCGGCAGTATTAATTGATGCACCTAAATTTATAGGATTAAACGGCACCGGATTTTTCTTTGCAGCGATAGCAAAATCAGCATTTAAAATAGTTTGTTGTGCATTAGCACTAGCATTAGGTGTTTTATCTTTTCTAGTTAAATATTGCTCGGCATAAAATTTTGCTTTTGCGCTGTTGTTTACTTTTAAATATAATTCTGACAAAAGATATAATGCACGTGCAGAAAAATCTTTGGATTGAGCAATAGGTTCTAGTGTTTTTATGGCATCATCGTATTGTGCTAATGCGTAATAATACTCGCCCAAGAGTTCCTTTGCTTGCGTGTAATTAGGCTCAATTTTTATGGCTTTTTGTAATTCTAAAATGCCTTCTTCCCATTGCGTTTTGCTGCCATACGCTTTGGCTTTAAAATAAGCTGACATGGCTTTTTCCGGAACTTGTTGTGCAAACGTTACAGAAAAAACAGGCATTACAATTAGACATAAGAATAGCCTTTTTATCATTGAATTAGTTCTATCAAATATCATACTAAGAAATTCCAATATAATAAATCAAACACAAAACATTTAACTTATGAATTTTCCTTATGGAATATTCATAAACTTGTGTGTTTGTAAAGATATCTGCCATTTCGGATTTGCTTTAACATAATCGACTATTAAAGGCAACATTTGTGCTTGTTTTGACCATTCGGGTTGCAAAAGTAACCGACAATTTTTGTTAGTGAATCGAGCATTTTCTTCGGCAAAAGAAAAATCACTTTTATTGTATATAATGCACTTGAGTTCGTTGGCTTTTGTTAAAACTTCAGGCAATGGTTTTTTAAATTTTTTAGGTGAAACACAAATCCAATCTAAATTGCCTGAAATCGGATAAGCACCGGAAGTTTCGATGTTGAGTTGATATCCATTTTTTATTAATGTTGATGTCAAAGAAGTTAAATCATACATCAATGGTTCTCCGCCTGTTAGCACAATTAATTTTGTTGGATGTTTTTTTATTTCTTTAATTAAATCATCAATAAAAATAAGTTGATGTTCTTCAACTGTCCATGATTCTTTTACGTCACACCAAACACAACCCACATCGCATCCTGCCAATCGAATAAAATAAGCTGCATGTCCGGAAAAAGTGCCTTCTCCTTGAATAGTATAAAAGTGCTCCATCACAGGAATTTGTGTTTGGGTATCGAAAATCATGGAGTTTGTCGTTATCTGCTATTAATTGAATAAAAATTATATAAAGCTACAAAACAAACAAGAAATTGCATTCTTAATAAATGAAAGTTGAAATTATTACCATTATTCTACCGAATAATCGGAAAATAGTGCCGAATACTAATTGAATTTTGAAATTATCTTAGTTTAATTGACTTATTCTGTTTTTCATAGTAACTTACTTTTAATTAAATATATGTCTATGAAGAACGATATTAAACTGATAGACATAGGAACCCGATTTGTTGCAGCAGGAATATTAGCCTATTCTGCTTTTATGAAATTTACCGCATCTGCAGCAGCTGTGTACATTTTTCAACGTATTGGTATGGAACCTGTAGGACGATATGGCGTTGCCATATTAGAATGCATTACCGTTGTTCTATTATTAATACCGAAAACTGCTTGGCGTGGTGCTATCTTAGGCGCATTGATGATGTTCGGAGCAATTTGTATGCATTTAACCATCATCGAATTTAACATTAACGGCGACGGTGGATTGATGTTCGCTTCTGCTGTTGTTGTGTTATTATGTTGCCTAAGCATCTTAGTGTATCATAAAACAGAATTGGATGCAGAGTTAAGTTAAAATGGAATGCCTATTTTAATTTATACTTTCTAATTATCCATAAGTTGCTACAAACAAATGCTATACTCAATAGCAATAGGAAGTAGTTGTTATGAATAATTTCTCTGAAAGGTTGAAAATACATCGGTAGTCCGCCTAAAATAATGGAGACACCAAGAGATAGTCCGGCAGCTAATGCCGGACTTTTTCGTAAATAATCTTGCATTAATACTAAAGTGATTGGAATCGTACTTTGTAACAAGGCAACGCCAACACACAACATCCAAAAATAATTTCTTCCAAAAGTCAATAGAATAGCTGAAGCTGTTACAGTAATAAATACAAATCTTCTCCAACCTATTTGCTCAGTAAGATAACCGCCAAGTAATTTTCCTAAAAAGGCAGACATTGCAATGCACAATAAATACAATGTATTACCGATTAAAAGTTGATGTGCAATATCCCAAAACAAAGAACGGAACGCAATGGCAAACAACATCAGCAACATCATGAAATCGTGTAATTCTATTTCATCTTGTTGATTGGACGATTCTACTTCTTTAGTATATTCCGGCAAATGCAAACGATTCAACCAAAAAATAATGCCAACTAAAATTATCGCAAAGACATAGAAATAAGCAAACTGCATAGTGCCTAAAATGCCACCAACAATTAACCCGACAACACCCGGCGAAGTGAAAATTCCGGCTAAGGTTGATTTTCTATCTTGAACTAAATAACAAGCTACGCCACCACAAACATGAATTAAAGCGGAAGCAATTCCACTAATTATTATCGCTGTAAATAAATTGAAATAAGAAGTAAGAATTGCAATAATCATCAGCAATAATGCCGCTCTACTAAATGATTTAATTGATTTATATTGGTCGATAAAAAGTCCGGCGGGTAATTGTCCGGCAAATGCAATCAATGCATAAATCAAATAAGCCAACGAGATATGTAAAATATTTTCGGATTGTACGGACAATTTCGCCAATAAAAATCCGGCAATAAAATCGTTGATGCCGTGCGAAATGCCATATACTGTTGCTATCTTATACTTATTGCTCATCAAAAATACTTATTTAAAAATACGCCAATAAGCGTTGTTGTCGTATTTTGAATAAAAGAAATTAAAAATGCTTTCGATATTTTTTGATTTAAAAAATTAAAAATTATAAACGCTTCTACTATCGTTACACCTGTTTCTAACACCACCAACGGAATAGATGTTGTTTGTAAAAAGATATGTAGCAGTGGCCAAGTAATGCAATTTGCTAAAATTAAAATCAATGTTGTATATGCTATTCTCGACCTATCAAATAAAAAATAAATCGGAATTTCTATTGCGATAGTTAGCAATAAATAAACCAACATTTTTAAGATTTAGTTTTGATACTTTTATAAGCATAAATAAAAATAAGCACGGCTAAAGCAAGCACAATAAGCCAAACCCAAGGAAAAAGATTTACTTTATACAAAGATGGAATCAAAGGCGGATTGCCATCATAAGAAGGAATATCAGCCATTACAATAAATGGCAACAAAGTTGCAATGCTAAACAAGCTATTTTTTTTCATGGCTTTCTAATTTTTCTATAAACAAGATAAAAAATAAACAACAAAACGACGACTGCCAAAGCACTCATAATCATAAATTGCTTTCCCATATAATCACCAATTAATTGGTTGAGGTAGAACAAATATAGCTGACTCATTTAGTATTATTTTTTCGTTTTTTTAAATAAGAAATCAACATGACTATGCCTAAAATTGCTATGGCAACGACCACTATGATTAACAAAAATGGAATAGCCAAGAATATCGGCGATGGTGCATCTAAGAATATCATTAAATTTTGCATAGTTTTTGTTTTATGGTTAATTGTCAATTTCTAAATTAAACATTTTTTTGTATGTATATACTAAAAAAAACTTAATATCGATAGGATTTCTTTACGCGTTGTAATTCTTTTGCTGTATCTCTTTCCTTTATCGTTTCGCGTTTATCATAAGCTTTTTTACCGCGTGCTAATGCAATTTCAATTTTGGCTATTCCGCGCTCATTAAAAAATATTTTATACGGAATAATCGTCAACCCTTTTTCTTTTATTTTTCCTTCTAATTTGCGCATTTCTTTTTTTGTAAGCAACAACTTGCGCAAACGCATGGGTTCGTGGTTGGCATAACTTCCATTTTTATACACTGAAATATGCAAACTTTTCAGCCATAATTCGCCATTCTTAAAATAGCAAAAACTGTCGCCCATATTTACTTTACCTTCTTTTATAGATTTTATTTCCGTTCCGGTTAATACCATGCCGGCTTTATAGGTTTCTATAAATTCAAAGTTGAACTTGGATTTACGGTTTACAATCTCAGGTAATTCGAATTTCTTACTCACGAAGCAAAAATATTGATTAATTACTTAATTAGCTAATTAGCTAATTAAATTTGTATTTTCGATTTTAAATCAATTTATATGGTGCTCAATTATATTTGGATTCTGTTTTTCGTCTTAGCATTTATCATTGTTTTATTTAAGATGATAATTCTCGGCGACACTACTGTAATGTCCGAAACTATTAATGCCATTACCGATTCTTCCAAAATTGCTTTTGAAATATCACTTGGATTAACCGGCGTAATGTGCTTTTGGTTAGGCATTATGAAAGTGGGCGAAAAAGGTGGAGCTATTTCCATTTTTTCTCGTTTAATTAGTCCCTTTTTTTCTCGTTTATTTCCTGAAATTCCTAAAGATCATCCAGCGATGGGTAGCATTCTAATGAACTATTCTGCCAACATGCTCGGATTAGATAATGCCGCAACACCATTGGGTTTAAAAGCGATGAATGAGTTGCAAGAAATTAATCCCAACAAAGAACAAGCATCCAATGCGATGATTATGTTTTTGACATTAAACACGGCTGGTTTTA
>JAGQYE010000118.1 GCA_020436225.1 Bacteroidota bacterium | reverse complement strand
TTAATCGGTATTTTGGTTACGCCATTATGGATAGGACTTTTTTTATCAAACACATCCGGAAATTTCGATTTAAGTTCCATTTATTTAAAGTTGATTGTAGAAATTGTTTTGCCTGTAATGCTTGGTTTATTGTTGCAGAAAAATTATGGGAAATATGCCATTCAACACAGTGCTCGTTTAGCTTTATTTGATAAGTCGATTATTTTATTGATTATCTATCGGAGCTTTGCCGATGCGTTTGCAAACAACATTTTTTCTTCAGTAGAAATTATAGAATTAATATTGGTTGGAATTGCAGTTGTCATTTTATTTTTCGTTATGTATTTTATTACCGGAAAGTTGGCAAATATATTTGGATTTCATAGAGCTGATAAAATTACGACACAATTTTGTGGCACAAAAAAATCGTTGGTACATGGCACTGTTTTTTCAAAAATATTATTTCCGGTGAGTTTTCCAACCGGCATAATTTTATTGCCATTAATGTTGTTTCATTCCTTTCAAATTTTTGTTATAACTATCATTGCAACAAGGTTATCAAAAGATAAATCTTCAATAGAATGAATATCAATACAAGGCTAGTATTGCATAAATTAGCTTATGTACATTTCATAAATGAGAATTACCACTAACTTTAATTTATTAAATTTAATGTATGGCAAAGAACAATGATTTTTCTGTATTAATAACCGGAACAGGATTTTCGGGAATTTGTGTTGGTATCCAACTTAAGAAAGCCGGTTTTCATAACTTTAAGATATTAGAAAAAGCCAATGAAGTAGGCGGCACTTGGCGCGACAATCACTATCCGGGTGCTGCTTGTGATGTGAAATCAAATTTGTATTCATTTTCATTTGAGCCAAATCCAAATTGGTCAAGAGAATATTCACCACAACCGGAAATTTTAGAATACACTAAATATTGCGTGCAGAAATATGGTTTATATGACCATATCATTTTTGATTGGGAAGTAAAGTCGGCAAAATATAACGATGAATCGGGCATTTGGACGATAACTAATCAAAGGAAAGAAAAATTAACTGCAAATGCTATTGTGGTTGGAAACGGCCCGTTGCATATTCCAAGTTTGCCGGACATTAAAGGCATCAACGATTTTAAAGGAGAAGTATTTCATTCCTCTAATTGGAATCACGATTATAATTTACGAAACAAGAATGTGTGCGTAATTGGAACAGGCGCAAGTGCCATTCAATTTGTGCCGGAAATACAACCGAAAGTGAAAAAGTTGTATTTGATGCAACGCACGGCACCTTGGGTATTACCAAAACCGGATGGCGAATTTTCTACTCGTCAAAATGTGCTATTTGAGAAAGCGCCGATCATGCAACGCCTCAGTCGAGAATTTATTTATTATTTTAATGAGTTTCAATTAGTGGGAATGAAATATGAGAAACGTATTTTGAAACTTGGCGAAATGCTTGGAAAATGGCATATCAACAAGCATATTAAAGATAAAGAATTAAGAAAAAAATTAACTCCAACATTTAATTTAGGTTGCAAGCGCGTGTTGTTGTCAAACAATTATTATCCGGCATTGGCACAAGAAAATGTGGATGTTGTTACAGAAGGTATCCAAGAATTTACGAAAGACAGTGTGATCACGAATGATGGCAAATCCAGAAAAATTGATGCCATTATTTTGGGAACAGGGTTTCATGTTGCCGATAGTTTCCAATATTATGATGTAAAAGGTAGAGATGGTATTGCGATGAAAGACGTGTTCTCTGTAGCACCACAAGCATATTACGGTACGTGTGTGCATCATTTCCCAAATTTATTTTTCATGTTGGGACCAAATACCGGCTTAGGTCACAATTCTATGATTTATATGATAGAATCGCAAACGAATTATATTGTAGATGCGATTAAAAAGATGATTAATCAAAATATAAAATCCATTGAGGTGCGCAAAGATGTACAAACCAAATTCAATGAAGAAATTCAGAAAAAATTAGAAGGCACGATTTGGCTGTCCGGTTGTAAAAGTTGGTATTTAAGTGAAGACGGCAAAAACTACACCGTTTGGCCAGGCTTTACTTTAGAATATAGAAACAGAACAAAGAATATACATCTTCCAGATTATAATGTTGAGCTGAGACGAGTAGAAAAGAGAGAAATGGAAATGGCTTAATCTGTAAATTGAACTATCAAAAATGCGCTACTAAGTAGCGTATTTTTTTATGTTCTGAATAAATTTATTGAACAGAAAATATTTTATTTCCGGCTTCATTAATAAGCAATACGTTGTCTTTAAATGCGTCGCTCGTTTTGTCATAGATGGGCTCAATAACTTCATTGCCTTTTCTATCTACAAGCCCGACTTTATTATTAATAGAAACTTTTGAATAGCCATTCTTGAAATTGTTGAAGCCATCATATTTGAAGTCAGTAACCGGTTTCTTGTCAACCAACATTCCCCATTTTCCATTATTTTTTGCCCATACAACACCTTCGTACATTGGCGATATTTCTTCATATTTAAAATCGACAATAGTTTTTCCGTTATCGTCTATTAATCCAAATTTAGTACCTTTTTTTACAGGAAATGTTCCGTTCGCTTGGTCTAATGCGCCATTGTACGTATCATTAGTTGTGTGTTTACCTTTTTTATTAATGGTATAATATAAATTTCCTTCTTTTACCATTGAGATACCATTATAAAAGTTGGTAGCTAAATCGTATTTGTAAGGAATAACTAACTTTCCAGTTGTATCTACAAACCCAATTTTATTTCCATTTCTTACGACAGCCATTTCATCAGAAAAATTTGCAACTGCATCATAGAGGTTGTTGTCTATTTTTTTGCCGGTTTTGTCAATAAAATAATATCTGGTAGAATAAAAATCTTTGATATACGCTCTACCATTATGAAAATCGCCGCCTTCAGATGCATTCTGAACAGAAAAATAATTCCCTTTTTTATCAAAATAAACAATCGTATTTCCGTAAGAACTTTTTCCTTTTGCCAATCCTTCGCTAAACGGACCTTGATATATATTGCTTACCGTTTTTATTTTTTCGAAGGATTGATTGACGATATCAATTAAAGAATAAGCTGTTAGTTGTACGGCAGCAATGCCATCTGAAAAATTAGTTACAGAATTATAAGATTGCGAATTAATTTTTTTTCCGGTATAATCTAAGAAATCATAAAGTGAATTTTTGGCTATAAAAATACCATTCTCATTAAACTCTCCAACGTCTTTATAATCTAATATTTGTTTGCTCTTAGTTTTTATATTATATAGTAAAATAATTCTATCGTAGTTTACTTTTATTGAATCATCGTTGTTTTTAAAAGCAGTACTAAAGCTATTTGAATTTTCTTGTTTTATAGTTTGAATTAAATTACCACTTGGATTATAGATTTCCAACTTATCATCAAATAATATCGCAAATCTATCTTTCGTTCCAAAGATAACGTACGTCGCGTTGCGTTCCGGCAATATAGTTTTCAGATTTTTATCTATGATTGTATATTTATTGTCTTTTCTTAGGTAGGAAATATTATAATTTGTAAAACTGGCAATATAATCTTGCTCTTCGGTAATAAATTTTCCGTATTTGTCCACCAATCTATATTTATTGTTTTTTTTAGTTTGATAATAATACGTACCGTATTTTTTGCTTATATCATCATACTCATTCGGCAATATTGTATTTCCTTTACTGTCAATTATACCATATTTTTTATTGGTTAAATATCCATCTTTTACGATTTCATTTACGATGAAAAAATTATCTGTAATGGTGATATTATCGTACTTTAGAGGAACAATAAGTTTTCCTGTTTTATCTATTACACCACCTCTGTCAGCGCCTAAAGTATAATTACGATAAGTAAATACGACTGCAAAATTTCCAACAAAACCTTTTCCTCGCAGATATGTTGGCGGAATTACCCATTTATTTTTTTTGTCTATATACCCATAATTTGTAGAATCTAACAAGGAAACACAAGCTAAACCTTCCGAGAAATTTGCAGGGCTTCTATAAATTGCTGGAATGAAAACTTCTTCATTTTTATTCATATAGCCATATCCTTTGTCTTTTTTAAAACAGATATATCCTTCGGAAAACGAACCTAAATAGAGATATTTAATTGGAATAACCACTTTACCTGTAATATCTAATGCTCCATATTGCAAAACACCTTTGTCATTTTTTTTGGTTACGATAGCCAACCCTTCAGAAAATTGATTAATTTCTTTAAATTCAAATTTGGTAAGAAATGAGTTTGTTTTGATGTTATACACTCCCCAATTATCTATTGTATCTTTTAAAAAAAAAATATTTTCTTCGTTAGAAGCCCGAATTGATTTGTATTTCATAGGCAAAATAAACTTATCCTTCGCCTCATCATATAAACCATAACGATATTGAGTATTATAATTATAACCTGATTGATTAGAAAAAGAATAATAAACAGATGAAATAGAATTTTTGTATCTAGAGCTAACGGTAAAATTGTTATCTGCAATGCCAGACTGTATATATAAAAAAATGCTCAGTGTAAGGAAAATGAATCTCATAATTTGAATTTTTAGATAAGTTATCAAATTAAATACCAAATAGATTAATAATCAATCCGTGATTTCAGGTATAATTGGATTTTTAGTTAAATATAATTCAATATTTCCCAAATCTAAAATATCTTTGCGCATTATGGCAGAAATAGATTTACAGAAAATTGTATCACATTGTAAAGAATACGGATTTATTTTTCCGTCGAGTGAAATTTATGACAACTTAGGTGCTGTTTATGATTACGGTCCTTTTGGAGTTGAGTTAAAAAATCAAATTAAAGAATATTGGTGGAAAAGTATGGTGCAAATGCACGAAAATATTGTTGGCATTGATGCTGCTATTTTTATGCATCCAACTACTTGGAAAGCCAGCGGACACGTTGATTCTTTTTCCGATCCATTAATCGACAATAAAGATTCTAAAAAAAGATATAGAGCTGATGTTTTGTTAGAAGAAAAAATCGACAAACTCAAAGAAAAAGGCGAAAAAGAATTAGCCAAGAAAAACCTATCTCAAGCATCAGAAGAAGAAAAAGTTAAAGCCTCACGCGACTACGCAAAAGGTTTAGCTTTAGAAGAAGCCTACAAACAAGCTGCCGAAGCTGCTGACTTTAAACGCTATAAAGAACTGATTGAAGAATATGAAATTGTTTGTGAAGTTTCCGGTTCAAAAAATTGGACAGATGTGCGTCAATTTAATTTAATGTTCAACACGCAATTAGGTTCTGTCAGCGAAGAATCAAACACTATTTATTTGCGACCAGAAACCGCTCAAGGCATTTTTGTCAACTTTTTGAATGTGCAAAAAACGGCGCGAATGAAAATTCCATTTGGCATTGCACAAATCGGAAAAGCATTTAGAAACGAGATTGTTGCTCGACAATTTATTTTCCGTATGCGCGAATTTGAGCAAATGGAAATGCAGTTTTTTGTTCGTCCCGGCACACAAAAAGAATGGTTTGACAAATGGAAACAAACAAGATTAAAATGGCATTTAGCTTTAGGTACATCGCCGGAAAAATTGCGTTTTCACGTACACGAAAAATTAGCACATTATGCCGATGCAGCCGAAGATATCCAATTCCGTTTTCCAATCGGATTTAAAGAATTAGAAGGCATTCACTCCAGAACAGATTTCGACTTATCGGAACATCAAAAATATTCCGGCAAAAAACTGCAGTATTTTGATTCGGAATTAAACCAAAATTATGTTCCGTATGTCATCGAAACTTCTATTGGTTTAGATAGAATGTTTTTGCGTGTCATGAGCGATGCCTTAAAAGAAGAAACATTGGAAAACGGTGAAACAAGAACTGTACTAAATATTCCGCCGGCATTAGCACCAATAAAAGTGGCTGTTTTACCTTTAGTGAAAAAAGATGGTTTACCGGAAAAAGCACGAGAAATTATCAACACATTAAAATTTGTAGGTAGAACTTTTTACGAAGAAAAAGATTCTATAGGCAAGCGTTACAGAAGAATGGATGCTATTGGTACGCCTTATTGTATTACGGTTGATCATCAAACTTTGGAAGACAATACCGTTACTATTCGTGAGCGCGACACGATGCAACAAGACCGCATTGCGATTTCAGAAATAGAAAAAATTGTTGGCTCAAAAGTTGATATGAATAACTTGCTACGCAAAGCATTAGAACATTAAATTCATTGAGATAAAAAAACTCATTTTTATATTATCTATTTTTATTTCCATTTCAACTTATGGCGGAAATCCGTTTGTACTTGGCAATTGGAAAGGTGTATTACTTTCTAATGATTTAGATGAATATAATAGAAATGGTTTACCTGTTTCACTATATATAGTTGACAATAAAGGCGACGGAAATTTCTTCGGAGAAATGAAAATATATTTTCGATATCAAGAAGATGTGTATCGAGCAAAATTTAAAATTATCGGCACTGTAAACTATCAAACATATCAGCTTACTTTAACTCAGACTGATATGATTTATGGTGATTTATTACCAAAAGGGTTACAATGGTGTATGGGAAAATCTGATGAATTGAGAATTTACAGAAGCTCATCTGTCAAAAAACTTTACCTTGATGGCAACTATGTTACTGCTTGCGATGAAGTTTACAGAATGGTTCTATTTAAAGAATAAAATTTCAAATAAAAAATTGTATTTTTAGGTAAATCAATCTTATGAAGTATTTATTTCCTTTTGTTTTAGTATTTCTTGCTATTGCCTGTAACAACGACAATCAATCTCCTTATAAAGATCTGCCAAATGAAGGTGAACTAAAATTACTAACGTATAATGTTGCCGGATTACCTCAAGGTATTAATGCAGACCAATTTCCTCTAAAACACATGCATCTTGTCAGTCCTTTACTCAATGCTTATGACATAGTCAATGTTCAAGAAGATTTTTACTATCACGATTCATTATATAAATACATCACATTGCCATATAAAAGTAAGTATGTAGCAGAAGTGAGCCTTGGAGATGGCTTAAACACTGTTTCCACTATTCCAATTCTTGATTTTAAGCGAATAAAATGGAATCAATGTAATGGAACAGACTGCTTGACGCCTAAAGGATTTTCGTATTGCAGATTGAGATTTAATGACAATGCTTATGTTGATTTATACAACGTGCATTGCAATGCCGGGAGCGATGCCGGAGATTACGCAGCGCGTAGAGATAATGTCAGTCAACTTTGCCAATATATCGAAGCCAACTCTGCTGGAAATGCCCTGATTGTGATGGGTGATTTCAATTGCAGATATACGCGCATTGAAGATAATATCCGAAAAATGGATTCTGTTGGATTGACTAATGTTTGGATAGAATTAATTAGAAATGGTGTTGCACCTTTGCAAGATGGCAATTCGTTAATGGATTGTTCACCAAATGCAACAAATGCAACTTGCGAAGTAGTGGATAAAATATATTACAGAAGTAGTGCTAAAATAGAATTTACGGCTTTATCTTATCAATTAGATGACCCCAAATTTTACGACAGCGATTCTATGTCACTTTCTGACCACAGACCGATGTTTGCTAATTTGAAATATAAAATCAATCCTTAGCAATGGAATTATAAATTGCGTTTGCTTTTTGTAATTGCACCGGCGAGCCGATGTCTATCCATACATCTTCATTATGTTCGTAAGCAATAATTTTTTGTTGCGCACAAATATCAATATACCATTCTACTAAAGAAAAGATGCCCGTTCTTGTTGTATGTTTAAAAATTTCAGGCGATAGAATTTGATAGCCACTAAAGGCATAAGTTGTTGCATTTTTTATGGCATCGTATTTTTTATCGGAAAAAATTTCACTTTGTGCATCGTAATAATGTGCAGCGCTATCGCCAAAAATGCTTGGAAATTTTGCTTCTTCATTTTTGAAATTTTGCCAACCTTGTAATTCATTTTTCTCATCAAACAACAACACTCTCGAAGATTTTCGGTGTCGAACGGCTAAAGTAGCAATAGCATTTTGTGCCTGATGAAATTGAAAAAAATTTGTCAGGTTGATATTGGTAAATACATCGGCATTACAAACTAAAAACGGTTTATTATCATCAAAAAAATGTTGTGCTTTGAGTAAACCACCGCCGGTTTCTAAAATCAAATCTGTTTCGTCAGAGATGTCGATACGAATATTAAAATTATTATTTTCTTGCAAGAACTCTATTATCTGATTGCCGAGATAATGAATGTTGATGATGATTTCAGATACACCATGTTTTATTAGATGTTCGATAGTATGTTGTAACATCGGCTTGTTGCCTACTTGCACTAAGGCTTTCGGACAAGTATCAGTTAATGGTTTTAAGCGAGTGCCAAAGCCGGCTGCAAATATCATGGCTTTCATGAATCAATTTATTTCGGATGAAAGATAATGTATTACCATTTTAGTTTCTTAGGATCTTTATGGTTATTCCAAAACGTAATTAATTCAATAACTTTTTTAGATTTATTTATTCGATAGAACAATGTAATTTGTTTCGTAATGATTGCACTTCTTATTCTTTTTGTCTTATAAAATTGTTTGTATAATAATGGATTTAACTGAATAGTTTCTATAGTATTAAAAACATTTACAACAAATTTTTTTACTACGTTTTTATTCCATTCTCTTTCTAAAAAAATAATATTAGAATCAAAAGTTTTTATTGCCTCATCTGACCAAATTACGTTGTAAGCCATTTTTTGTACCGTTTCGTTGCAGTTTTATGAGAAATAACTCTCTCATTTTTTAAATCATCTAATCCTTGTTTTATTGATGTTTTGGCTTCATTTGGCAATTCATCATACCAATCAATTTCTTGGTCGGCGAGCAAAAGTGCATTAACCATGCGCAAAACACGCTCATCGGCTTTGTCTATCTTTTTCTTTACTTCTTTTTTTAATTCCGCTATGCTCATGGTATTAAATTTATCTACAAATTAATTAAAAATTCTATCTAAATCAAATTAATAATTAAATAAATTGACCGTGTAATTCTCTTTCAATATGTTTGATTTGAACATTTACTTTGTATTTCTCTTTAATATATTTAGCTGTTTGTTCTGCACAATATACACTACGATGTTGACCACCTGTACAACCAAAATTAATTTGCAAATGCTCAAAATCTCTGCTTAAATAATTTTGAATATTGATGTCGATAACTCTGTAAATATTTTCTAAAAATTCTTTGACTTTGCTTTGCGTTTCTAAAAATTCTATCACTGCTTGATCTTTTCCTGTCAGCATTTTATAAGGCTCATATCTTCCCGGATTATGCAAACCTCTACAATCAAATACAAATCCTCCACCGTTTGAAGTTGTATCTTTTGGAATACCTCTTTTATAAGAAAAACTATTAACCTCAACCATCAACGGTTTAGTTGAACCATCAAATTGCTCAACAGTAAACATATCAGAATCGAGCAATTGTTGTAGTACATTGGTCAATTCAGGTAATTCAATTTTCAATTGGATATTTTCTAAAAACCATCTCACATTTTCCAAAGCAGGCACAATACTTTCCATAAAATGTGAACGCTTTTCTATCAAGCCACGGAAACCATAAGCGCCCAACACTTGCAACATTCGTATCAACACAAAACCATAATATCGTTCGATAAATGCTTGTTTGTCGATAGAAATTATATTGGAGATAATTTCAACATAATCATTCAACAAAGACGCTCGTTGTGCCGGAGAAATCCTGGCACCTGCTTGCCATAAAAGTGAAGCTACATCGTATTGCAACGCACCTTTTCGTCCACCTTGATAGTCGATGAAATACGGTCGATTTTCATAAATCATAATATTTCGCGATTGGCAATCACGGAACATAAAATACGTATTTTTTTCTTCGAGTAGATAATCGCTTAGTGTATGAAAATCTTTGTTTAATTCCACTTCGCTGAAATGCACACGTGCCACTCGGGCAAAATAATATTTAAACGAATTCAAATCCCAAAACATCGAACTTCTATTAAATTCTTGGATTGGATAGCACTGAGAAAAATCAAAATTTTCGGCGCCTTTTATTTGCAGATGTGCCAACTGTTGCAATACTTCTTTTAAATATTGTACAGCATTTTCAGAAATACCTTCTTTTCGAATGATGCTATATAACGAAGTTTCACCTAAATCTTGTTGAATATAATATTGGCTATCATCGCTAACTGCATAAATTTGTGGAACAGCAATTTGTTTCTGTTGAAAATGTTGAGTATGATGAATAAACGTCTTGTTTTCGTTGATGTCTTTTCCAAAAGTTCCTACAGCAGCATGTTGCTGATTACTCAATCGAAAATAAATTCTATCTGAGCCGGCTTGAGGCAATAGTATAATAGTATCGCAGGCAGAATTAAAATATTGTTCAAATAATTGGCGTAAAATTTGTTCATGCATAAACCAAAGGTATTAAGAATATTTCATTTATCAAGAGCAACTCAAGCGCTATTTATAGTACATTTGACAAAGCATTTATGAGAAAAATTTGGGTTTTGATTTTCGTTTGTTTGTTGCTTAACTCATGCCAACAAAAAAAGAATATTGCCTTCTATTTTTGGGAATCTAATTTTCAGATTTCTGATTTCGAACAACATTATTTAGATAGCTTAGCTGTTCAGCAATTGTATGTTCGTTTCTTTGATGTCGATATAAAAAACGGGAAAGCTGTTCCGGTAGGCACCATTCAAATTCACGAAAAAAACAAGTATCAACAAATAATTCCTGTGGTGTTTATTACGAATGAAACTTTTAAAGTTTTACCACAAAAAGAGGTAACGCAATTAGCATCCAATATTCAACGTAAAATATCGTTTTTATATCCCAATATTTCAGACAAAACATTACAAGAAATACAAATTGATTGCGATTGGACAGAAAGTACAAAAGAAAAGTATTTTCATTTTTTGAATGAATTAAAACAACAAAATAAGACATTGCAAATATCGGCGACTATACGATTACACCAAATTCGAGATAGAATACAAACTGGCATTCCTCCAATAGACAAAGGTGTTTTGATGTATTATGCCACTTCAAATCCATTAGATTTTAAAGATAAAAATTCGATATTAGATAATGCTGTAGCTCAGAATTACATAAAAAATATAGACTCTTATCCTTTAAAATTAGATGTTGCCTTGCCGATTTATAGTTGGGCAATTGTAGAAAATCAAGTGGGCGAAAAAAGGTTAATCAACAACATTAGAAATGAAGATTTGATAGACACTTCATTATATCAAAAGTTAAAACCAAATTTCTATGTCGTAAAAAAAGCACATTATTTAAAAGGCAATTATATCTATGAGGATTTTACTATTAAAACAGAAAGTATTTCGGCTCAAGATTTAAAAATTGCTCAAGAAAATATTGCTAAAAAGTTGAAAAATAAATGGGAAAAAATCTTATATTTTCAATTAGATTCATCAAATTTGGTTCACTATTCTGTTCAACAATTAAAAACCAATTAAACATGAAAAAATATATATTATTTATTGCTTCTATAGCTTTTTTATTCAACAATACTACAGCTTGTTCTTGGTATTCTGAAGATGCATCTTATTATAATTTATTCAACCAGAATTTAATCTCAGACAAAACGCTTACTCCATTTTTTTTAACGTATGATGAATCTTTTTACGGCGATGCAGGATTTGATGGAGAAACGAATGAAACAGAATTGAATGAAGATATAGATTATAATATTTTGGAATGGAAAAAATTCTTCGACAATCAAGTAAGTGTAAAAGATTTGAATTATTTGGTATATCAATCTAAGCCGGAAGAATTAAGAAATATACTTTCTAAAAAATCATTACAAGGCGCAAGTTTGACATTAAGTAAATCAATTTACTTAACCGAAAAAGGCATGGAAGCTTTACGATATTTGATTTTTGCAAAAGAATGTGAACCATTTGCTGTTGCATCAGAAGAAAGCAGCGATGACAGTTGGTATTATGGTTCTATTCGCAAAAAAATGACAAAACCTGAATTTATGTCAACCGCAAAAGACGGCAACATCTTATATGCAAACACAAAAAATGCTGATATAAAATTGCGCATTGCTTATCAGTTGGTTCGTTTGTCGCATTACGGCGGTTTTAACGACGATGCTATTCGATATTTCAAGACTTATGTAGAGCCGTTAAAATTAAAAAACTTGATTTATTATTATGCCTTGGAACAAAAAGCCGGCGCACTTTTTAATCAAAAGAAATATGCAGAAGCCGGTGCCAATTATGCCAGTGTTTTTCATCATACTCCAGATAGAAAACTGCAATGTTATGCAAGTTTCCGCATCTCTAATCAAATGGATTTCGATAAATCTATTGCTTTATGTAAAACGAGCGATGAAAAAGCAGCCTTGTATGTGTTGCGTGGATTTAATAAGTTTTCCAATGGTTTATCGGAAATGAAAAACATTTATGCCATTGCACCCAACAGCGCTTATTTAGAGTTGATGGCGTGCCGAACCTTGTTGCAAATGGAACACAACTCTTTCGAAATTCCTTCAACTTACAATGACAATACAACATTTCCTCTAATGGATGCAAAAGGGAAATTATTTCTGCAAAAAGTAATTCTATTTACTGAAAATTTAGTAAAGAGCAATAAGGTAAAACGCATAGATTTTTGGCAAGCGTATTTGGCGCATTTGTATTTATTGAACGGTCAATATATCAAATCAAAAAATATTGCTGATAAAATAAATTCTAATGAAACACAAATCATGACTCAAGCACAAAGAACTTCGTTTTGTGCTTATATCGGAAGTTTAAAAACTATTGATAAAACAGCTGAAGAAAATATCTTCAAACATTACACAAAAAATATTGATGAAAACGAACAGAACTTTGTATATGATATCTTGGCGCACAATTATATTTTACAAAAAGATTATGCACAAGCATTTTTGTGCCACAATGATTTTTCAGGATTATATTCTTCCTTAAACATTAATATTATTAATAGTTTGATTGATTTTTTTAAGAAGGAAACCAAATCAGCATTTGAACAACAATTAATTAAAAAACACATTACAAGCAAACAACCTTTGCAAGAATTATACGATTTAAAAGGCACTTATTATTTCAAAAAAGATGATTTAGTTAGTGCATTGGTTTGGTATAAAAAAGTTGACTCAAAATTGTCTTTCTTAAAAATTCATGAATACAATTATGATGATAATGGTCAAGAATCTATTATAGAAAAAGACGGAACGTTCAATGGCTATAGCAACATAAGCGCCGGCATTTTTAGTTGTAGTATTCAAACCTATTTCGACCAAAATTTACAACAAGCATTTACAGATAAAACGTACAAGAATTTCAGTTTTATTAAAGAAACGATGAACAAACAAGAATTAGTTGAAGCTTTAATAGAATTAAAAAAATTAGCAAACGGAACTGGCGACAATGCAGCAAAAGCCAATTTTGTGCTTGGAAATTTTTATTACAATACTTCCAACTGGGGTTATTATCGCAATTTCTTTTACTACGAACCCGGCAATTATTATTTGTCGTATTTATATACTTACAGCAAAAGTCCGGTAGTTTTAAAACCAACGTATAACTACAATGGCGGAACCGGCACTATTAACAACAACAAAATAAAACAGCCTTATGATTATTTCTTGCTTGCTGAAAACAAAGCTAATGATATGGAATTAAAAGCTAAGGCTGTTTTTCAAGCATCAAAATGTGAGTTGGATTTATATTTTGATAAATGTGAAAACAGTAATTATGCCAATTGTTGGTCGTATGACAATTACAAACCATTGTACAGCTCGAGTAATCGTCCTTTATTTAAAAAATTGAAAGACAGATACAGTAAAACTGCATACTACAATGAAATAAAAAGTAATTGCAATTATTTCAAATACTATTTAAAATTTAAGTTGTAATATTTTCCGCAGAAGCATCTTTATCGTTAGCTAATTCCGGATTTATATTTTCAGTTGATGATGCAGATTGAATGGTTTCTTCTTGAATATCTTTTTTGATTTCTTCTGAAATTATTTCCGATTCTTGCCGATTAGAAATTTCTTCTTGTTGTACGTCAATCGCTGTTGATTTTTGTTTTTCACGTTCATCTTTTGGAATATAATTTTCTTTATGTCGGCGTTTTAAAATAGCTTCTTTTCTATCAGAACGACGTTCATTTCGTTGGGCTGTTCTTTCTTCTTTCTGTTGCGCTTTTTCAATAGCTTTCAGTTCAGCCGCTTTCTCTTTTTCTGCTTGTTTGATTTTCTTTTCTTCTTCGGTTAATTGCTTTTGTGCTTCTTTTTCTGCTTGTTTGATGCGTTTTTGTTCTTGACGTTCCGCTTCTTTTTGTAATCGCAAAGTGCGTTCTTCTTCGGTTTCTTCTTTTAGAATTTTTATTTTAGATGGCTGAATTTCGAACACATCATCTACAGGCAATTCGATAGTAAACCATAATACTTTCACCATGGCAATGCCCACACTACGAATCCAAATTGGGTGCGATAATAGATTGGATAAGGCTTGAAAAAACGAAGTAATAATACTAATTTCTGATGTAGTAGAAAGCACTACTTCCGAGTTGCCTTTTATTTTTATTGGTTTATCGTACACCATTTTTCCGATTTTCAATTCATCTTTATTTAATAAATCTGTATGGATAGACAAAATAGTATAGGGTAAAAAAATGGAGTTTGTAATACGCAAATCTGTTTCAGTTTGCACCGATAGCAGTCCGATTTCTTTCGTGCGCACTTGTACAATATCTACCAATTTATGTTTGGATGCACGCTTGATGATGAACTGTTTTATTTTCTCATTTATATAGGAAAGAAGTCTCATTTTATTTTTTTTAAAGTCTTGTTAAAATATGCAATCTGCATTGCTTTACAAGTAAACTAAGGTTATCTTTAAAAGACTTACAGAATAAATAATTATAAAATTACAATAAATTATATCTTATGGAACAACTCGGCACTATTATAGCAATTCCTATTTTTCTACTCTTTATTGTGATTGAATATTTTTATGTTAGAAAAAAACATCAAAGTTTTTATCGCCTAAACGATGCTATTACTAACCTGAATATTGGCGTTGGGCATCTTTTATTCAAATTACTCACAACAGGATTAATGCTGGGTGCTTATGTTTTTGTGATGCAACATTTTGCTGTAATACATTTAAAAGGAATTACAGCTTATATTGTAACGCTTATTTTATTCGACTTTTGTTTTTACTGGGCACATCGTTTCGGACATGAAGTCAACTTTTTTTGGGGCGCACATGTGGTGCATCATCAAAGTGAAGAATACAATTTAACGGTAGCCTTGCGACAATCTTGGATGCATAGTTTTTTGGCATTTATCTTTTTCTTGCCTATTGCATTTTTAGGTGTTGATGTGTTGACTTTAGGAATTTGTGCCAGCATAAACTCCTTTTATCAATTTTGGATTCACACGAAAACCATCAACAAAATGCCGGCTTGGTTCGAGTTTATTTTCAATACACCTTCACATCATCGAGTACATCATGGCGTTAACCCGAAATACATCGACAAAAATCATGGAGGCATGTTTATTATTTGGGATAGATTGTTTGGCACTTTTCAAGCAGAAGAAGAAGAACCTGTTTATGGCATTACAACACCTTTAAAAAGCTGGAATCCGATTTGGGCTAATGTTGAATATTATGCAACTCTATTTAAGAAAGCAAAATTATATTCTATAAAAAATAAGCTAAAGTTGATTTTTGCGAAACCCGGTTGGCAACCGCAAGCATTCGGCGGACAAATTCCGATTCCTGAAGTAAGTGAACAACAAAAAAAATATGATAAAAAAGCCAACAGCATCAACTTAAATATTTATGTATTGGTTCAATTTGCCTTTATTATTGGTGGTTTAGCAGCTTATTTATACCATTACGAAAATTTATCGTTTTTATTTTCCGGCATATTTTATGGCATTCTATTCTTGTCTATTTTGATTTGTAGTGGAATCTTAGAGCAAAAAAAATGGGCAAAATATGCTGAATATTTCCGCTTAGCATTGATTGTTTTTTCGCTAAATGCCTTGTATTATACCAACTATACAACTTGGTTTTATGTAGTGTTAATTCTGTCGGTTGTGTTTGCTGTTTATTTTATGATTTGGTTTACCTTAAATCAAAACAACAAATACATTTTTCAGTTAGAGAAGGTAAAATAAATTTATTTTATCTTCTGACATAATTCAATCAAAACACTATTGGTGGTTTTAGGATGTAAGAAACAAACGAGTTTGTTTAAAGCACCGAGATAAGGTTTTTCTGTTAATGGTTGAAATCCTTCTTGTCGCAAACGCTCCATTTCTTCTTCAATATTTTCAACTTCAAAACAAACGTGATGTATGCCTTCGCCTTTTTTATCCAAGAATTTTTGAACTTTACTTTCAGGAGAATGTGCCTGCATCAGTTCAATTTTTGTATCACCTAATTCAAAAAAAGACACATCTAAATGCTCGCTTTTTACTTCCTCTTGATGGAAAGGTGGCTTTTTAAATAAACGACTAAATAAAGCAACCGATGCTTCCAAATCTTTCACGGCAATGCCGATGTGATCTATCTTTTTCATAGAAACAAATTAGAATTTATGCCACGATATTCCAAACACATCTAAAATGATAACAAAAAATTTATTTCTTAAACGACATTGTATTCTACCAAAAAATAAGATAGAATTACCTAATTTTATACTGTGATATACCTCGATTATAATGCTACTACACCTGTTGATGCTGTTGTTTTAGATGCAATGTTGCCTTATTTCAACGAAAAATTCGGAAATGCGGCAAGTATAACACATTTATTAGGCACACAAGCCAAAGATGCAGTTGAAATTGCTCGAGCAAAAATTGCACAAACCATAAATTGCGAACCACAAGAATTCATCTTCACTTCAGGTAGCACCGAGGCCATCAACTTAGCCATTAAAGGCGTTTTTCAGCTTTATCACAAAAAAGGAAATCATATTATTACGGTTAAAACCGAACACAAAGCCGTATTAGATACTTGTCAATATTTACAAAATAAAGGTGCAACAATAACTTTTTTAAATGTAGATAAAAATGGATTAATCGACCTTGCTGAATTAGAAAAAAGTATAACAGATAAAACCATCTTAGTTGCTATTATGTATGCCAACAATGAAACCGGCATACTTCAAAATATTAGCGAAATTACAAAAATTATTCACGCTAAAAATTCTATTTTCTTTTGTGATGCAACACAAGCAATCGGAAAAATTCCTGTTGATGTTCAAGCATTAGGTATTGATTTGATGTGTGTGTCAGCGCATAAAATTTATGGACCAAAAGGTATTGGTGGTTTGTTTGTTCGAAGAAAAAATCCACGCGTAAGCTTAGAACCATTAATACATGGCGGCGGACATGAAAGAAGTTTGAGAAGCGGAACTTTAAATGTGCCTTCAATTGTTGGTTTTGGCAAAGCCTGCGAAATAATTTCTTATGATAATTCAATTGAAAAATTAAGAGACAAATTGGAACAAGCATTACTTCATCTTTTTAAAAATGAAATAAAAATAAATGGAAAAAATGCACCACGATTACCTAACACATCAAATATCATGTTTCCATTTAAAGCTGTTGATTTTATTCGGGCAACTAAAAGTAGTTTAGCTATTGCCACAGGTTCAGCTTGTACTTCGGCAGAAAATTTACCTTCACATGTATTAACAGCAATGCAACTTACGAAACAAGAAGCTGAGCGTTCTATTCGATTTAGTTTGGGAAGATATACAACGGAACAAGAAATAGTGGAAGTGATTCGACTTATCTCAAATTTAAAAAATCAAGCATAGATTATTTCTTTCGAACGTAAATCTCTGTCTGCATTTCCAAATATTTCCAACTAATTGTCATCGTGTCTCCGTCCGGAGACATCATAAATCGTGCAGGTCGTTCGTCATTAAACTGAATCATATTATTTGTTCCATCTACATACGTAATGACATTTCCATTCCGAGGAACTGTAACAACAGTAGTGTGTTTCTCATCAAACGTATTATCAGCATTAATTATCAAAACAATGCTATCTAAGGTACTTTGTGGAGTAGAAATTCCATGTCGTGCACCACAACAATCTGTTTCTATCCAAACCCAATGTCCGTATATATTTCCTTTGGGTAGAGTTGAAGCTGTAGAAGTAGGAACAACCCATTCTTTATTTTTCTGTTTATTAATTTTTGGTGGTTTACCGGCAAATGATAAAATAAACATTGATACGATAAGAATGAAGATGAATTGTTTCATTGTAAAAATTATGGTTTAAAAATACATTATTTGTATATTGATAAGCAAAAATACTGCCAAAAAAATGGCGAATATACAGAAAATTAGAATTGATAAATGGTTATGGGCTGTCCGATTTTTTAAAACGAGAACGATGGCTACCGACACTTGCACTTCCGGTAAAGTAAAAATTGACGGAAATGCTGTAAAACCATCTTACATAATAAAAGTAGGACAAAGTATTCAACTTAATCATCAAGGAATAAAGAAAACTATTTTGGTCAAGCAACTTATAGAAAAACGAGTGAGTGCACCTTTGGCTGCTGAATGTTATGAAGATAACACGCCGGAAGAAGAAAAAGCTATTTCCAAAATGCCTGCAAGTTTTTACGAAATTAGAGAAAAAGGTATTGGCCGACCAACAAAAAAAGACAGACGTGAAATTGATAAATTTAAAGATGATGCCGATTTTTCCTAATTTTCTATTTAAGTATTAATAACATAGCTAAGCTATAAAACAATACATTAATCTAAAAAAAGTAGTAATTTTGTTGTATAAAACAATTATAATATGTTTGGATTACATGGCTCAGAAGTATGGTTTATTTTGGCAGTAGTAGTATTACTGTTTGGTGGCAAAAAAATACCGGAATTAATGCGTGGAATCGGCAAAGGAATTCGAGAGTTTAATACGGCGAAAAACAGTTTGCAAGACGAGTTTGAAAAAGGATTAAAAGAAGACGAGTCTAAGAAACTACCCGAAAATAAATAAGCCAATATTCTTTAAAAGTGGAACATTACAGATCTCTAAAGACGCTGCAACAAGATTTATTGACAAAAAAAATTTCCGTTTCTACTTTTACTCATCAAACTATTTCCAATATTTCTTCAAATAAACACTTAAATGCTTTCGTAGAAGTATTTGAAGAAAGCGCACTTGCATCCGCAAAAATAATAGATGAAAAAATTCAAAATGGTCAACCTTTAGGTAAACTGTTTGGATTAACTATTGCCATTAAAGACAATATCGTTTATAAAAATCATCGGGCAACAGGTGCATCAAAAATATTAGAAGGTTTTATTTCGCCTTATTCTGCAACTGTTGTAGAACGTTTACTCGAGGAAGATGCTATTATCATTGGCAGCACCAACTGCGACGAATTTGCAATGGGCGGCAGCAACGAAAATTCTTATTATGGAGCCGTTTTAAATCCACACGATACAACGCGCGTTTCCGGCGGTTCTTCCGGCGGTTCAGCAGTGGCGGTAGCAGCCAATTTATGCTTGGCTGCTCTTGGCTCAGATACTGGAGGTTCTATTCGTCAACCAGCATCTTTTTGCGGAATTGTTGGTTTAAAACCAACGTATGGCAGAGTTTCACGATATGGATTAATGGCGTATGGATCTTCGTTCGACCAAATAGGAACATTTACACACAACATCGAAGATGCTGCACTTATTTTAGAAATTTTTTCAGGAAAAGATGATTACGATGCGACTTGTTCACCAAGAAAAGTTCCGGAATTTTCTAAACAACTTTCTACAGATAAAAAATATAAAATTGCCTATTACAAAAATGCTTTAACACATCAAGGTGTGGATGAAGAAGTCAGCAATGCCTGTCATCAATTTATCGAAAAAATGAAAATGGAAGGTCATGTTGTTGATGCTATTGAGTTTGATGAATTAGAATATATTGTTCCTGCCTATTATGTGCTTACAACGGCAGAAGCATCCAGCAATTTATCGCGCTATGATGGCGTAAAATATGGCTATCGAGCTGATGATGCAAGCGATTTAGAATCGACTTACAAAAAAACACGCACACAAGGTTTTGGAAAAGAAGTGCAACGAAGAATTATGAGTGGCACTTTTGTTTTAAGCGCCGGCTATTATGATGCCTATTATGCAAAAGCACAAAAAGTAAGACGAATAGTTGCCGAAAAGACCTACAAGACGTTAGAAGATTACGATTTTATTCTTTGCCCAACTGCACCAACACCGGCTTATAAAATTGGCGAAGTACAAGATTCAGTAGCTTCGTTTTTAGGTGATATCTTTACTGTACAAGCTAATATGGCAGGCATTCCGGGCATTTCATTGCCATTATTTAGAACAACAGAAGGTTTACCAATCGGCATACAACTCATGACTGCTCGTTGGAAGGAAGAAAAACTATTGGCTTTTTCACAACATTTATTGCAAAAATTTGAACTTCAATAAATCGCTAAATTTTCTAAAAAACTCCTAAAAGTAGCCATTTCTTATTTTTAAAATTTTCATTTTCCGTATCTTGCAAAAATGATACGAAGCTCGGCGTTTGCTATTTGTTTTTGGTTTGTTTCTAGTCTGCTGTGTAATAGAGCACATGCTCAAGACAATATTCCTCCACAATTTTTAGATAATAAAGAAGATATCGAAATTCCAACGGAAGAACAATTGTTTAAAGATGATTCCGATCCTGTTGTGTTGAGTGCACAAATTGCAGTGCGATTAAAAAAAATCCAACAAACCATTCCATTAGATTACAACGACCATGTCCAAAAATATATTACTTATAACACCAACGAAAAAAGAAAAATACACTTTGCTAAAATGTTGGGAAGAGCAGAGAAATTTTTCCCGATATATGAGCCCATTTTTGCTAAATATGGCATTCCGGATGAGATGAAATATTTGTCAGTTGTAGAATCTGCATTAAATCCGTTTGCACTTTCACGCGTTGGTGCCAGTGGACCTTGGCAATTTATGTATAGCACTGCTTTACATTATGATTTAAATATCAATAAATACATTGACGAACGAAGAGATCCTTACATTGCTTGCGATGCTGCAGCACGCTATTTAATAGAAATGTACCAACTTTACAACGATTGGCAGTTGGCAATTGCATCCTATAATTGTGGTGCCGGAAATGTGAACAGAGCCATAAAAAAAGCCGGCGGTTCAATGAATTTTTGGGATATACGACCTTATTTGCCAGCCGAAACCAGAGCGTATGTGCCCTTGTTTATTGCTACTGTTTATGCAATGAAATATGCCAACAGATATGGAATTGAGCCTTTAGATATTAATAGAGAAACCACGCAACGAATTTCTACATTGAGAAGTAATAGCACTGCTAAATTATCTGTAGCATTAGATATTCCGAAAGAGATTTTGGAGGAAGAAAATCCTTCGTTACGAACTTCTTTTATTCCGAAAGATTTTGTCTTGAATCTTCCAAAATCCAAAATAAACGCATTTCAATGTTATCAAGATTCAATTATTAATCAAGAAAAAATAGAAACAGAAAAAGAAGAACAACTTGCTGAACTGGCAAAACAACAAGAAGCAAACAGCAATACAAATGCTGAATCAAAAACAAAACAACAAGAAGAAGTAAGCACAACAAATACTGAAATACAAGCAACAAATACTATCGCAAAAGAAGCCAATAAGAATTATCAATCTATAGCATACAAAGTAAAGAAAGGCGACAATTTAGGTAAAATTGCAGGTTGGTTTCATTGCACGGTAAAAGAAATCAGACATTGGAACGACATTCAAGATAATACGATTTATTTAGATGAAGAATTGTTGGTGTACGTTCATAAAAATGATGTGAAAAAATTTACTCGATTTACTTATCTCAGTAGTAATATCAAAGATAAACTTAGTGCCAATATCGTAACGCAAGAAGAAAAAGAAGCTGCCGCAAAACAAGGAAAAACATCTATATTAGATAAAATAAATCCGATAAAAATTCTGTCGAACAAAAATTGTTATCAAACACACATCGTAAAGAAAGGCGAAACCTTGTATAGCATTGCGCAAAAATATGATGATATAACTTTACAAAACTTAATGGATTGGAATGGATTTAAAAACAACACAATTTTGCATATTGGCGACAAAATAAAAGTGCGTAAGATAAAATGTAAATAATTTATTGCTTCATGAAAGATACAAAGCTCCACACATTGATTGATGCACTTCAAGAGCAAGAATTAAAGTTAATTGAAAATATTTTAAAGGTTGAAAAGCGGAAATCTTTATTGCTTTTATTTCAATTTGCAAAAAAAAAACAAACTTTAAAATGGAGCAAAGAAGTATTGTTTTATAAGATTTTTCAAAAAAAATACACGGAAGACAAAGATTATTTATGGCGAAATGAATTGCGCTTATTAGTAGAAAAAATAGAATCAATTCTAATTGAAGAACAAGTAAAAAATCAACTAAAAGAAGATCAAATTTTTTATTTAAAACAGCAATTGCAACTCTATAAACGCTTGGATTTATTTAAGCTCTATGAAACTTTGTGGAAAGAAACAAAATCGTTGGCAATTGCAAATTATCAATACCACGAAGTTATCTTACTCAATACTGAATACTTCGAATTTATCCAATTTCATATTCGGGATTACCAGCAACGATTGGAAATTTATGACAATCTGATTCAAGAAAATCAACAAATTACAACACAATTTTTTGTGCATCAATTTGCATTCACAACCATGTTAGAAGGTTCTTCCAACAAATTAAGATTAGAATATTATGGAAATCCGGAAGTAAAAATTCCAAGTACTGAAATCAACATAAAACTAAACAAGTATTACAACGACTTAGATAAATATTACTTATTAATCAACGAATGGTTTCCGTTGCAAAGCAAAGGCAGAACAGACATTTTACTACAAGCACTTGAGTTATTAGAACATTGCGATAAAAGTAAAGCCATCATTCAAAAAGAATATTTGCGTGTATTGTATCTAATTGCTACCGACTTTTCTATGTCAGCAAATTTTGAAAAAGCCAACGTCTATTTTGAAAAAATATTTCAAGAAATCCCGGAAAATAAATTGCACAATGTTGCCTACTATTATTACAATTATGCCATTAACATCACCAAATTAGAACAATACACAAAAGCCATTGAAATTATCCAAATTGCAGAAAAGCATATCAAACCCAACAACGATTTCCTCAAAGAAAAATATATTTTACTAAAAGTTGTCTGTTATATGTTTCTTAATGACAACAAAAATCTGAAAGCATTAATTCCGTCCGATTTTTCTACACTTTTACCCGAACAACGTATTTATTTTAGTTTCGTGAATGCTATTTACCATATCATAGCCAACAATTTTGAGCTTGCCTCAGAAGAAATCAACAATCTATTGCGTTCTAAACTCATTAAAGAAACAGACACCCATTTTTTGGCAGTGGCAAAATTCTTCAACTCTGCATTAACTGAAATAAATAAAGTAAACAAATTGTCTTTACCTCCAACCGCTAAAAGTAGGCTAATAAAACAAGCAGAAAAAATGGAAAAAGACGAATCTGCCCTCGTCAATAATTATATGCCGTTTAAATGGTTAAAATCTGCCTTACTAATCTGATTTTATATAATTTTTGGTATTTTGTGTTGCTAAAACGACAACTCACACCAACCAAAAACTATGCTCGCATACATCAACGGAGAAATCACCTATAAAACACCCACGCATGTTTATATTGAGTGTAACGGAGTGGCCTATTTTGTTCATATCACATTAAACACTTTTTCTCAGTTAGAAAATGAAAAACACGCAAAATTATTCACGCATTTAGTTGTCCGCGAAGATGCTCATATTTTGTTTGGATTTATTTCTGAAGAAGAAAAAAACATGTTTCTTTATTTGATTTCTGTTTCCGGAATCGGGCCAAATACTGCGCGTTTAGTTTTGTCTTCACTTAGTGTTCAAGAGTTTCAGAAAGCAATAATTCAAGGAGATGTGCGTTTAATACAATCAATAAAAGGAATTGGGCCAAAATCGGCACAACGCTTAATTCTTGAATTAAAAGATAAACTAAAGAAAGAACCAATTGCAGAAAGTATTGAACATATTTCTACGAATCAGCACGTCGCTGTAATGAACGAAGAGGCATTGGCTGCATTAACTATGCTTGGATTTCAAAAATCTCAAGCAGAAAAAGCTATTGCTAAAGCTTATAACGAAAAGAGCAATCTTCAATCAGTCGAAGAATTGATAAAATTGAGCCTAAAAAATTTATAAATTTGTAGCATTTAATTTTTAGTGAGAAAAACTACACATAACTATATATTTCGTTTACTCTCGTTTACTGTATGCCTTTTATACAGTTTTTTTGTATTTGCTCAAGCTACCGACACGTCAACTATCCAACTTAAGTTTCCAATCAAAGATAGAAATACAAATTTCATCATTGATAAACCAACTTCCACTATCGACCTCAAAGATCCATCTATCATCAAGAAGTATGTAGATTATGATCCTAAAACCAACAAATATATCGTGTATGAAAAAATCGGTGACACGTATTACAAAACGCCGACTTATATGACATACAACGAATATGTTGAATATACTGCCAAGCAATCCGAACAAGATTATTTTCAACAACGCTCCAGAGCAATCGACTTAGCTGAAAGGAAAAGTAAGCAACCATTCTTGTATCAAGGACCGGAATTAACGAACCGATTTCTCGGCGGAACAAAAATCGAAATTAAACCTCAAGGAAATGTTGATGTAACTGTTGGCGTCAACTCTCAAAGAACAGATAATCCTGTTTTATTACAAAACCAACGTAGAAATATCAACTTCGATTTTGATATGAATATTCAATTGGGTTTACAAGCATCAATCGGAGATAAATTAAAATTGGGCATTAATTACAATACCAATTCCGGCTTCGCTTTTGAAAACCAAATGAAGTTGGGCTACAAAGGCAAAGAAGATGACATCATCCAAGCATTAGAATTTGGAAATGTGAGTATGCCTCTTCGAAGTGCTTTAATCAAAGGGCCACAAAATTTATTTGGTGTAAAAACACAACTTCGCTTTGGACGATTGACTATTACCAATGTTTTATCACAACAAAAATCAAAATCAGAATCTATCCGAATTGAGAATGGCGCACAAACCAAAACCTTTTCTTTAAAAGCTGATGAATACGAAGATAATCGTCACTTTTTTATTGCTCAATATTTCAGAGATGTATATGAACAAAGTTTGAGCAAATTGCCATTCATCAGTGCACAAACAGTTATTAATAAAATAGAAGTTTGGGTAACCAATAAAACAAGACAAACTACTGATGTGCGTGAAATGGTTGCTTTCCAAGATTTAGGAGAAATCAGCAAAGTACATAATCCGGCAATTTTAAATGGAAATACAACTCCATATCCGGAAAACAATTCCAATAATCTATATAATATTTTAAGAAATAGTGCCGATGCACAAAATTTTAGAGATCCGGCAAGATGTATCAGCTTTTTAGAAGGGCACGGCTTACAAGCTGTTGATGATTTTGAAAAAGTAAGTGCCAGAAAACTTTCATCTACAGAATATACATTCCAACCACAATTAGGCTATATCTCTTTAAACCAACAACTTCGTCCGGACGAAGTATTAGGCGTCGCCATACAATATACTGTCAATGGCAAAGTCTATCAATTGGGAGAATTTGCATCCGACTTACCACCTTTAGCAGATACTACAAAAACTAAAGACCAAATTATTGCCGTAAAAATGTTGAAAGCAACTTCTGTTCGAACAACAGAACCTATTTGGGATTTAATGATGAAAAATATTTACTCTTTAGGCGCTTACAATGTTAGTCCTGAAGAATTTTATTTAGATATTTATTATCAAGATCCGGGCGGCGGTCAAAAGCGTTACCTACCAACGGATCCGGCACCAAACGCCATTGCCGGTCAACAATTAATTAGAGTTTTAAATCTCGACAATCTAAATTCGCAACTCGACCCACAAAGTGATGGTAAGTTCGATTTTATTCCGGATGTAACTATCGTTCCTAAAAATGGAAAAATTATTTTCCCTGTTTTAGAACCATTCGGCGATTATCTCGCAAATAAAATTGGTGATGCCAACGTTGCCGCAAAATATGCTTATCGTTATTTATATGATACAACAAAATTTGCTGCACAACAATTTCCCGAATTCAATCGATTCTTGATTAAAGGAAAATACAGAGGTACAGACAATAGCACTTTCCATTTACCTGGTGCATTTAATTTACCACAAGGTTCTGTAACCGTTTCTGCAGGAGGAAATCAGTTAGTAGAAAATGTAGATTTTACAGTCAACTATGGAATTGGCGAAGTGGTAATTATCAACCAAGGTATATTAAATTCCGGTGTACCTATCGACATAAAATTTGAGAACAATGTATTATTTGGTGTTGTCAATAAATCTTTATTTGGTACTCGTTTAGATTATGCCGTAAATAAAAACTTTAATATCGGATTTACACACATGCGATTGGCAGAAAAACCTTTCACACAAAAAGTAAACTTCAATGACGATCCTGTAAAAAATAATGTGATTGGAATCGACTTTAACTATGCAACCGAATCGAAAGGAATTACACGAATCTTCAATAAAATAACGGCGCAAGATACTAAAGAGCCTTCAAAAGTAACCGCAGCAGGCGAAGCTGCCTTATTTATTCCCGGACATTCAAAAGCGATAAATATTGATGATGCCGGAACAGTTTATGTAGATGACTTTGAAGGTGCAAGCACTATGTTCGATTTAAAAGGCAGTTACCTAACTTGGTCATTAGCATCAGCGCCAAAAGCAATGCCGAATATTTTTGGTGTTGAGAAATTTCCGGAGGCCCGATTAAGCGACAGCTTAGCTTATGGTTTTAACAGAGCTAAATTATCTTGGTATTCGATTGACCCTATCTTTTTAGGAACCAGCAGTAGCAATCCACTAAATAGTGCTGTCCGCGACCAAACAAATAATAACATTTACACGCGTCAGTTTTATGAAAATGATGTATTTAAAAACAGACAAAATTCTACTATAACCAATCCTCCACTTTATACCTTAGATTTATCTTATTTCCCTAAAGAAAGAGGACCTTATAATTACGAAACAACGCCAACTGCATATTCCAAAGGTGTAAACACACAAGGACAATTAAATAATCCTGAAACGCGTTGGGGTGGCATTATGCGAACCATAGAATCAACTAGCGATTTTGAAGCTGCCAATATAGAATTTATTCAATTCTGGGTGCTTGATCCATTTAAGTTTTCCGGTGCAGACAGAAAAGGAAATCTATATATCCAATTGGGAAATTTATCCGAAGATATTTTAAAAGATTCCAGGAAACAATATGAAAATGGATTACCTCGACCGAATGGCGGCACAACAGTTGATACATCAAATTGGGGCGTAACGCCAACCATTCAAAATGCATTAACCAATAGCTTTGATGCTGATCCGGATGTGATTAAACAACAAGATGTTGGATTAGATGGTTTAAATAACGATGCAGAACGTAACTTTTATGCAAATTATCTTAGTCGTTTAGCGTCTGTAGTTACCAATTCGGCAGCTTTAGATAAAGCAAACAATGACCCATCAAACGATGATTATGTATTTAACAGAGACGATCGTTTTGATGGCAATGCAGGCGTCATTACCCGATATAAAGATTTTTCTAATCCTCAAGGCAACTCTTCCAACAATTTATCCGGTGATAATGTAAACGGCAACTCAAAAACACAACCCGACAACGAAGATTTAAACAACGACAACACCTTAAACGAAACCGAAGAATATTTCCAATATAGAGTTGCATTTGATGAGAATTTCTTGGCTAACTCACCTTACATTGCTAGCAAACAAGGCTTCAGTATGAATGGAAATGATTCGGCATATTGGTATCAAGTAAAAATTCCAATTAAAGAATTTGAATCTCGTGTGGGCAATATTTCCGATTTCCGTTCTATTCGTTTTGTTCGTTTAATTCTTTCCGATTTCACTGACAGTGTAACTATGCGTCTTGCAGAATTTGGATTAGTTAGAAATCAGTGGCGAAAATATGATTTATCTTTATCCAACCCGGGCGAACAACTTCCGGGCGATGATGTTAGCGGAACAGAATTCAATGTTTCTTCTGTCAGTGTAGAAGAAAATTCTACTCGAACACCAATTCCTTATGCTATTCCGCCGGGAATCAACCGAGAGCAAAATATCAGTGGTTATAATAATGCACTCCAAAACGAACAAGCCATGAGCTTACAAGTTTGTGCATTAGAAGATGGCGACGCACGTGCTGTGTTTAAAACAACTGATTTAGACTTGCGAAATTATAAACGCATGAAATTATTTACACATGCTGAAAATTTTCCTGGCGACAAAGGTTCTTTATTCCAAATAAAAGACAACGACATTTCTCTCTTTATGCGTATTGGTTCAGACTTCACAGATAACTATTACGAATATGAAATTCCGCTGAAAGTAACACCAGCCGGCAATTACAATCCTGAAAGTGACTTAGACAGGCAATTGATTTGGCCGGATTCTAATCAATTGAATATTTTGTTAGATAGTTTGACTACTGTCAAGCAAATTAGAAATCAAAATAATGCTTCGCAGATATTACCTTATGAAGTTACCTTAGGCAACGGAGATAAAATAAGCATAAAAGGTAATCCGGATTTAGGTGTCGCATCTGTATTGATGCTGGGCATTCGAAATCCAAAACGCATTATCGGAGAAAATGACGCTACTGATGACGGACTTCCAAAATGTGCTGAAGTTTGGGTAAATGAATTGCGCATGTCTGGCTTTGATGAAAGCAAAGGCTGGGCAGCATTAGGTCGTGTAGATATGCAACTTGGAAACCTCGGAAATGTTGTGCTTTCGGGCAACATGCATACTATTGGTTACGGCGATTTAGAACAACGATTGAACGATCGATATCGTGATAATTATTATCAATATGATGTTGCTACTAACTTGCAATTAGGAAATTTAATTCCTGAAAAAGCCGGTTTAAAAATTCCGGTTTATGCTCAATTTTCACAAGCTATCAGTACGCCAAAATATGATCCTTATGAATTAGACGTAGAATTAAAAGATAAATTTGATGCTATTAATGCCGATGCAAATCTATCTAAAGATAGAAAAGAAGAATTAATTGACTCTACCAAACGTGTGGCTCAAGATATCACCACTATCAAAAGTATTAACGTAACCAATTTCCATAAAGAAAGAACAAACCCGAATAAAACACCAAGAGTTTACGACTTCGAGAATTTTAATTTCACTTATGCTTACACGCAAACTGAAAAGAGCAATCCGATTATTGAAAAAGAAACGATAACCAGACATAGAGGTTCTATCGGCTGGAATTTTTCACCAAAACCATTGGTTTGGCAACCATTTAAAAAGGTAAAAAACAACAGTGAACATCTCAAAGCCATCAAAGCATTTAATATCAACCTAAAACCAAATAATATTTCATTTAGAACAGACATCAACAGGCAATATGGTGTACAGAAAATAAGAGATATTGGTGGCGATGGCTTGGTATTACCGGAAACATTTGAAAAATATTTTACTTGGGATAGATTCTGGAGTTTGAAATATAACTTAACAAAATCCATCAGCATAGACTTTACAGCCAACAACAAAGCAGTTATCGACGAGCCTATTGGTGCTATTGATACAAAAGAGAAACGCGATTCTGTTAGAAATAATTTTTGGAAATTCGGAAGAAATGTTGGCTACAGTCATATCTTCAATGCTGCATATAATTTGCCATTACAATATTTCCCGGCTTTTGATTGGATGAACATCAAAACTCGATATGGCGCAACGTATGATTATCTTGCTTCTTCTTTAGCATTAAAGAGTTTAGGAAATACTGTTAAAAACGGACAAAACTATCAAATTACCGGCGACATCAACTTTACAAAATTGTATCAAAAGTCGAAATTCTTAAAAGCTTATACATTAAACAATCCAAAGAAAACAAAGCAAGAATATGCTGACGCATTAGCAAAATATAATGACCAAGAAAATGCAGCCGACGAAAAAATAATTAAAAAGAAAGAAGAAATCGAAAAGAAGATTAAAGAAATCGAAGAAGCTGAAAAAGATACTTCAAAAACTAAAGAAGATATCAAGCAATTAGTTGCACAGAAAAAACAACTTAAAAATGATTTGCGACAATTAAAAATGTCGAAAAAACAATTATCTGTTCCTGCAAATCCTAAATTGGAATATGTTATGCGTCCGCTTCTGATGTTACAACGCGCATCCATTAGTTATGATGTAAAAAACACAACTATATTGCCCGGATTAATGGCTTCACCTTTATTATTTGGTCAAGATTTCAAACAACATGCACCGGGAGGAGCATTTTTATTTGGTGCACAGAGAGATACCAATTGGCTCAACAAATTGGCAGGCAGAGGTTTAATATCATCAGACTCTTTACTTAATTACCAATTCATCCAAACCAGACAAAAGACATTTAATTTGCGTGTTTCCTTAGAATTATATCGCGATTTCCATTTAGATATCTCGATGAACAAAACACAAGGCGAAACGTATTCCGAGTTCTTTAAAACAACCGGAGCTAATCAACCTTATCAGCATCTAACTCCACAAGTGAACGGAAATATGTCGATGTCGTTTTTGATGTTGAAAACCATCTTCAGTAAAGTAGATGATAATAATTTCAGCAACGCATTCTATAAATTCCAAGAATTACGCGAAACGTATTCTCAAAAATTTGGAGATAAAAATCCACTTTCAGATAGTATATATATTAATGATAGCATCAGCTTGCCTAATTTTAAAGAAGGTTACGGACCTTTCTCGCAAGATGTGTTAGTGCCATCCTTAATTGCTGCTTATACCGGAAAAGATCCGGACAAAGTTCGTTTGAATCCGCTTAGAACTGTTCCGTTGCCAAACTGGCGTTTATCTTATAATGGAATTGCTAAAACATCTTGGGGCAAAAAGCTATTTAAGTCATTCAATATTACACATGCATACAGCTCAACATTCAGCATCGGCTCGTATATTACTAATTTGAATTATTTAGGTCAGCCCGGCTATTACAACGAAGATCTTTACTATGTTCCGCAGCGCATCGATTCCTTATCCGGAAATTATTATGCTTATTATTCCATTCCGCAAGTCATCATTACCGAACAACTTTCTCCGTTAATTGGTGTGGAGATTTCTTGGAAAAACAGCTTAATCACAAATTTCGAATTTAAGAAAGCCAGAACTCTCGGGTTAAGTTTGTTGGATTATCGACTTACTGAAACACGCACTACAGAATATGTGGCCGCTGTTGGTTATAAGATTGCAAAATTCAAAATTCCATTTAAGATAAAAGGAAAACGCATCACGTTGCAAAACGATATCAACTTACGTGCTGATTTTTCTTATCGTGATGATAAAACAGTAAGTTATCGACTTGACCAAAATATTGCCGAGCCAACAAGTGGACAAAAAACAATCTCTTTAGCTGCCACTATTGATTATATCGTCAACAATAAGCTCAATGTTCGTTTATTTTACGATTTCAGAAAAACCATTCCGGCTACATTGGCATCTTATCCGCAACGCTCACATAGAGGTGGCATCACTTTCAGATTCTCTTTGACACCTTAATTTTGGAAACAATTTTTTAGTATATTATTCTTGGAAAAAAACTTATTTTAGCAAAAAAAAATTCATGAATATTCCAAGCGATTTAAGATACTCAAAAGAACACGAATGGGTTCGTGTAGATGGCGATACAGCAACAGTAGGCATTACAGCTTTTGCTCAAGGTGAACTCGGAGATATTATATTCGTGGACATTGACTGCGTTGGTGATACAATAGAAAAAGATGCTGTTTTTGGAACAGTAGAAGCGGTAAAAACCGTCAGTGATTTATTTATACCGATTTCGGGTGAAGTACTAGAATTTAACGAAGCACTTAAAGATAAACCGGAATTAGTGAACAGCAATCCTTACGATGATGGTTGGATGATTAAAATAAAAGTCAGTAATCCGGAAGAAATTGAATTGCTTTTAGATGCTGCCGGCTATCAAGCTCTAATTGCCTAATACAATTGATTGCAATACAAATTGCCTTCAACCTTTAATTCAAATTTTGGAGAACTCCAAAAAAATAATAAGAATAATTCCTGCACTACTTTGGTCAGGAATTATTTTTTTCTTGTGCTTTCTGCCCGGAAGTTCTTTTCCGAAAGAAGATTGGTTAGATAAGATTTATTTTGACAAATTGGTTCACTGTTTTCTTTATTTTGTTTTATTTCTTTTGTTTTTAAGAGGTTTTCTTCAACAAAATAAGAAAGCATTTTTCATTGCTGCAGGATTATGTATTGCACAAGGAATTTTCATTGAAATTATTCAGGGTTCTTCACTCATTCAACATCGTAGTTTTGATTTTTACGATATTGCTGCCAATATTTTTGGTGTATTCTTGGCTATTCTTTTTAAATGTAATGTACATAAGACAAATTAACTTTAGAAATAGCACAAATTTTGATATGTTTACTTATGCTTGTTTACTTTAATTCCATCCTAAAAAAAATAGTTCTACTCACATTTTTGAGTGTGTCATTTATTGTACAAGCGCAAGACAATAATTATACGTTGTTTCTCGCTCGTCAGTTTTTAGAAAATGGCGAATATGCTAAGGCTGCTGAGTATTTTAAAGATTTATATCAAGAAAATCCAAAGACATATTATAAAGATTATGTCGATATATTAGTTCAATTAAAAGAGTATAAAAATGCAGAAGATGTACTGAAATCACTCTATAAAAATGAAGATAAAAACCCTATGTATTTATTGGATTTAGCGGATATTTATCTTAAACAAAATGCGGTTGATGATGCGGAAAAACAGTTTAAGAAAGTATTGAAAGAGCTACCTGCAAATCCTTACGATATCAACAATACAGCAAAAAAATTAATTCAACTTAATCAGTTAGATTTAGCAGAAAAGGTATATCTAAAAGGCAAAGAATTATTAAAAAACAAACAAGCATTTAATTTAGAATTAGCAAGTCTTTTATTCTTAAAAAAAGATTATGCCGGCATGATAAATGCCTATTTAGATGAAGCTACAAACAGCAATAATCTTACAGCAATAGAAACAGGCTTACAACAACTACTTCAAGAAGAAGAACAAAAAGATATGCTGGAAAAAGCCTTGTTGCAACGCACTCAAAAACAAAAAAACGAGTATGTGTATCAAGAGTTATTGGTTTGGTTGTATATGCAATTTAATGATTTTGAAGGCGCACTTTTGCAAGCTAAATCCTTAGATATATTGCGCAACGAAGACGGTGTAAATATTATGCGAATTGCGCGAACGGCTACAGCCATGAAAGATTATGATGCAGCCATTAAAGGTTTTCAATATGTGGTTAACAAAGGTACTAAATGCTCGTGGTATGTTACGGCAAACTTAGAGTTGATAAATGTGAAACGAGATAAATTAGTCAACTCACCTAATTATACAACTGCACAACTTCTATCTTTAAAAGAAAACTATTTATCATTTATTGCCAATTATAATGAAGATGATTACAATGCCATTAATGCCAAAATAGAGTTAGCTCAATTAGAAGCCTTATACATCCATGAAATTGACACAGCAATTGCCATTTTGTTGCCTATTACAGAAAACAGCAGAGCACCAAAAGAACTCTTAGCTAAAGCTAAACTCCAACTTGGTGATTATTATATTATTGCCGACCAACCTTGGGAAAGTTTATTGCTCTATACACAAGTTGAAAAAGAACAAAAAGGAAATCCTCTTGGCGAAGAAGCCAAATTCCGAAATGCGCGTTTGGCTTATTATCAAGGAAAATTTGCTTGGGCGCAAACACAATTAAAAATTATAAAAGCCAATACCACAGAGTTTATCTCGAATGATGCGATTGATTTATCTGTTTTTATTTTAGATAATCTCAACACCGATGATACCGACTTCGCTTTAATACTTTTTGCAAAAGCTGATTTGTTGCGTTTTCAAAATAAATTAGATGCTGCAGAAGATACTTTAGATTTTATTTTACATAATTATATCGGCACCGCACTGACGGATGATGTCTTCTTCCAAAAATATTTAATAGAAAAAGATCGACAACATTATGAGAAAGCAGCTGATTATTTAGAGCAAATAGTTGATAATTTTCCGAATGATATTCTCGCCGACAATGCACTTTTTTATTTGGGTGATATCTATCAGAATTATTTAAAAGATGATGAAAAAGCAAAAGCCTATTACGAAAAAATAATCTTAGAATACAAAGACAGCACTTTTGCCATAGAAGCAAGAAAACGGTATAGAAAGTTGCGCGGAGATACTTAGTTTTAGAAGTAAGATATGAGATGTGAGATTTAAAATTTTAATGACTAAACAGAAATCTGAATTCTGAAATCTCTTTTTGGAACTTTTTTTACTTTATATTTGTTACAATTAAAATTATTAAAATAAACACATGCATATCGGAATAATTATAATCTCATTATTAATAGGCGGAATCAGTTGGTACGTAAGTTCTACTTTACAACGAAGATTTAAGGAATATTCACAAATACCGATTCGTTTTACAGGAAAAGAAATTGCAGAAAAAATGTTGCGTGATAATGGCATTTTCGATGTACAAGTTATCTCTGTTCCCGGTGCATTAACCGACCATTATAATCCGGCAAATAAAACCGTAAACCTCAGTGATTGGG
>JAGQYE010000117.1 GCA_020436225.1 Bacteroidota bacterium | reverse complement strand
CACTTTCCAGGCGTGCTCCTTCAACCACTCGGACACGTCTCCTTTTTTAGATTATAGATTTATAGATATGAGAGTTGAGACGAAATGAAATAAATAAATAATCTCATGTCTCGCATCTCATCTCTTTTCTCTATATTACACTTTCCCACTCAATACACCTCTCGAAATCACGATGCGTTGGATTTCTGAAGTGCCTTCGTAGATTTGCGTAATTTTTGCATCGCGCATTAAACGCTCTACATGATATTCTTTTACATAACCATATCCGCCGTGAATTTGTACGGCTTCCGTTGTTACGCGCATAGCAGTTTCAGATGCATATAATTTGGCTGTTGCCGATGCAATCGAATAATCTTGATGTTGGTCTTTCAACCAAGCTGCTTTATAAACCAACAATCTTGCCGCTTCGATTTGTGTTGCCATATCTGCCAACTTAAATTGTATCACTTGATGGTTGGCAATTTCAGTTCCGAATGCTTTGCGCACTTTTGCGTATTCTACTGCTAATTCATAAGCGCCGGCAGCTATACCTAATGCTTGTGCAGCAATTCCGATTCGTCCGCCTTCTAACGTTTTCATGGCAAATTTGAAACCAAAACCATCTTCGCCAATTCTGTTTTCTTTCGGCACTTTAACATCTGTAAACAACAAAGAATGTGTATCAGATGCGCGAATACCAAGTTTATCTTCTTTGGCACCGATTTCAAAACCAGGCATGCCTTTTTCTACTATCAACACATTAATTCCGCGATGTCCTTTTTCCGGATGTGTTTGTGCAATAACCAAATATGTATCAGCTTTGCCACCGTTGGTAATCCAATTTTTGGTGCCGTTTAACAAATAATAATCACCTTTGTCTTCGGCTGTTGTTTTTTGCGAAGTAGCATCACTTCCGGCTTCCGGCTCGCTTAGTGCAAAAGCACCTAATTTTTCGCCTTTTGCTAATGGAACTAAATATTTTTGTTTTTGTTCTTCTGTGCCATACGCTTCCAAACCCCAACACACTAAAGAATTATTTACAGACATTGCTACAGAGCAAGAAGCATCTAATTTGGAAATTTCTTCCATGGCAATACAATAAGAAAGCGTGTCCATGCCGCCACCGCCGTATTTGGTATCTACCATCATGCCCATAAAACCTAATTCACCCATTTGTTTTAGGAATTCTGTTGGATGAATCATATCTCTATCGCGTTCTATTACGCCCGGTTTTAAAACATTTTGTGTGAAATTTCGCGCCATTTCACGGATTTGTTTATGCTCATCTGTTAATTGAAAGTCCATTATCATAAATTTTGAGAGTGCAAAAATACGATTTTTAATCGAGACTTAGAAAGTGCAATTCGACAAATTTATTTTTTTAAAGATGCGATTTTTTGAGTAGTGGAAAATCCTTCTAAAAGTGGAATTATTTTGATGTTTTCGGCAAATTCTTTTCCTATAATTTCATCAATAGAATAATCGCCACCTTTTACTAAATATGTAGGTTGAATTTTTTGGATAAGTTGCAACGGTGTATCTTCTGAAAAAGAAATAACATAATCAACAAAATTTAAGTCGGCTAATTTCTGTATACGAATGGCTAATGATTCTATTGGTCTTGCTATTCCTTTTAATCGTTTTACGGAAGCATCATCATTTACAGCAACAATTAAAATGTCGCCCAATTTTTTTGCTTCTTTTAATAAATGCAAATGACCTTCGTGCAGCAAATCAAAACAACCATTTGTAAAAACGATGTTGTTTTTATCTTTTTTTATGTCGATAAGAAATTGGTCGAGGCTGGTGATGATTTTATTTGAGTTCATTCAAAGCTGCGTCTTCTTTTTTGTTGATTAAATTTAAGAAAATTAAAGAAAACATGCCGCCGAGCAAAACACCCAAAGTTTGTATTGACCAAATAATCATACCTAAAGCTAATGCGATGCTTGCATGTACGCCAAATCCTATAAGAATGGCTTGAACAACAATTGGGAAAATGCCGATTCCGCCAGGTGTAAGAACGACTGCCAATGAACCAAAAAACAAACAAACCATAGCAGAAACAATAGGCAAATGAGCCGTTTCCGGTAAAGCTTGATAATTAACGAAAAACATCAACAAATAAAGCAACCAAAGTCCGATGGTTAGTACAATAAACTGTGTTTTTTCTTTGATATCTTTCACTGAAAAAATGGAAATAAATAAGCTTTTAATTTTGGAAAAGATGAATGTTTTTAATTGCTCGAAACCATTTTTTCTTATATAATAAATACAGAAACCACCAATACCAACTACTAAAGCAACAGGCACTGCATATTTTAGAATGGTTGATAACGTTCCACCTTTGATGCCTGAAGTCAGTTGTTCAAATTGCGCATAAATGCCGTCGAAATTTTCTTTTCCTAACAATAAAAGAATAGAAAGAAAAACAAAACCTAAACAAATAACATCAAATAAGCGTTCTGTTACCATTGTTCCTAACGATTTTTCTACAGGAACTTTTTCGTATTCTGCTAAAATTGTGCAACGTGTAACTTCGCCTAAGCGTGGCACAAATAGATTGAAGAAATACATAATCATCACAGCAAAAAATGTATTCCAATATTCCGGATTGTAACCAAGTGGTCGCAACATCAAACGCCAACGTTGTGTACGTAAAAAATTGGCGATAAGTCCGATAATTGGTGCTATAATTACCCAAAAATAGTTGGCTCTTTTAAATGCGCTGATGGTTTCATTTTTTTCAGTTTCAGACATATTGTTCCAAAACCAAATTATTAAACCAATTCCTAAACCTAGAGAAAGTAGGATTTTTATTACGTTCTTAAAATTCTTCATTTACACGAAGATAATCTATTGTTTGATAGGTTGATTGCTTTCGTTTACATAAACAGCAATTGGCTTATGGTTTTTAGCTTCTTCCAAAGTCATCATTCCATAAGCAATAACGATTATTTTATCGCCTAATTGTACTTTTCGTGCTGCAGGTCCATTCAAGCAAATTTGACCGGAACCTCGTTCGCCTGTGATAACATACGTTTCGAAACGTTCGCCATTGTTGATGTTGACAATTTGCACTCTTTCGTTTGGTAAAATTCCGGAAGCATCCAATAAATCCTCATCAATGGTAATGCTTCCCATATAATTAAGGTTGGCTTCTGTAACTACTACGCGATGCAATTTTGCTCTAAAAACTTGAATGAACATAAGTATAAATTCGACACAAAGTTAAGGATAAATATGAAATGACAAATTACGACAGGATTAAGGATTGAAGTGTAAAACTGTTGATTTAAGTCAATTGTTATTTATTAAAGATGAAAATTTATGCTTGGATTTATGCTTGTTTTCTCTAAGTAATAATCACGTTATCTATCAATCGTATTTCGCCTACTTTAGCAGCAATTAATGCAACTGTAGGAATTTTTGGATTAAAATGTTTGATTTTTTTTAGTGTTTTGCCGTTGACGATTTCCAAGTATTCTGTTTTGATTAAATCATATTGGTTTAGTTTTTCTAATTCAGTTTCTATTAATGTTTTAATCGGAAAATCGTTGATGTGTTCTTTAATATAAAATAGTGAAGCCGAAAGTTGCAAAGCCATTGTTCGTTCTTCTGCCGTTAAGCGCATATTTCTGCTGCTCATAGCTAATCCATCTTTTTCTCTTAATGTCGGACAAATTTCGAGTTGAATAGGTAAATGATAATGTTCAATTAATTTACTTAAAACCAAACATTGTTGATAATCTTTTTGTCCTAAAAATAAGAAATCCGGTTGAACGATATCTAACAATCGTTTTACTACTTGTAATACACCTTCGTAATGTCCTTTTCGATGTTCCGCTTCTAAAGTTTTTCCTAAGAAGCCCAAGTTGACGCCTGTTTTTTCTACTGTTCCATAAGGATACACTTCTTCAACACTCGGCACCAATACGATATCACAACCTGCATCGAGCAACATTTCTAAATCTTTGTCGATTTGAATTGGATATTTTTCAAAATCTTTCTGGTCGTTAAATTGTGTCGGATTGACAAAAATACTTGCCACTGTTATATCAGTTTTTTCTTTTGATGATTGGATGAGCGATAAATGACCTTGATGTAAAGCGCCCATGGTAGGTACAAAGCCGAATGTTTTTCCATGTTTGTCGTTTATTTCCAACAAACATTTTTGAATATCGTGTACCGTTTGAAAAACTTTCATTTGTGTTGCAATATAAATTGAAAATTAAGAAAAAATAGATGCATTTGAAAATTCACACAATATTAGGAATTAGAATTGTAAAGAATATTTAAATTCTTGCAATATAGCGGTTTGATAATCAATATTTCCACATTAAATGCGTACCTTTGCACCTTAATTTAGCTTTTATATCAAATTTAAAATAGTATTTGCGGCGTATGGAAAAGAAAAGAATATTGTATGTTACTCAAGAATTGGATCCTTATTTGGTTTTAACTGAAGCGGGCAATATAGTAAAGAAATTAGCACCTTATATAAATGATAATGGATTAGAAGTGCGCGTTCTTATGCCTAGATTTGGCATTATCAACGAGCGCAGAAACCGATTGCATGAAGTAGTTCGTTTGTCAGGCATAAATATTATTATTAATAATGATGATTATCCGTTAATTATTAAAGTAGCATCTCTTCCTGGCGCAAGAATTCAAGTTTATTTTTTAGATAATGAAGAATTCTTCAAACGAAAAAATGTATTTAATGATGAGAACGAAAAATTCTTTGATGATAATGCAGAACGTATGGTGTTTTTCTGTAAAGCAACTTTGGAGACCGTAAAAAAATTTGGTTGGCATCCAAACATTATTCATTGCCATGGCTGGATGACGAGTTTAATTCCACTTTATTTGAAAACACAATATGCTAAAGATCCTGTTTTTGCCCATACAAAGTCGGTATATAGTTTTTACGAAAAAACGTTCAAAGAGAAATTGAATAAGAATTTCTTGAAAATTGCGTTAATTGGAGATGAAGTAAAAGAAAAAGATTTGACTTTATTTAAAGACTTAAACAATGATGCTTTGACTTTAGGTGGTGTCCAATTTGCTGATGCCGTAGTTCAAGGTTCAGAAAAAATTAAAGATTTGGCAAATATCAAGAAAGTAATCGGGAAGAAACCATCTTTGGCATTCCAAGACCAAGAAAATATTTTGCCTAATTATTCGACATTCTATCAATCATTACTATAAAAATTTATTCATCATTCAATGAAGAAAACAAAATATTTAATAGCGATTATTTCTATTCTCGCTTTTCTTTCATCTTGTAAAAAAGACTCCACAATTGGTGCAGATATTTTACCTTCAGATGATTTATTAAACTTGAAATTTTCAGATACTTTTACCTTACAAGCAAAGACGCTGGAAGATACTTTTTTGCGCACCGATAAATTAGCTAAAAACTATTTAGGTGTTATAAATGATCCAATCTTTGGTACTCAGAAAGCAAGCATTGTACTCGAAGTAGATAAACCAAATACCGTTTATGATGATACCTTAGGTCCGTTTACATTAGATTCAGTTGTGTTGTTAATCAAATATAATTTAGTGTATGGAGATACAACAGTACCTCAAGATTTTAAAGTGAGCACAATTACAAATCCTATTAATGAAAATAATCTATATTATTCCAATACAAGCATATTTCCTGCCGGAAGTGTAATCGGAACATTGAACAATTATACGTTTACACCATCCAATAAAGTAATAATGAGTACAACTGATACAACAGGAAGTACTAATATCTTTAGAGTTAAACTAAACTCTACCGTTGGATATTCTATCTTAAATCTCGGACAAGCTGCCTTGTTGGATTCAGCAACATTTAAAGGAATCTTTCCCGGCATTCGCATAGAGAATGCTTCCAACAATGGAAATGCAATGGCAGAAATGGACATCAGTTCCAGCAGTGGAGCGATTGTTATTTATTATAAAGACAAGAAAAACACACAACGAGAAATGCGTTTGTTTACTTCCGTTTATCGTGCAGTTAGTGGTGTTATCGTAGCCAGACAAAACAGTATTAATTTATTCAGCAATACTAAAACAGCAACAGTACAAAATACAATCAATTCAGGTCAAGTTTCAGATTCTGTAAATTATATTTTAGGACAAGGTGGTACTATTGTTCGTCTTTCTTTGCCAACAATTAAAAATCATAATCTTATTGCCATCAACAAAGCAGAAATTAAGTTGACTCAAATAATTCAAAATAGCTCAACTGATTTACAAACACCACCTTACATATTACTATTAAAACGAAACAGCTCCGGCCAACTAGATGTTTTACCTACAGCAGATGGATTAGGTATTATAGATTCAACCGGCACTGATGCTTTTGGAAATATTATTGCTCGTTATTCGATTAACATTACAAATTATGTGCAAGATGTTGTAAAAGGATTAGAAGATAATTCTGATTTATATGTGGCAACTTATCGTTCCGGTGGCACCGATCCTTTAGTAAATAATCTAAATACAATCATAAACAGTACAATTATTAACTATGGCTACACACCTTATCGAGTAATAGTAGCCGGCCCAAATTATTCAGATGCTAAGTATAAAATGAAATTTAACCTCACTTATACTTTGATAGAATAAACTTTTTATTTAATTTTCTTTCAAATTCTTGATGCTTTTGAGAGATTATACACTAATATTTTTTTATGTGCGGAATTGTTGGATATATTGGGAAAAAACAAGCATTTCCTATTATTATTAATGGCTTAAAACGCTTGGAATATCGCGGTTACGATAGTGCCGGAATTGCATTATTGAGCGATAGTAACCATTTAAATATTTACAAGAAAAAAGGAAAAGTTTCCAATTTAGAAGAAGCTACTGCAGGGAAAGATATTTCCGGAAATATTGGTATTGGACACACACGTTGGGCTACACATGGCGAAGCCAATGATATAAATGCACATCCACATTTCAGTACCAACGGCGATATGGCCATTATCCATAATGGTATTATCGAAAATTATTATGCACTAAAAACCGAATTACAATCTCGTGGCTATACATTCCGTTCTGAAACAGATACAGAAGTATTAGTGCATCTAATCGAAGAAATCAAAAAAAATGTAGAATGTTCGTTAGAGGAAGCAGTTCGACTTGCACTCAACGAAGTTGTTGGGGCTTATGCAATCGTAGTAGTTTCCAAAATTGAAAATGATAAGTTGATAGTCGCCAGATTGAGTTCTCCTTTGGTAATTGGTTTTGGCGAAAATGAATTGTTTGTTGCTTCTGATGGCTCCCCACTGATAGAACATACCAAGAAAGTTTCTTATTTGGAAGATGGACAAATGGCTGTCTTACATAATGACGGAAAAGTGGAAGTAAAATCAATTCGAGAGAATACTTTGCAAGCGCCGTATATCAGCGAATTACAACTAAAGTTAGAACAAATAGAAAAAGGTGGTTTCGATTATTTTATGATGAAAGAAATACACGAACAACCTCAAGCTATAAAAAATAGTATTCGCGGAAGAATTGACAGTCAACAATTTTGGGTGAATCTCGGCGGCGTGCGAGAATATGAAACGCGATTTAAAAATGCACAAAGAATTATCATAGTCGCTTGTGGAACTTCTTGGCATTCGGCACTTATCGGCGAATATTTAATAGAAGATTTAGCACGCATCAATGTGGAAGTAGAATATGCTTCCGAATTCCGATACAGAAATCCAATCATTACAGAAAATGATGTTGTTATCGCCATTTCACAATCCGGCGAAACTGCTGATACACGCGCAGCTTTGGAATTAGCTCAAGCTAAAGGTGCTTTAACGTATGGTATTTGCAATGTTGTTGGTTCAAGCATTTCGCGAATGACAGATGCCGGTTCTTATACACATGCAGGACCAGAAATTGGTGTGGCTTCTACCAAAGCTTTTACAACTCAAGTAAGTATTTTGGCATTAATGGCTTTGCAATTAGCTGAAATAAAAGGCACTTTATCGCAATCTAAATTCAGTGAATACATTACAGAGTTAGAAGCTTTGCCATCCAAAATTGAAAAGATTTTAAAAGCCGATAGTTATATACAAGAAATAGCAGAAACATTTCAAAATGCAGGAAATTTCTTGTATCTCGGAAGAGGTTTTAATTTTCCGGTAGCTTTAGAAGGTGCATTAAAACTAAAAGAAATCTCTTACATCCACGCAGAAGGTTATCCGGCAGCTGAAATGAAACACGGACCAATTGCTTTAATAGATGAAAATATGCCGGTTGTGGTATTGGCTCCACATACACAACAATACGAAAAAGTAGTATCGAATATCGAAGAAGTGAAAACGAGGAAAGGACGAATCGTTGCAGTGGTAACAGAAGGCGATGAAGAAATCAGCAAACTTTCAGAATACGTAATTCAAATTCCGGAAACGGTGGAGGCATTTACGCCATTTTTATCTGTTATTCCATTGCAATTATTAGCTTATCATATTGCAGTATTGCGTGGTTGTGATGTCGATCAACCAAGAAACTTAGCAAAATCAGTTACGGTAGAATAATACATTCGTATTCTTTTTTTCCTTGATAACTGAGGCAATATTTTCATTGTCTGTTTTCATTTTTTTCTTATCTTCATTCTAAATCATTTTCATTTTATGCAAACGAATTCTTCTGTATTTCTCGGCGATAAATTCTATAATCGCGAACACGTAAATTTTATTTTGTTTGATGTTTTGAAAGCCGATAGCTTAAACACATTCGATTATTTTGCTGACCACGACAAAGCATCTATAGAAATGTATTTAGATGCCAGCAATCAATTTGCTCATGAATATTTATTTCCATATCTCGTAGAAATGGATAGAAAACAGCCCGAATTAATTGACGGAAGAATTAGAGTGCATCCGATTCACAAAGATATTATGCGTCAAAGTGGCGAAAATGGTTGGATAAGTTTATTAGCATCTAACGAAGTTGGAGGTTTGCAAATGCCAAGTACATTTTCTAATGCAGCAAGTTTTATTTTGGGTGCAGCCAACTATTCAGGTTGTGTTTTTGTTGGTTTAACGATGGGCGCTGCACACTTAATTGAAGCATTTGCCGATCAAAAATATCATTCCATCTATTTGCCAAAAATGTTTTCCGGCGAATGGCAAGGAACCATGGCATTAACCGAACCCGGCGCAGGAAGTTCACTTAGTGATGTGGCATCTACAGCAACACCACAAGCTGATGGAACGTATAAAATTTCCGGACAAAAAATATTTATTTCTTGTGGAGATAGCGATGCAGTTGACAATGTAGTTCATCTCTTATTGGCACGCGTTAAAGGCGCACCGGCAGGCACCAAAGGTATTTCGATGTTTATTGTTCCAAGAGAACGCATTAAAGAAGATGGTACTTTGACATCCAACGATGTTACACCGATTGGAGTTTATCATAAAATGGGCTATAAAGGTGCACCGATTGCACATTTAAGTTTTGGTGAAAATGACGATTGTATTGGTTGGTTAGTAGGCGAAGAAAATAAAGGACTTTCCTATATGTTTCAGATGATGAACGAAGCAAGAATTTCCGTTGGTTTGCATGCTACTTCTATTTCGTCAGCTGCTTATTATGCGAGTTTAAAATATGCCAATGAACGCTTGCAAGGCAGACATATTGCTGAAAAAAATCCGGAAAATCCGCAAGTGCCTATCATCACGCATGCCGATGTAAAACGAATGTTATTATTCCAAAAAACATTTATAGAAGGCGCTTTATGCTTGGAATTGCAATGCAGTTATTATGCCGATATGATGCGTGTCTCAGACGGCGACGAGAAAGAAAAATATCATCTTTTATTAGAATTATTAACGCCGGTAGCTAAATCTTATCCGGCAGAAACAAGCATAATTTCTACTTCTACAGCCTTGCAAATTTTTGGTGGTTATGGCTTTACCAAAGATTTTATTGCCGAACAATATTTTAGAGAAACACGCATACATGCTATACACGAAGGCACAACAGCAATTCACGGCATGGATTTGTTAGGTAGAAAAGTGATGCTGAAAAATGGGAAAGCCGTTTTGTTGTTGATGCAAGAAGTAATGCAAGAAATCAATATCGCCAAGCAACATGAAAACACAAAAGCACAAGCAATTGCATTAGAAAAAAAATTAGGACAATTACAAGAATTATCTATGCATTTAATAAACGTTGCACAAAAAGAAGGCGTGGAAGCTTACCTCAGTGATGCTACTTTATATTTAGAATTATTTGGTATTTTAGTTTTAGCATGGCAATGGTTGAAAATGGGAAATACTTGCAATGAAAACGCAAACATCGATCAACATTTTAAAGATAGCAAATACTTAAGTTTGAATTATTTTTTTGAATACGAATTGCCTAAAACAGAAGGACTATTGCAGCGTTTAAAAAGTACTTTGCGAGTTACCGTTGGTGTTGATAAAGAATTAATAGATTGAAATAAATATCAAAAATTAAGAAATCTATTTTCAAGAAATTTGTTTCCATAATACATAATCATTCAACCAAAATTTGCCATAAGCAATGTCCACTTTTTCGTGTAGTTCAAATCCTATTTTTTTATAAAAATACATCGCAGGATTTTTTCTATTGACATTTAATTCCAAAAATTGAAGCTTGTTTTTCCGGGCAATTTTTTCTACTTCATTAAGTAAATTTTTACCAATACCTTTCCCTTGCGTATCAGGTTTCACATATAATTTTGGAATATACATGCCGCCATCTTCTCTAATAAAATAACTTACAAAACCAAGTGTTTCTTCGTTATCCAAATAAATGAGAAATGTATGTCCTGCTTGCATTTGTTCTAAAAGCGCAGTTTGTGTGTACATTCTTTCATACATAAAATCGATCTGCTCTTGAGAGATAATATTTTTATACGTAGTATGCCAAGTTGCAGCAGCTACTGCTGCAATTTTTGGGATATCATTCACAAATGCAATCCTGATTTTCATTTACGCACAAATGTACTGATAGATTGTAGAAAATATTACGCAGAATTTCCACAATTGTAGTTTAGAATACTTAATTTTGAACTACTCTGGGAGTGTCATTTAGTTGACTGAGAAATATCCTTTGAACCTGATTTGGTTAGCACCAACGTAGGAAATGAGTTACACTTCATCGTCTTGTCATTCATCAGAGAAAAACAGCTTGCCTTACTGCATTGTTTTTATATCGTTAGATTTTAAATGAAAAAGAATGACAATCACCATCAATAATCAACCGTATAATTTTAGCGAAAATAGTTCGTTGGAAAATGCCATTAACATCCTCTCTTTAGATGAAACTAAAGGCATTGCCGTTGCCATTAATGAAGCCATCATTCCAAAAAATAAATGGAGCGAAACCATCTTACAACATGAAGATAAAATCATCATCATCGGTGCCGTCGCCGGCGGTTGATTTAATTAGATAATTAAATAATGAAGTAATTAAATAATATCTCATCTCTATACTCTCATCTCAAAAAATCTACCAAATGAAACAAGATAAAATACCAACACAGCAAGTTATTTCCACTACACCTTTTCCAAATTCCAAAAAAGTTTATGTTGATGGAAAAATACACAATATAAAAGTTGCCATGCGCGAAATTGCACTCAGCGACACCAAATTAATAGGCGGAAAAATAGCAAAAAATCAACCGATTACTGTGTATGATACTTCCGGACCATACACCGATTCTAATATCGAAATTGATGTAAGAAAAGGCTTACCTCGCTTGCGTGAAAAATGGATTTTAGAGCGTGGCGACATCGAACGCTTATTTGAGTTTTCATCGGTTTATGGCACAGAAAGAATGAATGACGAAACAACAAATCATCTTCGTTTCGAACATATCAAAATGCCATTACGCGCAAAAGAAAACAGAAATGTAACGCAATTACATTATGCTAAAATAGGCATCATCACGCCAGAAATGGAATACATTGCCATCCGAGAAAATCAACGTATTGAAGAGTATAATGCCTCACTCAACGGACAAGCTAAAACGTTAACCCAACAACATAAAGGCGAAAGTTTTGGTGCTAACACACCTAAATCATTTATTACACCGGAATTTGTTAGAGCAGAAGTTGCAGCAGGTCGAGCTATTATTCCGTGTAATATCAATCATCCGGAAACCGAGCCGATGATTATTGGAAGAAATTTTTTAGTGAAAATAAATGCTAATATTGGAAACAGTGTTGTAACATCCAGCATTGAAGAAGAAGTAGAAAAAGCCGTTTGGGCTTGTCGTTGGGGTGCCGATACGATTATGGATTTATCTACCGGAAAAAATATCCACGAAACACGCGAATGGATTATCCGCAATTCGCCGGTGCCGATTGGAACAGTGCCGATTTATCAAGCATTGGAAAAAGTAAATGGAAAAGCGGAAGACTTAACGTGGGAAATTTTCCGCGATACTTTAATAGAACAAGCCGAGCAAGGTGTTGATTATTTCACCATTCATGCCGGTGTTTTATTACGCTATATTCCGCTTACCGCAAAACGTGTTACAGGAATCGTTTCGCGTGGTGGAAGCATTATGGCAAAATGGTGTTTGGCACATCATAAAGAAAGTTTTTTATACACGCATTTTGAAGAAATATGCGAAATTATGAAACGCTATGATGTGGCATTTTCTTTGGGCGATGGTTTGCGTCCGGGCTCCATTGCAGATGCTAATGATGCAGCACAATTTGCAGAATTAGAAACCTTAGGTGAGTTGACAAAAATTGCTTGGAAGCACGATGTGCAAGTAATGATTGAAGGTCCCGGACATGTGCCCATGCATTTAATAAAAGAAAATATGGACAAGCAATTAAAAGAATGCCATGAAGCACCTTTTTATACGTTGGGACCATTAACAACAGACATTGCACCGGGCTACGACCATATCACATCGGCAATTGGTGCAGCCATGATTGGCTGGTTTGGCACAGCAATGTTGTGCTATGTTACTCCAAAAGAACATTTAGGATTGCCCAATAAAGAAGATGTGCGTGTTGGTGTAATTACGTATAAATTAGCAGCACATGCCGCTGACTTAGCAAAAGGCCATCCGGGTGCGCAATACCGCGATAATGCATTGAGTAAAGCACGTTTTGAATTCCGCTGGTACGACCAATTTAATTTGAGTTTAGATCCGGAAAAAGCCTTGGAATTTCACGATGAAACTTTGCCTGCCGAAGGAGCAAAAACAGCACATTTCTGTTCTATGTGCGGACCAAATTTTTGTAGTATGAAAATTACACAAGAAGTACGTGATTATGCAGACACTGACGAAGGTGTACTTTCTGCAAAAGAGATTGAAGAAGCTATACAAGCAAAATCAAAAGAAT
>JAGQYE010000116.1 GCA_020436225.1 Bacteroidota bacterium | reverse complement strand
TACGTTGGGAAGGGATAAGCGCTGAAAGCATCTAAGCACGAAACCCACTTCAAGATGAGTTCTCATAGGGTCGTCGAAGACTACGACGTTGATAGGTTACAGGTGTAAAGATGGTAACATCAAAGCCGAGTAATACTAATAACCCATCGACTTTTTAAAATTTATATGATGATTTCCCAATATGTTATAATTTACTGACAAACAAGTCATAAAAATATAAGGTAGTTATCTACCAAAGATTTAATGGCGATTATAGCGTAGGGGATCACCTCTTCCCATCCCGAACAGAGAAGTTAAGCCCTACAGCGCCGATGGTACTAGGTAAAACCTGGGAGAGTAGGTCGTCGCCAACCCATACAAGCCGCAACAGAAATGTTGCGGCTTTTTTATTTTGATTATTTGATAAGTTTCTATTAGCAAAAATATAATAACCCAAATCTATCTTTTTTATTATTTTTATAGTGTAAACAAACGCATTTAATATCTTTTTTATCTTCTTAATCAATATATGGGAAATCGTATTTTTACATTCTTCCTTATTTTAATAATATCAACCCATTCATTTGCACAGAAGGTAGATGTAAATAATACTTTTACTAAAGCTCCAAACGGTAATATTAAATGTATTACTATGGAAAATGATAAGTATCTGCGCGCTCTTTATCCGGAACGTGGTAGTTTAGAAGATTTTGAAAAATGGATTACTCCAAAAATCGCAGCATATAAAAAAGCACATAAGCAAAATGCAAATAGAACACAAGCAGTAATAACAATTCCTGTCGTAGTGCATGTTATTCATAATGGCGATGCCATCGGAACCGGAGAAAATATTTCTGATGCACAAGTGCTTTCTCAAATAAGAGTATTGAATGAAGATTATAGACGATTATTAGGTTCGCCCGGATATAATACAAATCCTATTGGCGCTGATGTAGAAGTGGAATTTTGTATGGCGCAAACAGATCCAAGTGGCAATCTTACCAATGGTATCGACCGTGTTCAAAGAACAGAAGCTAGTTGGAGTTCACAGACTGCTATTGATGGCACACTAAAACCTGCTACAATATGGCCGCCAACAGAATATCTAAACATGTGGACAGTTCGATTTAGTGGAGGTTTAAGTGGCGTATTAGGCTATGCACAATTTCCGGAAGCTTCAGGTTTAGGAGGCTTATCTCCATTGCCAAGCGTTGCCAATTCTGATGGTGTAGTAGCGTCATTTGATGCCTTTGGTTCTCAAAATTATGCACCATCAGGAACTTATAATGCACCTTATAACTTAGGACGAACCATGACACACGAAGTTGGTCATTGGTTAGGGTTATTGCATATTTGGGGCGATGGAGATTGTAGCGTGGATGATTATTGTGCTGATACACCAAATGCCGGTCAAGCAAATTTTGGTTGTCCAACCATAAATAGTTGCACTGACCCTGCACCGGATCCAAATGATATGGTGCAAAATTATATGGACTATTCTGATGATGCTTGTATGAATATTTTTACAAATGACCAGAAAGCAAGAATTCAAACGGTGTTAACCTCTTCTCCGCGCAGAATGGAATTGGAATTTTCCGATAAATGTTCAGCACCTTATCCTGCAATTGCATTTGCTTCGAATTTGATTACAGTACCAGAAAGCCCGGATTGTAATTATCAAGATTACGTTTTTGCTGTAAATATTAGCAGCGCACCAAGTGCAGATGCTACAGTTACCTTTAATGCAACCGGCACGGCTTCTAATGGTTTAGATTATACATTTTCACCGTTATCTGTTGTCTTTCCGGCAGGTTCTACCGCTTCGCAGAATGTTACTGTAAGAATTTACAGCGATGGAATTGTAGAATCTTTAGAAACTGTTGTGCTTGGTTTTACGGTTAGTACTTCCGGTAATGCGCGTGCAACCAGTAGTAGTTATAATCAACTTGCAATTACAATTATTGATGATGATTATGCACCAAATGCTTCATCTACAGTAGATAATATGAATGCTACTTTTAATAGTGGAGCAGATGGATTTGGTACAACAGGAAATACCGGATCTGATAGGTTTATGTTAGGAAATGCCGCCGCTGCTTCGAGCACAAATTGGATTATTCAAAATACAAATACCACACAGTTTGCCTTTACAAATGATGATGAATGCAATTGTAATAAAGCTGCAGATAGATTGATTTCTCCAACTTTTAGCTTGTCCGGATATACCAATGCTACGCTATCTTTCGACCAAGCGTTTGCAGGCGCTACAGGTGAAACTGCTACTTTACAAATTTCAACGAATGGTGGATTTACTTGGACGGATTTATTTAATATCACCAATACCAGCACGGATTTAGGAAATGGAGTTTTAAGTACGCCTTGGGTTAATAATACAGTGAATCTAGATGCTTATGCAGGTCAGTCAAATCTAAGAATCCGATTTAATTATAATGATGGTGGCATCTGGAATTATGGCATGGCTATAGATAATGTTCGGATTTATTCGGTAGTTGGAACGCAAGTACAAACACAAATTAATTCTTCTAATAAAGATATGCAGCCGATAAGAAGCAATGAAACAACCTATTGGTATGACCCGGCAAGTGGAAGAGTAATGGGTTCAATTGCTAACACTTCTGCTTGGAATTATAATTGCACGACTATGGAAGTAGATAGAGATGCGACAAGCGTAGGTGCCGGCGCTGCTGCATTTTGGAATTCAACTCCTGCAGATTTTCTAATTGCAAAGACTTTTTATATCAATCCAGCAGATAATAACCCAAGCGGTACATATTCAGTAACATTTTACTTTACTGATGCCGAGATAACGGCTTGGGAAACGGCAACCGGAAAATCGAGAAGCAACCTTAAAATTATAAAAGTTGCGGGTTCACCAATTTCAGATGTTAATTCAGGAAATTTTGGAAGTTACACGATTGAAACACAACCTGCAGTTTTAGGTACGTTCGGTTCTAACTATACTTTAACGGCAGATTTTTCTACCGGCTTTTCCGGATTTGGTTTTGGCGACCCTGCACCACCGGCACTTCCAATTGAATTAACCATATTTAATGCAGTTAAATCAGGAGATAAGGCGCATCTATATTGGACAACTGCATCAGAATGGAATAACGATTATTTTGAAATTCAAAAATCTTCGGATGGAATACATTTTGAAAAAATTGGAACGGTAGATGGCGCAGGCAACAGCAATCAACCACTTCACTATAATTTCTATGATTCGACGCTTGTTGTTGGATTGAATTATTATAGATTAAAGCAAGTTGATTTTGATGGAACTTTTGCTTATTCAAAAATTGCAAGTATAGATGTTGAGTCGATAGCTCAAAATTCATTGACACTTTATCCTAATCCTGCAACAACACAAATAACATTACAATACAACAACACTCAAGATGGCTCTGTCGATATCCAAATTGTAGATGCAATTGGAAGAATTGTTTTTCAAGAACAACATAAATTAGTTACATCGGGCGAGCATCAATTTGTGGTGGATACACATTTATTAAGTAAAGGACTTTATTGCGTCCGACTTACACAAGATGCCAATCAATTTTCTCAAATTTTTATTAAGAAGTAGATATTTTTCTTGGTTGTTTTTTGAAGGGAAAGAATTTTACATAAAAAGAAAATTCTTGAGATTACCTCTTTCGATGTAATGACTTTTTTTACTAATGCTTAGGTTACTTACTTTGCAAGCAGATTCTCTCGCAGAAACTTGAACACAAATGATATGTTCGTCCTAAAATAAATTTACAGTTGAACGTGAAAATGATAGTAGCTGCAAAACTGACGCAGAGTCCTCTGCGAGAGACTCTGCTTAGGAAGAAAAAGATTACCTCTTTCGATGTAATGACTTTTTTTTACTAATGCTTGGGTTTACTCTTTTTACATTACTGTTTAATGGATTCATTTTTCTATTTTTATCGCATGTTTTTATTTATTTCTCTACAGCAATTTTTATATAGCTGGATTGCTTTAGCCATCGTTTTATTTCCGTTGCAATTGTTTGTTTCTGCTCCGTATGGCAGACATACAAAAACCACTTGGGGTCCAATGCTATCCAATAAATTAGGTTGGGTTTTGATGGAAAGTTGGGCGTTGGTTACATTTTGGGTGGTGTATATGCTTTATTTTAATAGAAATAATTATGCCTTATCTTTTGCTACGCTTTATACGCTACATTATATTCATCGCAGTTTTATTTTTCCTATTAGAACAAAAACGAAAGGTAAGCAAATGCCATTGCTTATTGCATTGTTTGCGTTGATTTTTAATTCTATTAATGCAGCATGCTTGGCATATTTTCTTTCAAAAGTGAGCATTTATCCGATTAATTATATTTTGAGTTGGAATTTTGTGCTTGGATTTTTCTTGTTTTTTGCCGGTGCATTCATCAATATAAAATCAGATTCAATTTTGATTAACCTAAGAAAACCGGGTGAAACAGATTATAAAATTCCACAAGGATTTTTGTTTAAATACGTTTCGTGTCCTAATCATTTTGGTGAAATAATAGAATGGTTGGGATTTATGTTGATGGTTTGGAATTTAGCAGGCGTTGCATTTTTTGTTTGGACAGCAAGCAATTTATTGCCACGTGCTATGCATCATCACAAATGGTACAAACAGAGGTTTAAAGATTATCCAAATGAAAGGAATGCAGTTCTTCCTTTCTTGCTGTGAAAATTATTAATCTTTATTATTATTTTTCTCTTCTATCACAAAACTGTACGGGAAATAAGTTTTTATTTGTTTCATAAAATTAAAGGCTTCTTGTTTAGTTTCAAAGTTTCCTACACGAAGCTTGAAATTGGGAGAAGCATACTTAATATATGTTTCAATGCCTGGATATCTGGCAGAGAATTGTGCTTTTGCTTCAAATATTTGGTCGCGACTTGGTGCTTGAGTAACTTGAACTCTTATGATTTTCTTATTTGGATCAACAGGTTTTCTACAATACATTTTTTGCAATACTTCAACTCTCGGATCTTTGAAAAATAAAATATTATTCTTTATCTCGAAAGATGTTGTGTCGCTATCGGCAAAACAAAAATGCATCGAAATAATAAGCAAAAAGAATATAAGAATATTTTTCATTACACGTTTAATATAAATTCAAATCAACCTAATCCAAGCATAAAGTTAGTGTTGATTATTTTATTTTGTTAGAAAATAGTTCAATTTTCTAATGTCATTATCATACAGCAAGCATTATGCCATATCTTTTCCGTGACATTGTTTGTATTTTTTCCCGCTTCCACATGGACAAGGATCATTTCTGCCTATTTTCACTTCAGCACGAACCGGTTGTTGTTTTTCTTGTGTTTGTTGCGTTTCGGCGCCGCTGTATTCATCTTCCATATTCTCGTCGCCACGACTTTCTTTTGTTCTCTCTGTTCGTCTAACTTGTCTATGTTGATGAATATGATTTGGATCTTGAATTGGCAAACTTCCTTTCATCAAGAATGTGGTTACATCTTTGTTGATGGTAGATAGCATTTGCTTAAACAATTCATACGCTTCAAATTTGAAAATCAACAACGGATCTTTTTGCTCGTGCACTGCCATTTGAACGGAATGTTTCAAATCATCCATTTGACGCAAATGATCTTTCCAATGATGGTCGATAAATGAGAGAATTATATTTTGCTCAAAAACTTTTATAAGTTCTTTGCCTTTGCTGTTGTAGGCTTTTTCAAGATTGGCAATTATCTGAATACTTCTTGTTCCATCAGTAAATGGTAAAACTATATTTTGATATTGATTGCCTTTATTTTCATGTACATTTTTGATAATTGGATAGGCTTCATTTACGATTGCTTCCGATTTGCGTTGGTATTTTTCATATACTTCGTGATATAAATGATTGGCTAACTCATCCACAGATTTTGTTTTCAAATCATTTTCATCAATAGTTGTATCGACAGACAAGAATCTAATTACATCTAACTTGAAGGCTTCGATATCTTGTGAGATTTTGCCATCATTGCAAATTTCATCACTCAAATCATAAAACATATTAATTAAGTCGAACGTAATACGTTCGCCAATTAATGCGTGTTGTCTTCTCTTGTAAATCACTTCTCGTTGAGCATTCATTACATCATCATACTCCAGCAAACGTTTACGCGTACCAAAATGGTTTTCTTCTACTTTTTTCTGTGCGCGTTCTATCGATTTAGTAACCATAGAATGTTGGATAACTTCGCCTTCTTTGTAGCCCATTTTATCCATAAACCCTGCTATACGTTCAGAGCCGAACAAGCGCATTAAGTTATCTTCTAAAGAAGAATAAAATTGCGTAGAACCTGTATCGCCTTGACGACCGGCACGACCACGCAACTGTCTGTCCACGCGTCGAGAATCATGACGCTCCGAGCCAATGATTGCTAAACCGCCGATATCTTTAATGCCTTGACCTAATTTAATATCCGTACCACGACCCGCCATATTGGTAGCAATGGTTACTTGTCCGCTTAAACCTGCTTCGGCAACGATTTCAGCTTCGCGTTGATGTTGTTTAGCATTTAAAACATTGTGTTGAATTTTTCTCATCGTCAACATTCTGCTCAGCAATTCGGAAACTTCAACATTAGTTGTTCCAACAAGTACCGGTCTGCCTTCTTCTTTGAGTTTTATAATCTCTTCGATAATGGCAGTATATTTTTCTCTTTTAGTTTTATAGATAAGGTCTTCTCTGTCGTCGCGTTGTGTTGGTTTGTTAGTTGGCACTACAACAGTGTCTAACTTATAGATTTCCCAGAATTCCGCCGCTTCTGTTTCTGCTGTACCGGTCATACCGCAAAGTTTGTGATACATACGGAAAAAATTCTGAAGCGTAACAGTTGCAAAGGTTTGTGTTGCCGCTTCAATTTTCACACTTTCTTTTGCTTCTATTGCTTGGTGTAAGCCATCGCTATATCGACGACCTTCCATAATACGTCCGGTTTGCTCATCTACAATTTTTACTTTTCCGTCGATAATAACGTATTCTACATCTTTCTCAAATAAACAATATGCTTTTAAAAGTTGATTGACAGTATGTAAACGTTCGGATTTGATATTAAAATCTTGTAAGATGGCATCTTTCTTTTTTAATTTTTCTTCATGAGAAAGTTCTTCATGTTCTACATCAGCAATTAAACTGCCGACATCCGGCATCACGAAAAAATCTTTTTCTTCGCCGGAAGCAGTAATTAAATCAATGCCACTATCAGTTAAATCAATTTGATTATTTTTCTCATCAATAACAAAATAAAGTTTTGCATCGCAAGTTGGCATTTCCTTTTGTTGGTCTTGCAAATAGTAATTTTCTGTTTTTAATAGGATTTGCTTGATGCCTGGTTCGCTGAGATATTTAATCAAAGCCGAGTTTTTAGGCAAACCACGATGTGCTCTAAGTAATGCTAAACCGCCTTCGCCTTCGTTGTGTCCGGTTTTTCCATCAGCAATTAATTTTTTTGCATCTAATAAAAATTGTTGAGTTACCTTTTTTTGTATGGCAACTAATTTTTCTATTCGTGGTTTTAATTCTTGGAACATTTGCTCGTCGCCTTTTGGCACGGGACCAGAAATAATTAATGGCGTTCTGGCATCATCAATTAATACAGAATCGACCTCATCAATCATAGCAAAGTGCAATTTGCGTTGTACTTGTTCGTCTGCAGAACGTACCATATTATCGCGCAAGTAATCGAAACCAAATTCGTTGTTAGTGCCATACGTGATATCGGCGAGATAAGCATTTTTACGTTCATCTGTATGCGGTTCGTGTTTGTCGATACAATCAACAGTTAACCCCAAGAAATTAAACAACATGCCATTCCATTCAGAGTCACGTCGTGCTAAATAATCGTTGACAGTTACAATATGTACACCACAACCGGCCAATGCATTTAAGTAAGCCGGCAAAGTAGAAACTAAGGTTTTACCTTCGCCGGTTGCCATCTCAGAAATTTTTCCTCTATGCAACACAATACCGCCGATTAATTGTACATCATAGTGTACCATATTCCAAGCAATTTCGCCACCGGCTGCCATCCATTTATTAGGATAAATAGCATCATCGCCTTCAATTTTTATTTGTGGATTTTTTACGGCTAAATTTCTATCTAAATCAGTTGCTTTTACGCGTATAAATTCGTTGGAAGAAAAACGTCGAGCTGCTTCTTTTACTACGGCAAAAGCTTCCGGTAAAATTTCATTTAATATTTCTTCGATAGCTTCATCTCGCTCTTTACGCAATTTATCAACTTGAGCAAATATGGCTTCTTTTTCTTCTAACTCTAATTCTTCGGTTTCTGCTTTGGTAGAAAGTTCTTTTATTTGAGCATCAATTTCAGAAAGATAATCTTGTATTCGGAATTTAAAATCTTGCGTTTTTTGGCGTAATTCATCGTCGGAAATACTTTGATAAGCTGCGAAATGTTCATTTATTTCAGCTACAATAGGTTCTAATGTTTTAATGTCGCGATTGGATTTACTGCCAAATAGTTTTGAAAGTCCTTTTTGTATAATGTCTAACATAATTATGTAAAATTAAATAGGTTGCAAAGTTACTATTTTAAGCCAACTTAGAAGTTAATATAATGTAATAAGGCAAATATTGTGCAAAAGAAAAAATGGGACAAAATGACATTAAAATTTGATTGGTAAGGTTACGTAACAATTTACGTCTTTCCCGTTTTGTTTTCCCGGAATCCATTTTGGCATATTTCCTATAATTAATAAGGTTTGGATATCGAAAGCAGGGTTGTTGGTTTGAATAATTTTGGGTTCAGAGGCATCACCAAATGTATTGACATAAAACTTGACGAGAACATCGGCTTTTTGTCCTACCAAAGTATCAGCAACAAAATTTACTTGTTGACTTAAAAATTCTTTCAATGCCGATTCTCCACCTTCAAATTGAGGCATTACGTCTGCTTTCTCATATATGAAATTGGATGTCATATCAGTTTCTTCATTCTTAGTTTCTTTAATGAAGTTTTTATATAAATAAGGATGTAAAAGTGAATCTTTGCGTCTTTCTCCTATTAACATAGAATCGACATTTCCGCCATAAATTGAATATAAAATATCTTCTTTTGGAGATGGTTTATTTTTAGGAGGTCGTATGCCGAAACCTAATGAAATAATCAACAAGAAAAAGAGTGTACTGTAAATTTTTGAATACATAGTTTGGGGTATTTATAATTTAGACATAGATTGTTTTTTGATGAAGGTATAAGCGCCCCAATAACTGACAATAGAATAAGCTAAATAGGCGGCTAAAAAGAATAAATAATCTATTCTGTTTTTGGATTTAGTGAGAAGGAAATAGGTTACAACAACGACTGCTGACAAAATAAATTTGACAACGATAGCGGCGATATTTCCAACAATTTGTTTCTGATTACTTTTGTAAGTCATATAATAAAACAAAAAAGATACAATTGCCATGCCAAGTGTCATCCATCGAAATGGAAAAGCAAGATTTTTATCTATGACAAAACTTGTAATTATAAATACAATGGTAAGAGCTGTAATAGAAGTCAACCATTTCATTTGAGCTGATTTAATTGTTTATAGATATGATAGAATGTTAGTGCCATTCCGAGCAGTAAAAATGTTAAAGTAAAAACCGGCGAAAGATTGCATTTCTTATCTACATAAACACCTAAAGCTGTACAGATGCCAATGACAACAAACATTTCGATGGCCATTCCGGAATAAAGCAACCATTTTTTATAAGAATTATTCAACGTGTTGAATCTTTGTGAGCTCAGCTTGTTCTGTGTGTCCGTTAAGTTGTGTTTGTTTGCTATCTTTATTCGGAATAGTAGCATTCGTTAATGAACCACTAATCGTTGCGCCTTCTTCTACAATCAACTTTTTGTAGTTTACATCACCTTCAAATTGTGCATTAGACTTGAAATAAAGTGTTTCCAAAACTTCTATATTTCCTTTTACACGACCTTCAATAGTTAAATCGTTACATTGAATATTGCCGGTAATTTGTGCCTTAGAGCCTATGACAACTTTTGATGAACAGGTAATATTTCCGGTAATAATTCCATCAATACGAATATCTGTTACTGCATTAATATGACCATTTACCGAAGTTCCTTCGTTTATTTTGTTGGCTACCATAGTATCTAAATTAATTTTTGCGTTTAATTTTGAAAACATAGCTTAATTATTAAAAAATTCAGTTGCATCAATAGCTTGCCCTCTATACCAAAGCATCAGCGTTGAAATAAAATTTGTATTCGATTTTCCGGCTATGGCAATCGGCTCGCCTTCACGAACAAAGTTACCTGATTTTTTCAAAACTTTGGCATTATTTTTTAAGACATAAACAAGCTGGTTGTTTGCTTGAATGGCAATAATTGCTTCATTTGTCGTACTGTTTTCTGCATAAATAACGCTGCCGGAAAGCAGTGCACGAACCGAATCATTTTCATTAGTCTTGAATGTAATACTGGGAGATTCTTCAGAATATTTTGAAATGATTTTTCCGGCTACCGGACGAGTTAAGGATAAATTTTCTAAAACACTGCTTTTACTGTTTTGTACGTATTGCATTAATTCGGCATTTTTTAATCCTTTTTCTACTTCTTTTACAAACCGTTCTTCGTCTGGCGATTTTACACTTAAAATTCCTTTATCCACATTCTTTACATTGATTTCTTTTTTTACTTCATCTCTGACAATATTATCATTCAGAATATTTTGAAGATTGATGATATATTTTTGTTGAGCATTCACTTTTTGCTCCATTTCTTTTGTTTTTATGCTTAATTGTACCACGCTTTTTCTGTCGGTTGCGCCATAACCCGGAATATATTGTTTTAATGGAGTGAAGGCAATCAATAAAAAATTTAATAACGTGAAAAATGCCAATATTAATCCGGCAGCGATAATAACATTTAAGCGATTTATTTCCGTAACGAATTTTACATCGTAGCTATTTTCTTCAACGATTTGGAAGCGATAAACATTCTTTAGTTTCGCTTTCCATGATTGCCAAGTCTTATTTTTTATTGCCATTTCAAGTAAATAAATAAATTTCACTCTAATAAGTAAAATAAATTTAAGAAATTGCGTTAAAATTAGGCAATTATTACGAGCATGCATCTCTTTACGCTAAAAAAAGCAATCTTGTTTCTGTGTTGTACGCTATTTTTTTCGGTGCATTCTTTTGCCGATAAGAAGAAAAAAACAGCGGCTCAATATCAACGTCCAAACATCATGAAACGTGCTTGGGGCGATTTAACTACACGCAATAACTATTATTTCAATGCCAATGAAATTTATAAAGATATTGTACATACTTATCAGTTCAATCGAAAAATAGATTATAATGAACTTTTGCCTTTTTATTATCATGATAAGGCAGATTTTAGTTCCTATACTTCGGAGTTGGAAACCATTGCAAAAAAAACAGGCATCGTCTTGCAGTTGCACGATTATAGTCGCTGGCGCGATAATGCATATTTGTTATTAGGAAAATCTCAATTTTTGAGAAAACAATACGATACATCGTTAATCACGTTTCAATATATCGTAACAACAATGAAACCCGGAAAGATGAATTTGAAGTTGGAATACAGTAACAAAGACCGACTTAAATATCTTCGAAAAAGAGAAAAAGAATTGGCAAAAAAAGCTGGACAAAAGAAAAAAATAATTGAATTCCAATTCAACTTTGCACAAGAACAAGCGCAACAAAAAGCTGACGACGCACGAAAAAAACAACAAGATGTCATCGCCAAGAAGAAAAAAGAATTAGAAGAAATTATTAAAGCCAAAAAGAAGATTATTCAACTTCAAAAAAAAGGTAAAAAAATTCCTGCTGAATTGATTGCAAAAGCAAAACGAAAAACAAGCGATATAGATTCGGCAACACTAAAGGCAAAAACTACTCCAACCAAACAAGAAAAATTAGATTTCAGTAAAGATAAACCATATATTTTATTGGGCGATAAGTATGTCCCAAATCCTTATTATGTTGATACGACCGGAAATAGAAAAAATCAAAATCCTCTAAATGCTTTAGATCCGAAAAAAGAAGCTAAGTTGGATAAATTGACTTTTTGGGAGAAAATTAAACACAAACTTTCTCGACCTGAAGCAATTGTTTGGATGGCAAAGTCGCTAATAGAATTAGAAAATTATGCCGATGCAAAAAGTATGATTTCTTATGGAAAAGCTTTGAGAAAATTGACCAAAAAACAAAGGAAAGATTTTTATTTGATTGATGCTTATTACAACATCAGACGAAACGATTACTCGCCCGCAATTGAAAAGTTAGAAAATGCATTACTCTATTTTAAAAAGAAAAAAGAGCGGGCTTACTACGAATATATCTTGGCGCAATTGTATTGGAAAAATAATCAAATTCCGGATGCTATAGATTATTTTAATAAATCCGGCAAACATACCAAAACGGAAGAAATGCAGATTTATTCCAAAATTCAATTGGCAAATATTTACAGCAAAAATCCGGAATTTGCCGACGAAGATATTGTGAAGATGTTGGCTAAAATGATAAAATTTGGAAAGAATAAAGAACAAGCCGGAGAAATTTTATATACAATTGCTAATTTTTATTATGAGCAAAAAGATACGACCAATGCGATTAGCTATCTGCAAAAATCAATTCAAAAAACGATAGAAAATCCAACCCAAAAAGGAAAATCATTCTTGCGTTTAGGCGAAATTTATTTTGAAAAAGAAGTTTACGCACAAGCAGCTGTTTATTACGATAGTGCTATTGTCTATTTGCCTAAAACATATGAAAATTATGACAAAATAGTAACTCGTAAAGATATTTTAAGTGATTTAGCCAACAATGCAAAAATCATTCATGTAGAAGATAGTTTACAGGTATTAGGTAAAATGTCTCCTGAAGAATTAAAAAATTTCTTAGCTAAAATTGCAGCACAAAAAGAAAAAGAAGCAAAGAAAAATTCAAGATTTAGTTCGGATATCGGAAACGCAAGTGCTTCCACCACAACGTTTGTTCCCGATGCAGGCGTTTCTAATGGATTATGGTATTTCTACAATCCGGAAACAAAAAGTAAAGGCTACAATGATTTTATCAGTAATTGGGGAAATAGAAAGTTAGAACCCAATTGGCGAAGAAGCGATAAAGCAACCAATTTTGATAATTCGGATATAAATGCAAATGCCGACAATTCAGCTACTGATACTTTACAAAAGAAGAAGAATTTAGCTGCTAAAAAATCAGTAGCAGACACGTTAAAGATTCCGAAAACGCCGGAAGATTTTTTAGCTTCCGACCAAAAAATTGCAGCAGCATTATTTAGTAATGGCGAGATTTTTAAAAACAAATTGAATAACCTTCCACGTGCTCAACAAGCATTTGACGAGTTGATGCGTCGTTACCCAAACAGTGAATATGATGCTAAAGCACATTATTATAAATACCTCATTTATTTAGATAAAAATTTAAATGGTTTAGCACAACTAGAAAAAGAATATATTCTGAAAAATTTCCCGATGAGCGAAGTGGCAGAAGCACTCGTAAACGCTGATAAACCAAAAACAAATGAAACCGAAGTAGCTGCAGATGAAACTTTATATGCCGAAACCTATCAGGCATTTTTGGATTCAAATTATAATAAAGTAATTGGAAATAATTTTATTGCGCATTCAAAATATCCGCTTTCCGAAAAAATGCCTCAATTTGATTTCTTAGAAGCTGTGTCTTATGGAAGAACTAAAGAATTTAAAAAATATAAACAATCACTTTCTGATATTGTTGTGCATTATAAAGACAGCGAAGTAAGACGAAAAGCACAAGAATATTTAATTGCGTATATTCAATTTGAAAATAATATAAAAGACTCCACAAAAACTATTTTGCCAACTCAAAATGATACCTTGCTGAAAGATACGTTGAGTGCAAAATTTACAGTAGATACTTCAGGAACTCTTTGGGTGTTTATGCGTTTAAAAGATAAATACATGAAAGTATTGGACGTTCGCGCAGCCATTGATAATTTTAATAACCAGAATTTTGATCATATACGTTTGAAAGTTAATCCGATATTTATGGAATCTTTTGCTATGATGCAAATAAAAAAGTTTGAAGGTTTGGCAGAAGCAAATATCTATGTAAATAAAATTAAAACGAAAACAGCTGAAATAATTGGAAAATACAATGTTGACAAAGTGAGTTATTACATAATAACTCCTTCCAACTTTAAACTACTAAAGGTTCCGTCAGATTTTGATATTTACGAAAACTATTTTAATAAAAATTATCCAAAATAATGAGCAATATAATTGCATGGTTAAAACAACCTAAGAATTTATGGAAATTATTTGGTTTCGCCATCTTGAGCGTTGTACTGTTTTTTACATTAGTTCGTATTGGCGTATTTGGTAAATTGCCCAGCTTTGAAGTAATTGAAAATCCAAACGCAAATTTAGCATCAGAAGTTTATTCTGAAGATTCCGTTTTAATTGGAAAATATTTTGTCGATAACAGAAGTAATATTTCGTATTCAGAGTTATCGCCTTATCTCGTAAAAGCACTCGTAGCAAATGAAGATGAGCGTTTCTACGAACATTCCGGAATCGACTTTTGGGGAACATTTAGAGCTGTAATTACTTTAGGTAAAAATGGAGGCGGCAGTACGATTACGCAACAGTTAGCAAAAAATATGTTCCATAATCGCGCGCACAATTTTGTACAACGTATCATGCAAAAAGCAAAAGAATATGTGATTGCAGTTATGCTGGAGCGACGATATACTAAAGATGAAATTATCGCCATGTATTTTAATACATTCGATTTCGTCAATAATGCAGTCGGCATTGAAAGCGCCGCAAGAATTTATTTCAACAAAAAACCAAAAGATTTGAGTATTGAAGAATGTGCCATGTTTGTTGGTATGTTACAAAATCCATCCTATTATAATCCTCGCCGTTTTGCCAAGCGTACTTTAGAACGTAGAGCAACTGTTTTGCGAAAATTGATGGACAAAGGCGACATCACTGTCGTACAATTTAATGCTTTAAAAGATAAACCTATAGAACTTGATTTTCATCCGGAAACTGCCAACGATGGCTTAGCTCCATATTTTAGAATGGTTGTAGCGCAACAATTAAAACAATGGACAAAGGACAATAAAAAAGCGGATGGAAGTGAATACAATATTTATACAGATGGTTTAAAAATTTATACCACCATTAATACACGCATGCAAAAATATGCTGAAGAAGCCGCAGTACAACACTTAGAACGTTATCAGAAATATTTAGATAACCAGTTTAATAGTGGTTGGCATCCTTGGGAAACAGAAAATGGAAAAAAAATATTAGAAACTGCATGTAAATATACTTTTCGTTGGGAAGCATTAGAAGCACAAGGATTGAGCAAAAGTGAGATTCTGAAAAATTTTAAAACCGACAAATATAGGATGAAAGTCTTTACCTATAAAGGTATGAAAGATACGACGCTCACTCCTTATGATTCTATTAAATACTATAAATCCATGTTGCAAATCGGTATGATGGTGGTAGAACCTTATACCGGCTATGTACGTGCTTGGGTTGGCGGACCAAATTTTGAATTTTTTAAATACGACCATTGTAATATCAATACGAAACGACAAGTAGGCTCAACGTTTAAACCTATTGTATATGCACTTGCCGTAGATAATGGCTGGTCGCCTTGTATGGTTATCTCACCAGGAAAAGTACAAATTGGAAATTGGGCACCAAGAGGTGGAAGTACAGGGCCACAAACATTAATGCATGCACTTAAAACATCTAACAACCAAATGGCGGCATATATAACCAAACAATTTGGGGTCAATCCAATCATCGACTTATCACGCCGTTTGTTCATTACTTCCGATTTGCCGCCTTATGCACCAATATGTTTAGGTGCCGCTGATATTTCTTTAGAAGAAATGATGGCAGTTTATAGTACATTTCCAAGTGCCGGAATTTGTACAAAACCACAATATATTTTGCGAATTGAAGATAAAGATGGCAATGTTGTTCAAAATTTCTCCACTAAAATGAAAGAAGTATTTAGTGATAATATTGCTTATAAGATGTGTCAATTAATGAAAGGTCCTGTAAGTAGAGGCGGAACGGCAGCTGGCTTACATGGCTATTTCAGCTATCCTGTTGATGTTGCAGGCAAAACAGGAACCACCAATAAAAACACAGATGCTTGGTTTATTGGCTACACACCTGAATTAGTGTGTGGCGTTTGGGTTGGTTGTGATGATCCATTGATTCGTTTCTTATATACCGGAATTGGTCAAGGAGGTAGAGCTGCAATGCCGGCATTCGGAATGTTTATGCAAAAAGCATATAGCGATCCAAAATTAGGACTGAATAAAAATGCAAAATTCTTTACACCATCTGATGCAAATTTAGTTACGGATTTATGTAACGATCAAGATGAAATAACAATCGACGCTAACTCCAATAGTTGGGGACAAGTGGACGAAGAAAACCAAGATTCAGAATACTAATTTCTGATTTTATTGTAATACTAAATGCTCGCTATAAGTTAGTTTAGCGTCAGAAATGTTAAGCAGGTAAGAGCCTTTTGGTAGCGATGAAAAATCAAAAGTATATTGCTCTTCTTTGCTTAGATATGATTGTATAGGTTTTTCAAAAATTAAATTTCCAACAACATCATACAATCTTAGTGTAGATTTTGGTGAAAAAACTTCTGCTGAAACAGAAAATTTCCCATTATTCGGATTTGGAAAAATATGCAAAGTCGGATTTGATTTTTGTATAATAGCCGTTGTTGTTTCCGGTGCAGCGTAAACATTTATTATTTCAAATTTCCCGTTTGTCGCATCTTTATTGGCTGCAATTCCTCGTACACGCATTATTCCATTCGTCAATAAATAATCATAATCTATATGAATATGGCCGGCTAACCATAACGCTAAATTAGGTTTGTACGGTGTCAACATCGTGATGAGTTTGTTGTATTCATCAAAATCAAAAACAAAACCGGATAATACAAACAATAGATTGTCAGTAGCAGGATGATGTGAAAAGAAAAATACATTCTTATTTTTTTTGTTAGGATTAGTTGCCAATTTATTGCTCAACCAACGAAAAGTTCCATTCGTCCAATCCATCAATTGCGCTTCCGGTCCAATGCCCGGTTCTGCTTTATTTACATGATATCGCGGATTAAAATCTAAGCCATAAAAAATAAATCCATCATACTCAAAAGAAAAATTTTGAAGATAATGCTCTAAGCCTGTTTCCGGATTAAATGTTCTGGTTAGTCGCTCGCCATCATCCCAATTAGTAAAAAATAATTTGTTGGCATTATATCGACTTTCAAAAACTTCATTCATCACAGAATCACCGTAAGCATAAGGTGCTTCTACTTGATATTTTATATAAGGCCAAATATCATGATTGCCAATAACCGGAACATAAGGCATATTCAAATTATCTAAGATTTTTTTACACATTTCAAACTCCGATTTTTCGGCACTTCCGGTTAAATCACCGGAAATAAGCACAAACTTGATGTTCTTATCTAATTCGTGAGCATTAATCCAATCAACGGCTTTTTGTAGTCTAATTGCCGGATTACTGCTGTCCGAAGTCGGCATTGTGTCATTGTAAAATCCTGGCGTTCCATAATCAGCAATTCCTTCACCAATATGCAAGTCGGAAATATGTACAAAAGAGAATTTATAAGTTGAACCCGGAATTTCTTTATTGATATTTATTTCTTCAACTGATGGATTTTGCGCAAGACTCGAAGTATAAAGAATTCCAAAGCAAAACAAATTAAAAAGTGTAAAGTAAAATTTCATAGCATACATCTTTATCCAATAAAATTAGAAAATTATTTTGAGGAAATAAATTAGAAATAAAAAAACGCTCTATACAGCATGTTGTATAGAAGCGTTTTTTTGAATTTAATCACACAGTTTAATTTAAGCTGTCTTTGATGTAGATAGAATGATTATAAAATTCTACTTTGCCTGTTTCCACATTATACATTGCACCAACTATTCCAATTTCTCCATTTTCTACCATATTATTTAGAATAGAACTTTGTTCTAAGATAGCTTGTACACTACTATTTACATTTATAGCAGAAACATTTTCGATAAATTGGGCATTGCTGGCAGTTCTGTTTTCGATTGTTTCAGTTTCTTGATTTATGGCCGGTTGTAGTTTCGATAATAATCCGGTAAGATTTTCCATTTCAACACAATCGCAGGCGCCTTTTACGGCACCACATTTAGTATGCCCAAGTACAACAATTAATTTTGAGTTTGCAATTTTACAAGCAAATTCCATACTGCCCAAGATGTCTGAGTTGATGATGTTTCCGGCAATTCTAATTGAAAAGATATCGCCTAACCCTTGGTCGAAAATGAGCTCAGCCGAAGTTCTACTGTCAATGCAACTTAATACGGTTGCAAAAGGCCATTGTCCGTTGCTTGTGTCGTTTACTTGTTTTAATAAATCTCTGTTTACTTTTAAATTATGGACAAAACGCACATTGCCTTCTCTTAAAAGATTGAGTGCAATTTGCGGACTTATAGATTGTTGTATTTCTTTGTTTAGTGTTTTCATTTTAATGTATGGTTTAATTTTTTTAAATCTTTAATCAGTGTATTATGAACGCCTGATGTTTGAATTGGACGTTCATTGTTGTTAATGAAATCTAAGTTGATGATACTCACGTTTTCCGTGTTTTCTATCTCATAAATCTCTTTAAATCCGGTTAGTAAAACCTTGATGTTTTTGTCAACGGCTTTCACGTTTTTAAATTCTTTAATGATTTGTAATACATCATAGTCGATGTATTTTGATTTATAAGCATCAATTACCACCATACTATTTGCCGGAATATGATCTAACGTGAGCATAATGCTTGCTTTGTTTAAGAATGAAACTTCTTCCGATAATTCGATCTTAATAATATCTCCATCTTTATATGTTGAACGATGGAAATAATAAGCATTCTTAATGTTTTGTCGTAACAAATAAGCAATACTGACAACCATTCCAATAGCTACGCCTTTTAATAAGTCGGTAAAAACAATTGCTATTATTGTAGCAACGAATGGTATAAATTGCCATTTACCTTCTTTCCACATCTTAATAAATATTTTTGGATTGCAGAGTTTAAATCCGGTAAGAATAAGAACGGCAGCTAATGTTGCCAATGGAATTTTGTTTAGTAAAAATGGAATGGTAATACACGAAACGAGTAAAAAAAATCCGTGAAGAATAGCTGCTAATTTTGATTTTGCTCCGGCATTCAGGTTAGCAGAAGACCTAACAATAACTGATGTTATCGGTAATCCACCAATTAATCCACTTAGCATATTTCCACTTCCTTGTGCCAATAATTCTCTGTTGGTAGGTGTATTGCGTTTGTGTGGATCTAATTTGTCTATGGCTTCAATACATAATAAAGTTTCAATAGAAGCTACAACAGCAATGGTAACACCTGTAATCCAAATATCAGTTCGCAAAAAACCTTTAAAATCAGGCATTGTGAAGCTTTGGATAAATTCAGGCATACTATTTATTTCAGGAAGATTCACCAATAAACTTCTATTAGTAATCGCTAACGAACTATTGGATTGAATAAAATATTCATTTAATAGAATACTCGCTAAAACAGCAATTAATGCACCCGGAATAATCTGTAATTTTTTTGTAAATGATTGTTGCCACAAAACTAAAATGAGAATGGAAATACACGTAATTACAAGGGCACCAAGATGAAAGAAACCGTTCTTTATTGTATTGATAATTGCAAAGAGTTTGAATTCGTTATCATCAACTTTAAGTCCGCCAATGCCAAATGCATATTCGATTTGATTAATGATGATAATGATGCCGATTGCTGCAAGCATACCTTCTATTACGTTAGTCGGGAAATAATATGAAATACTTCCTGCTTTTAATAAACCGAAAATAATTTGAATTAATCCGGCAATAACTACGGCACATAAGAAGATTGGGAAATTGCCTATAGTAGTAATAGCTGTTAATACGATGGCGGTTAATCCTGCAGCAGGTCCACTTACACTTAATGGCGATTTACTAAGGTTGGCGATAACTAAACCGCCAATCATTCCGGAAATTAAACCTGAAAATAATGGTGCTCCTGAGGCTAATGCAATGCCTAAACATAAAGGCAAAGCAATAAGATACACTACAATACCTGCGGAGAGGTCATAGCGTAAATTTGATAATTTATAATTGAATAATGACATAATATTTTTGAATTAAGTTTAAATAATTACATACTTTATTTCCATTCAAGAAGGAAATAAAACGGTGTTAGGAAAATGAAATTATTTAAACAAATTCAGGAGGCGGTGAGAAGGTCTCTAACCAATCAACTATAGAGGTTGGATGAAAATAATGAGCATATCTTACTTTGTTTTGCAAGTAGAAGATATCTTTATGTAAGTCATTATTTTTTAGATTGGATAAAAACTTGAATGCATTTTCTTTTATGTCAACACCATGAGAATGTCCATGTTCTTCTTCTGCAGGCATATTGCTTAATAACTGACGAGCAACTTGATTATTTATACTATACGGAATAGTTAAATGTAAAAAATTAATTAAAAGGAATATGGCGAAAATACGTCTCAAATACTTTTTTCTTTTTTTATATTCAAAACTATCTAAAAAAAATTGATAGTGCAACTACATCTAAACACATTTAACAGTTTATTTTTATTTTAGTTTATAATTGGTAAAATAAACTTTTAAACTCCATTTTTAGATTATGAATTTTAGGTGAATTTTTTTATTATAATATGAATATTTTAAGTGTTTTTGCTATAAATATTAATATAAATATCTGATAATAAACTTGTTGTATGTAGTTGTGTGTGGATTAATAAATGTGTACATATTTACTGACTTGTCGAAAAGTAGCATACTAATATATTTTTATAGAACTTTGCATAAATGAATGTTAGTTTATATTCTTTTCATTTATTGAATTTCAGTGATGCTCAATCAAAAATTTTTATTTATAAAAGATTGAGAAAATATCAAACTAACTTTCATTCTAAACCACACACAGATGAAGTCCATTTCTTTGCAACTAAAAGTTGCATTGTTTATTGTTTTTTTATTTGGAGTCTATTTTTTGACTTATGGCAGCAATGCCAAAGTTTCATTCAAATTAGGAGATGGTATGAGCGTAACTAATGCAGATTCGACGATGGCGTTTAACCTTACTATGTTCAATCAAAATAGAATGGACGTAACTAAGCGATTTATAAAACAAGATAAGCCAACTCTAACTGCACAAGTACGAGCAGTTAGAATTAAATCTATAGCATCTTTCTTGCGCGATAAAATACAATTAGTAACTCAAATTGGCTTAGCACCAAAAGAAATTAAATCCGGTGTATTGATGGATGCTTATATTCGATATAATGCTACTCGATTTTTTTCTATGCAATTCGGTCAAGCAAAATTACCCGGCAATAGAGAACAATTAGTATCCCGACAAAATCAACAATTTATAGAAAGAAGCCCTACTAATGCACTATTTCGACTCGATAGAGATTTTGGGTTTCAATTTCAATTTAAATTCGGGAAGAAGATGCTGATTATGCCGACTTTTTCAGTATCAACAGGCGAAGGCGTAAATTATATCCAAACGAATTTCCAACATTTAGATTATTCAGCTCGATTGGAATGGTTGCCTCTAGGAAAATTCCAAAATTATGATTATGCCGATTTTACTCGAAATAAAATGCCTAAATTAGCTTTAGGCGTGGTGTATGATTTTAACAACAGAGCCATTTATCAAAATGGACAATTAAAAGGAAACAATATTGCAGATTCATTGCAACAAAATATTCATACTGTGATGGCTGATATGAATTTTATGTGGAATGGTCTGAATATTTATGGCGATTATATTTATAGAACAACACCTAAAGCAGATACAACAAATGCATACACAAAAGGACATTCATTTTTTGTTACAACAGCATATACGTTCAAAAAAAACTATGAAATTGCTTTTCGATACAATCACACTTTTGCAGGGAAATCAGGCAACATCGATAAAACACACGATTATACGTTTGCCTTTACAAAATATTTTTTCGAACACAATTTAAAAATACAAACAGAATATACATTCAATAATAATCTTTCAACAACAATTAAAAAAGGTATCTGGCGAATGCAGGTACAAATTATTATATAAAAAATAAATCACACTAAAACAAACAGCTTATGTCTATTCCATTATTAAAATTCTTTCAACCTAAAGACAAAGTTTTTCATAACTTATTTGAAAAAGGCGCCGATGTGTCTGTAAAAATTAGCGAAGTATTTTTGGAAGCTATGCGAAATACGGACACTAAACGTTTGGAAATTTTATCGAAAACCGGACAATTAGAACATGAAGCAGATGATATTGTTCATTCAATTTATGTTGAATTAAGCAAAAATTTTATCACACCATTTGATAGAGAAGATGTACTTGCATTAGCAGCTGCTATGGATGATGTTGTTGATTATATTGATGAAGTGGGCAACAAAATGAATAACTATGAATTTAGTGAATTCAATGAACACGTTTTAAAAATTGCAGAGCTCAACAACGAATCAGTTAAAGAATTAAAAATTGCTATTTACGAATTGCGTAGTATGAAAAACTTAGAAAAAGCCAATGACGCTTGTATAAAAGTACACGGCTATGAATCCAAAGTTGATTTAATTTACAACCAAGCAATGGGCGAACTCATCAAACAAAATAAAGATAATCCGGTGAAGATTATTGTAATGAAAGATTTGTACGAAGATTTGGAAGAAATCTCTGACAAATGCCAAGATGTTTCCAACGTAATTGAATCCATCATCATTAAATATTCTTAATAAAATCGCATTAGAATAATTTCTAATATCAACCAAATAGTATATGGAATTTGTAATCATTATTATTGTACTTGCTTTATTGTTCGATTATATCAATGGTTTTCATGATGCAGCTAACTCGATTGCCACTATAGTTTCTACTAAAGTATTGACGCCATTCCAAGCAGTAATTTGGGCGGCATTCTTCAATTTTGTGGCATTTCTTATTTTTAAAGATCACGCAGTTGCCAACACCATCGGAAAAACAGTCAATGAAAATTTTATTACACTTCCTGTAATTTTTGCCGGATTAATCGCAGCCATCATTTGGAATTTATTGACATGGTGGTATGGCATTCCGTCTTCTTCATCTCATACATTAATTGGTGGCTTCGCAGGTGCAGCCATTACACATGCATTTATTGAAAGAGGTTTTCTTCCTCTACATTTAATCATAGACAGTGATAGCATTTTAAAAATTATTGCCTTTATATTTTTAGCGCCAGTAATTGGGATGATTATTTCTACTTTTTATACGTTGGTGATGATGCAGCGCGTTACTTGGGTTAAATGCTTAGTGTTATTATTAACTTGTGTTGGGATTTGGTTTACTTTTATCCATTTTCAAGAGAAAAAAATTGATAAAAATGTCGAAAAATTTTTCAACGTAACAAGCTATGCAAAAGATGTAGAAAATTTAGATAAAGTAAAAGAAAAACAAGAAAATGAACGAAGATTTACAGAAGCTAATGACAATGCTCATAAAGCATTTGAATACGTGAAATTATATGAAAGCAAAGGTTCTGATGTTGTTGCTGATAAAATCATCCAACATGTAGATATGGATTTTATTACATCAACACGCATTATAGACAATATTGAATTGTTTTTTAAGGTAAAACAATTAGAAGTATTATCACATAAAGATTCCAAACATTTACAAGCCTATCATATTGCTAAAAAAGCAGTAGATGATTTGCGACCGATTGCTATGCAACATCAAGCACTTGGCTACGATAAAATGGTGGAGATGATGTTGGCAAAAGCGCCTATACAACCTTTTCAAATTGAAGAGTTTGATAAAGTTGTTCGAGTAGATATCAAAAAGGATTTAAAGAAAGTAATAGAAAGAGGCGATAATAAAATTATCAGATATGGATTAATTACAATGCTATTAATTTTAGTTGCATCTTTTATTTATTCTGAAATTATTAAAGAGCCTAGTGCACAACGCACAGCCAATAATTATAAGAAAATGCAATTACTTTCTTCTGCTGCCTTCAGTATAGGACATGGCGGAAACGATGCACAAAAAGTAATGGGAATTATTGCTGCTGCATTAGTTGCTAATGGTAATATAGTTGACTTAAAAGCCATGCCGAATTGGGTGCCATTATCTTGTTATGTGGCAATAGCTTTAGGAACATTGAGTGGCGGTTGGAAAATTGTAAAAACAATGGGAACAAAAATTACCAAAGTAACACCATTAGAAGGCGTTTGTGCTGAAACAGCCGGTGCTACTACTTTATTTTTGACAGAACAAATGGGCATTCCGGTTTCAACTACACATACTATTACAGGCGGAATTATTGGCGTTGGCGCAACCAAACGTTTGAGTGCTGTGCGTTGGGGCGTTACCATCAACCTGCTTTGGGCTTGGATTTTAACGATTCCAATCAGTGCTTTGTTGGCTGCAATAACTTACTTTATTGTGAATTTATTTGTTTAAATTTTTCTATAAGAAAAATCAACTACAATTAGAATTTCAACCAATGCCAAGCTACTTTGCTTCCATTTTTATTGTTGTTGAATTCTATCGCCGGAGCAGGAAGTTTGAAAATATTCAATACTTTCATCAAGCCTTTTGCCCAATGTTTTTTTACCGGCAATTTAGTCCAATCAATATCAAACGAAAAATAAAATCTCTTTAATCGTTGAATATCCGAGCGGTCAACTATATCAGCCGGATTTGCAGTAGTCCAATCAATATCGCCACTCAAATTATTTTTATCCCAAATATTGTTGTAACCACCTAACATACCGGAAGCTCCATATCCAAAAGAAAATTGGATGCATTTCGGAAACTTTGAGTTGGGATTTTTAATGAATGAACCCGGACTGATACTCCACCAAATGGTAATAGCATTGTAATCTTTTAAAATAATATCAGTGAAAGAAGTTCCATATAATTTCTCAGCTCGAGCTAAAACTTGTGGATCGTCGTATTTTTTGTAATTCACAGGAAAAGCAGAATATTTCATGTTTATTTTTTGATCGTGCCAAACATATTGCTGAACACCAAACAATAAACTTCCACTCATGTTCATCAAAATATCGCCCCAAGAAAATCCCCATTTCTTTTGAAATCCATCATTAATTTCAATGGATAATTGCCACATATTGCCCATCAACATACCTATCCAAATAGCATTTTTTTCTTTTACGCCAGCCCACTTAAATAAATCATAATGCCATTTCGATTCGAAATAACAACTGTAAGCATGTCCCAATTTATCCATCTGATTCCATTCGCCCCAATCATTAAAGAAATGAAATTTCTCACGCTCTGTTTGCGAATACCAAGCTGCGCTCCACCAAGCATTGGCTGCAATATATAAACCGCCAACCATTCCTGTTACAAAACCAACTCTAGGCTTATTTAAGACTTCTGAATTTCTAAAAAATTTGTAAGGCTTTGCCAACTTTAATTTTCCTGTATAACTATATGCCGGATCTTTAGGCACAAAATCGTAGTGATAGGTAGTATCGAAACGGATAGAATATACATTAGCATTTTGCCAAATGGTATCTGCTTTCAAATCGTAGGAAGTAACTATTTTTTTAAGTTCATATTCTTTTGTAAACAAAGTGTCACTGTGAATTTGATAATTTTCTACTTGTGATACAGTATCTTGAATGATAGTGTAAGGTGGATGTTGTTCTAAAAAGGAATACGGTTTTTTCTTGTCTGCTTTTGTGCGGATACCTAATGAAAATGCGTGTTGCATTGACGAAAGCATAAAAAATGCCGATAAAAGAAAACAAAATACTTTTATAGTTGATGCACGAGAAAACATATATGGCTAAAATAAGTATAAAAACCGTATTTCAACAATAAAGAAGAATACTCTTTCTAAGAATTCAAAAAATAATAAAAGTTGGTAAGCTTTTTGTTTGTGTTTAAATATTAATTCTATTGTATGCTAAAAATAGTTAAATTCGATTGGTGTCGAGTTTTCCACAATGCAATAGAACATTATATTTGTGCGTTGATGTTAAAATTCTAATTTTGTACCAATAAAAAATATTTATGGGAATCTTATTGCAAGTTGCCACCGCTGTTGTAGATTCAGCAAACACAATTATGCCTGCAGAACCGGCATCAATTGAAAAACTTTCTATGCTTGAGTTATTAATGAAAGGTGGAATTGTTATGATTCCATTGATACTTTCATTTGCCATTGCCATATTTTTTATTGTAGAAAGATGGTTATTCTTTAATCAACGTACCAAAATCAACGATAATTTAGTGCGAGATGTATTGGACAAATTATATTCCGGAAATATTCAAGGTGCGGATGCACTTTGTACAGCCGATAAATCCGCATTAGGCAATGTGTTGCAAGCCGGCATTTCACAGTTGGGAAAACCGATTGACCATATCGAGAAAGCCTTAGAAATACAATCGAATATAGAAATAAACGAAATGGAAAAACGCACCGGTTGGATTAGTATGATTTCCGGTGTTGCGCCGCGTTTAGGTTTTATCGGAACTATTTTAGGTGTTATCGTTATTTTCTTTTCTATTTCGCAAACTGCCGATATTTCTATCGGAACGATTTCTGCCGGTTTATATCAAAAAATGATTTCTTCGGCAACCGGTTTAGTAGTTGGTGTTATTGCATTTATGGGGTATCATTTCTTATTAACTTTGATAGATAATTATTCGATGAAATTGCAAAAACAAATTTTTGAATTTGTAAAAGGCATTCAGAAACCGGTTAAATAATTAGCATGAACATAAAAAGAAGACGACCGTTTCACGATGAAGATGCCATGGCATCTATGAACGACATTATGTTCTTTTTGATGTTATTTTTCTTGATAATTTCTACCATTGCCAATCCCAACGTCATAAAATTAATGTTGCCCAAAGCCAACACGACTGAACAATTGGCAAAGCAACCGGTTACGCTTTCTGTTACTGCCGACAAACGTTATTACATCAACACGACAGAAATTCCTTTAGAAGGCTTGGAAAATGCGCTAACCGTTGCAATGGGCAATAATCCTGACCAAACTGTTGTCTTGCGTGTTGCAGATAATCTTACCGTTCAAGATTTAGTAGATGTGATGTCACTTGGTGCCAAACTGAAACTGAAAATGGTATTGAGTACCGTGAAAAAATAATCACAACACCTTCTTTAAAAATGCTTGGATATCAAAATATGCCTGCATACTTTCTTGAGATAATTTTGGAAGATTAAAAAAGCCATGCACTAACTTTTTATAATCTTTATACAAAACGATATTGCCTGCATTTTTTATTTTATCGGCATATTGTTTGCCTTCAGTTTTTAACGGATCATATTCAGCCGTAAGTACAAATGCCGGCGCAAGATTAGAAAAATCTTTGTGATAAATCGGCGAAACTTCCGGCTTTAATTGATCTTCTTTTTTAGGTGTATATTGTTGTTGAAACCAAAGTATTCCTTCTTTCGTAAGCAAATAACCTGAACTATATTCTTCAATTGATGTTGAGTTGATTTTGCCGTCAATCCAAGGATAAATCAACACTTGTGCGGCAATATTTATGCTTGGATTATTCTTGAAATAATGCACCGCACATGCCGCTAAATTCCCTCCTGCACTATCACCTGCGACGATTATTTTTGTAGCATCAATGCCTAATTTCTTTGCATTTTTGGCAACGTATTCGATGATGGTATAAGCATCTACGTGAGCAGCAGGAAATGAATGTTCGGGTGCTAAGCGATAATCGACAGAAATAACGACACAATCATTCATCGAACATAAACGGCGACAAACATAATCGTGTGAATCGATATTATAAAAAACAAAACCACCGCCATGGAAATAGATAATTACTTTTTGAGGTGATGCATTTGAGTTGTTGTAAATGCGAATCGGAATATTTTTAATTACCTCATCTTTTATAGATTTGATTTTTACTTTATTATCGAAAACCCATTTACCTAACTCAGCTGCTTGCTGCGATTTCTTGCGTTCTTTTTCTATGTTTTTAATATCTACTTTATCTAAGATTTGAAACTTGTTTACAAACCATAACAAAAATTGAAGTCGCCAATTCATATTTATCTATTAACTTTAACAAGATAATCATTTTTTGAAATGAGCTGGATTACAAAAGATAATAAACTTACAAAGGAATTTATTTTCGATGATTTTATCTCTGCATTTGCCTTTCTTACAAAGGTGGCTATTGTAGTAGAAAAACAAAATCATCATCCCGAAATTTATAATGTATATAACAAAGTAATTATTTCCTTACAAACTCACGATGCGGGCAATATTATTACCGAAAAAGATTATACATTAGCACAAATAATTGATTCTTTGGTATGAGTTCCGATTTGTTTTCATCTGCGAATGAACATTTATTACAACTAACAGAACAGTTACTAAAACAGTTGGACGATGTTATTCCAGAAAATAAAATCCAACAACATTACGACCATATCAAACAAGTCATTAATTTCCACGACCAACAATATTATGTGCAATCTACTTCCTTAATTTCTGATTTTGATTATGATAGATTGTTCAAAAAGCTGAAAGAAATTGAACAACAAAATCCAAATTTAATAACAACAGATTCACCTACACAACGTGTTGCCAAAGGCTTAAACAACGATTTTAAATCTGTTGCGCATCTCGTGCCGATGATGTCGTTAAATAATTCTTACAACATCACTGATTTAGAAGATTTCGATACACAAGTAAGAAAAGCCTTGCCACAAAATATTAAAGTTGCCTACATCGCAGAACCCAAATTTGACGGCAGTAGCATAGCATTAGTATATGAAAATGATAAATTAGTAAGAGCAGCAACGCGTGGCAATGGCATCGAAGGCGATGAAATTACCAACAACGCCAGAACCATTAAATCCATTCCACTTACAGCCAATTTTTCTCAATTTGGAATTGCTAAAATTGAAGTACGTGGCGAAGTGCTTTTGGAATTGGCTATGCTCGAAAAATTAAATGAAGAACGTCAAGCACAAAACAAAATTTTGCGTGCAGAAAATAAGAAAGAATTAGAATTATATAAAAATGCGCGCAACACAGCAGCCGGCAGTTTGCGCTTAAAAGACAGTGCCGAAGTTGCCGCCCGAAAATTAGATACTGTTATTTATCAAATTGGCTATGCCGAAGATAAAAACGGAAAAGATTGTACCGATTTATTTAAAACGCATCAAAAAAATTTAGAAATTCTTACTCAATTAGGATTTAAAACGCCTTTCCAAGAAATCGGAATTTTTGATGATGTTAAAGCGGTTGAAGCATTTTGTAAAGAATGGGAAAACAAGCGCGACACTTATCATTTTGATATTGATGGAATGGTTATAAAAGTAAACGATTTACATCAACAACAATTAATCGGAAAAACAGCACATCATCCCAAATGGGCAATAGCGTTTAAATTTAAGGCGAAGCAAGCAACATCTACTTTGTTACAAGTCGATTTTCAAGTGGGCAGAACCGGTGCTATTACGCCGGTTGCAAAAATTGAACCTGTTCAACTAATGGGCGTAGAAATTTCTTCTATTTCCTTGCACAACGAAGATTTTATTATAGATAAAGATATCCGACTCAACGATACGGTTATTGTAGAACGTGCCGGCGATGTCATTCCGTATATCGTTGGCAGTATCAGCGAAAGAAGAAATGGCAACGAACAAAAAATTCAGTTTCCAACCAATTGTCCATCATGCCATCATCATTTGGTAAAGCCTATAGATGAAAGTGTTTGGCGATGTGTGAATGCAAATTGTCCGGCACAATTAGAAGAACATCTTATCCATTTTGTTTCTAAATCAGCAATGGATATTGTCGGTTTCGGAGAAGAAAATGTGCGCACGTTTT
>JAGQYE010000015.1 GCA_020436225.1 Bacteroidota bacterium | reverse complement strand
TATGTTTGGAACCTTATTGGATTTTTATTGTACAAACTTTATATCGAATTTCTTAACAAGTTTTTTGTTTTTGCTTAGCTCATTTTATAGTATTTTTGAAGGTGCGAATTCTTTTCTTAATAATAGTAACTGCCTTAGGATATTGCCCATCACTTTTGGCTCAATCAACAATAAAAGTTAATGCAAAGGTTGTAGATGAAAACAACAACCCCGTGCCTTATGCAGATGTTGCTTTTAGACGAATACAATTAGGCATTTCTGCAGATAAAAATGGATTTTTCTCTATAGATATGATGCCGTCCGATTCTATAATTATATTAAAGAATGGACATACACCAATAAAATTATGTTTTAAAGATTCGATTTTTAGAAATACATATTCTGTTACAGTTGTCTTGCCGCGCAGACCTTTGGAATTAACAGAAGTTCAAATTAATGCCATTCGCAGTTATCCGGAAATTAGACAACAAATCAATTCTTTAACAGTAAAAAATACCGATTTGAATCCGGATGCTCGTCCATTTACCAATCCTTTGTCTTATTTATATGGCTTATTGAGTAAACATGAAAAAGAAAAAAGGGTAGCATCTCAACTGGAAACAGAAGAAGCCAAACGTGCAGTGCTGAAAGATTTGTTCCGCCTATACAACAGTTACAAGATTATTGATTTAGACGAAGATGAATACGATAGATTTATCTCTTATCTCAATATGCCTTATGTTTATTTACAGCGAACCAGCGACTACGATTTAGCAGTCAATATCAAAAAAATGTTTGCCAGCTACACTAAAGACAATCACAGTTCTTTCGGCAAGAAAATATATCCTGCTGCTTTAGATGATATGCAGTTCATTAAACAATCGCCCAACTACGGAAAATAATTGGAATTTATTCCGTATTTTTCCTATATGAAAAGACGTTTTCTATTTTTCTTTTTTTGCTTTAATATTATTAATGGCTTTGCTCAATGCGAAAATGGTCGATATATTGATAAAATTTTCTCTCAAACAATTAGAACCAAAAATATAGTTTATAGTCGAGCCAAGAATTCATCCGGAGCAATGCAAAATATTTTGATGGATGTGTTTGAGCCGAAAGATGATACTACTTCAGGTTTACGACCACTCATAATATTTGAACATGGAGGTGCATATTGGACAGGCACAAAAGATTATGAAAGTCAAATTGCCATGGGCGAGGAGTTTGCAAAAAGAGGCTTCGTTGTTTCTTCGGCAACATATCGTTTAGAAGCATCGCCACTTTCATTATTATTTCAAGATTTAATGTTGAAAGCTGTTGGTCGCGGCGTACAAGACACGAAAAATTTGGTTCGTTACTTTTTTAATTCTGCAAGAGATAGCGCGAATCCTTTTCGAATAGATACAACAAAAATATTTCTTTGTGGCGGCAGTGCCGGTGCATTTAATGTTATGCATGCAGTCTATTTAGATTCGACAGATAATTTAGACCCGAATTGGAACAGTTGGCTCAATCAAATTGGCGGCGTTTTCGGCGATTATGATTTTATAGATTTTGGAGAAAAAATTTTCGGAGTAGTCAATATAAACGGTGCATTAGGCGATAAAAGTTATTTAGATAACGAACATACTGCATTTTTGAGTGTACATAATATTTGGGATCCAGAAATTCCATTTAATAGAGGTCGTCCGTATAATATTCCGACTTTAATGTATGTGGATGGAAGTAATATTTTACATAGCAAAGCACAAGAATTAAATATCTACAATCCTTTTTATGTTATTCCGGATGCCGGACATACTTCGTATTCTTCTGATTTTTTTGGAACTGTCGTACAACCTTTCTTTGATAGCACAGTTTGGTATATGAAAAACTTTTTTGCGTATCAATTAGGATGTAATAATGTAGTTTCAGGAATAAAAACAACCACCAAACAAACTCTTCAAACTTTTCCTAATCCGCTTTTGGATGATTTATACTTTAAAAATGTTCAACAATTTATCGGACAAAACATAACTATAACTAATATTACGGGTGAAGAAGTTTATAATGCAATCTTCACAGGCAAACCTATTTCTACCAAATCAATAGGATTACATAGCGGAATTTATATAGTTCAACTATCAGATAAACGGACAAACACGATTCATTCCGGGAAAATTATTGTAGAATAATGCTTTCTACGTAGATTCCAATTCAATTTTTCATTAAAACCACGTCTTCGGCAAAATTTTCCCTAAATCTGTCAAAATTTCTTTTTTTTCAAAATGGCACAAAAATAGATTACTTTTGCACGAAATTTTAAAACAATAAATCAATAATAATCATGGCAAAAAGTAAATTAAACATTCGTCCTTTAGCTGACAGAGTAGTAGTGAAAGCAGCTGAGGCAGAAACCAAAACTAAATCAGGTATTATCATTCCGGATTCAGCCAAAGAAAAACCGCAAAAAGGAGAAGTTGTAGCAGTTGGTCCTGGCAAAAAAGATGAGCCTATCACTGTTCAAGTTGGCGATGCTGTTTTATACGGAAAATACAGTGGAACAGAAATCAATGTAGATGGAGTTGATTATTTAATTATGCGTGAGTCTGACATTTTGGCAATTGTATAATCATCTTTTTCTAAACCAATTTTTAAAATAATAAATTATAAATAAACATAATTATGAGCGCGAAACAAATTAGTTACAGCACAGAATCAAGAGATAAATTAAAAGCCGGCGTAGATGCATTGGCTAATGCTGTGAGAGTTACATTAGGCCCAAAAGGTAGAAATGTAATTATCGAGAAAAAATTCGGTGCACCGGCCATCACAAAAGATGGTGTTACTGTAGCCAAAGAAATCGAATTGGAAGATCCATTTGAAAATATGGGTGCACAATTAGTTAAAGACGTGGCATCTAAAACAAATGACGTTGCCGGTGACGGAACAACAACAGCAACTGTATTGGCACAAGCAATCATTGGACCTGGCTTAAAATCTATCACAGCCGGTGCTAATCCTATGGATTTGAAACGCGGTATCGATAAAGCGGTTCAAGCTGTAGTAAAAGAATTGAAATCTATCTCTGAAAAAGTGGGAAAAGATTTCTCAAAAATTAAACAAGTAGGAACTATTTCTGCCAACAACGACGAAGAAATCGGAGCATTAATCGCAGAATCTATGGAAAAAGTAACGACAGAAGGCGTTATCACAGTAGAAGAAGCAAAAGGAACAGAAACGTATGTGGATGTTGTAGAAGGTATGCAATTCGATAGAGGTTACATTTCTCCATATTTCGTTACCAATGCAGATTCTATGGAATGTGAAATGGAAAAACCATACATCTTAATCTACGACAAAAAAGTTTCTACAATGAAAGATTTGTTGCCGATTTTAGAAAAAGTGGTACAAACAGGTCGTGGTTTATTAATTATTGCTGAAGATGTAGAAAGCGAAGCGTTGGCAACTTTAGTAGTAAACAGATTAAGAGGTTCATTAAAAATTGCTGCCGTAAAAGCGCCTGGGTTCGGCGACAGAAGAAAAGCGATGTTGCAAGACATCGCTATCTTAACAGCAGGCGAAGTGATTTCTGATGAATTAGGCTTTAAATTAGAAGATACTCAATTAAATCAATTGGGCGTTGCAGAGAAAGTGGTTATCGACAAAGACAATACGACTATCATCAACGGAAGTGGCAAAAAAGCTGACATCCAAGCAAGAGTAAATCAAATTAAAGCACAAATCGAAACCACAACTTCTGATTACGATAGAGAAAAACTTCAAGAAAGATTAGCTAAACTTTCAGGCGGTGTTGCCGTATTGTATGTTGGTGCGCCATCTGAAGTAGAAATGAAAGAGAAAAAAGATAGAGTTGATGATGCATTGCACGCTACTCGTGCAGCAGTTGAAGAAGGTATCGTGCCTGGTGGAGGTGTTGCCTTAATTAGAGCAAGTGTAGCTTTAGAAAAATTAAAAGGTGCGAATGAAGATGAGCAAACAGGAATTGAAATCATCAAAATTGCTTTAGAATCACCTTTGCGTCAAATAGCTGAAAATGCTGGTGTTGAAGGTTCAATAGTAGTGTATAATATCAAAAATGGTAAAAAAGATTATGGATATAATGCTAAAACAGAAGTGTACGAAAACTTGTACAAAGCAGGCGTTATTGATCCGGCAAAAGTAACACGTGTTGCTTTAGAAAATGCGGCTTCTATCGCATCAATGATTTTAACTACTGAATGTGCTATTGTTGAGAAACCAAGCAAAGAAGCTCCGGCAATGCCTGGTGGCGGAATGCCTGGTGGAATGGGCGGAATGATGTAATCAGTTCGTTCTAATAAATTTCAATGCCGAAAGCAATTTTGTTTTCGGCATTTTTTATTTTGATATTCAGAGATAAGAAAGATAAAATCAGAATTACGATGGATAAAATTCTACTTGTATTTAATTTCCAAGAAAAATTCATATCTTACACAATGCTATAAGTTTTCTATATGTTTAAGTCAATTTTTAATTTGCTCTGCGCTTTTGTAAGTATAATTTTGCCCTTGTCAGGTTTAATGGCAGATCCAAGCATCAATATCGGATTAATTTCTCCTTCAACAATTTGTTCTACAGGAAATGATTCAATCCAATATAGTGTAATTGCTTCCGAAATTCCAGCCAATACGAATATCGTTTTTTATCAAAGCACAGACAGTACGTTTAATCCATATCTTGGTGAAGGAGATAGCATTGGATATATCAAAGGCGATACCATTGAACGCAACTCCTTACCATTTACTTCTTGTGTAGATATAATTGGAATTTTTATTGATGCTTGTAATCCAAATGGAATTCCTGAATACCACAACGAATATATGTTCCTAAATTCAGGCAACGGCTTTTTAGTAGATAGTTTAAAAGTAGATTTACCTAATAATAGTGGAACCGGAAACGGCGATATTAATATGGGAACTTCAGGTTGTACTTTTATCAAACCATCAAATGACTTGATGGATACTTTAAGAAAAGGTGCATGTACTTCCACAAATTTTATTGCAGCAGGACCAAGCGATTTTGTTCCTGCACATGCGATAGTGTTATTGTTTGCCAGCAATAATGTCGATTATCCATACAATTTCGATAATTTATGTCAAGGTGGTGTGCCGATTTATGTTATGCAAAATTCTTGCACACGTGTTTCCGGTGCTTTTGTCAATGATGCGAATTGCACCAATTCAAGATATAGAACTACCAATGTTTATTATGAAAGTTGTGCATCTCAATTAACTTATGATAGATGTGGTTTACCGAACCAAGATGGAAGCTATGCTGTTAATAATCACGGCGACACAGCATCAGTAGCTAATGGTGGAATAAAAAATAATGCAGTTGATTATTGTAATGGTATTTCTTTCGATTCATTAGAAATTAGAAAAGATACGTTGACTTTGCATCTTAACAAAAACTTTTGTAACCAAGAATATTATATAAAAGGAATTATCAATCCACACGGAAGTCAACCTATTTCAAACACTATAAATTATCAACTAATTTGCAATGAAGTAACTGCCAATGCAGAAAAAAATGCTATATGTAATAACGATTCTGTTATAATAAATATAAATAGTACAAATTCAAGTGCAGTAAATAGTTGGACAGTAAATGCTAACTCATCTATTTCGGGCGCAGTTTCAGGCACTGGAAATTCTATTCGACAATTAATACATAATTCAGGAAATACATCTGAAACAGTTGTTTATTCTATTTCTTCAACCGTAGGAAATTGCGTTGCTACAACAGATATTAGCATAACAGTTCAACCGGATTTAGCTTTATCTATTTTAGGCGACACCTCTGCATGCTTTGGCACAACTGTACAGCTCACTGCAACCGGACAATTTGATTCACTACGATGGAATACAAATCAGAATTCACAAAGCATCGAAGTAATTCAAGCTGGTACATATTCTGTAACGGCTTTCCAAAGTTTATGTTCAGTTTCAGCATCAACAACTGTAAATTTTACAGAATTACCAATTGCATTTAACTTAGGTAACGATACAACTTTCTGTGATAGTGTTTCTCTTAACCTACAAACAGGCGACCAAACTACTACTTGGAGTACGGGCGAAGTAGGAACACAAATTCATGTTTCAAAACCAGGAACATATATCGCTACAATTACAAATAATTGTGGTATCTCATCTGATACTATAAACATTGAATTAATTGACAACTGTGGAGGCGAAGTGTGGATTCCGAATGCATTTACACCAAATAGCGATGGCATAAATGATGTATTTATGGTGCGTTCAGATGGCAATATTACAATCGAATCATTTAAAATTTACGACAGATGGGGAATATGTGTGTTTTCTACTGAAAATACAGCACCTAATGATCCAACATCAGGTTGGAATGGCAAATACAAGAATAAAGAAATGCCGGCAGAAGTGTATGGATATTATGTAGTGGTTCGCTACCAAAATGGTGATAAAAAAACACTAAAAGGGAATGTAACTTTATTGAAATAGTAATAAATAAGTTAGGCACTTCTTCTTTTTGGTTGTATTTTTGTGTACGTAAATAGCCGTATGAAAAAAGTATTTATTTCTATTTTTTTTCTCTTCATTATTAATGTAATTTTTAGCCAAACTTTACAACTAACTGCAGCATCTCCTAATGAGATTTGCTCCACCGGAAAAGATACATTCAATTTTGCCTTAGAATATCAAAATATTCCGTCAAATAGCAATATCGTATTTTATCAATCTACTAACCCAAATTTCAATCCTTATGCAGGAGAAGGCGATAGCATCGGATTTATTAATATCGGTGGAAATACGTCTAATTCAGGTCAAATAACAACACCTTGCGCTGAGATAGTCGGCATTTTTATTGATGCTTGCGACCAAGGTGGCGTTTTAAGAGAAGTAGATAATGAATACGTAATTCTAACTTCCGGTGCGTCCGGTTTTGATGTCAATGATTTAGAATTGTATTTGCCTAATTCTTATATCAATGTACCTTCAACAAACAGTTGTATATTTCAAACGCCATCTGCAGCTACGATGGCAACATTACGAAATGGTACTTGCGATGTTACAACTTTAATTGCAGCCGGACAAGGTGATGTAATTCCACCCAATGCCATAGTCATCATATTTACAGGTAGAGGCACCGTTTTTAATTATAATTTCAGTAGTTATTGCAGTAGCGGACAACCAATTTATGTATTGCAAAATTCTTGTTCGCCAAGTGTTGCTAATTATGCTAACAATGCGCCGGGAAATTGCCCGAATAAATATAGAACAACCTCCATCAGAGTGGTTAGTTGTGTGGATGAGTTAACGTATGATCCATGCTCTTTACCGGCGTATGATTCCGGGAATCCAAATGCTAATGATGGCAATTATGCCATACATTTACCCAATACAGATACTTCATCAACGTATAATGGCGGCATAAGAAATAATGCCGGGAATTTATGTAATGGTTTAGTGTTCGATTCTATTGCCGGAAAATTGAATTTTCAATTTCCGATTCCTAACGATGGAACCGGAAATGGTGGAACGGCAACTAACTTCTGCAACGACGGAAAACATTATATAAAAGCCATTACCAATCCGCATGGAAGTCAACCAATTTCTAACACTTTAGATTTTAGATTAGTTTGTTTAGATGTACAAACCAATAGCAATCGTTTGAGCATTTGTAGTGGAGATAATGCTTATTTAGAAATTAAAAGCGATAATCCGAATGCTACTTTTAGTTGGACAGTAAGTGGAGGCACTAATATAACTGGGGCAAGTGCTGGAACGGGAAATACAATTAATCAACCACTAACATATACCGGAACAAATAAGGATAGTTTGGTCTATACAATAACAGCGAAAGATGGAAGTTGTACGGTTACCAAAAAGGTTATAGTAGAAGTTAGTAAATGCGATTGCCATGTCAATTTTGAATTTGGTACACCAACAGCAACGATTTGCACCGGCTCAAATTTAACGCTGGATGCTAGTTCTGCTTATGATAGTTATGTATGGAGCACCGGCGCAACATCACATTCAATTATCGTTACTCAAACTGGAAAATATTGGGTAGATGTGTATAAGAATGGATGTAAAGGTTCGGATACGATTATAGTAGTTTCTTCTGTTCGACCAAATAAACCGAACTTAGGAAGAGATACTTCGTTTTGTAGTGCATTTTCTTTGAATTTGTCAAATGGAAACGCAGCCAATATAGCCACAGATTGGTTGTTAAATAATACATTGGTAAGTAATGCTCCAACATTTACGGCTACACAAGGTGGTACTTATATCGTGAAAGTTAGTAATAGCTGTGGCGTTGTTAGCGATACGCTCGTCATTTCCGCATCTAATGCTTTAATGGTTAATTTAGGCAACGATACTACGTTATGCAACGGAAATACGCTTACTTTAGATGCAACAGTTGCCGGAAATAATATTCAATATGATTGGAATACCGGCGCACAAACGCCAACTATAACTATTAATCAATTTGGTGTTTATAATGTAAATGTCAGCAATGGGATTTGTTCTGTTTCAGATACTATTTTAGTCGATTTTATTGATAAACCAACGATTGCCAATTTAGGCAACGACACAACAATTTGCGGCGATTTTTCTATGCAATTATTTACAGGCGATGCACAAACAAGTTGGAGTACCAACGAAACCGGACCGCAAATTACGATTAACAAAAGCGGCACTTATATTGCTGAAAATAAAAATCAATGTGGAAGCATTAAAGATACCATTGTAATTACTCAATTTACCAAACCATCAATAAATATTGGTGCAGACACTACATTCTGTGATAGTCTTATGTTGGATATTGGCAATGGAAATTTTGTTTCTATTCTTTGGAATACAGGCGATACCATTCCGGCAATTTTTGTAAAGACAAGCGGTACTTATTCCGTTCAAGTACAAAACCAACATTGCACAGCATTAGATTCTATTAACGTAGAGCATAAATGTTTTTATGAAGTGTATATGCCAACGGCATTTTCTCCGAATGGCGATGGCGTAAACGATTTTATAGCGCCTTTATCTTATAGAAAAGATGTGGAGATTTTGCAATTCTTAATTTATAATCGTTGGGGCGAATTGATGTATTCCAATGCGAATTTTAATCCAAACAGTACGACAATAGGTTGGGATGGAAATTATAAAGGTGCACCTGCACAAGTAGATGATTATGTCTATATCTTCAAAGCTAAAATGCCGGATGATTCAGTAAAATCTTACAAAGGTATTTTTACACTATTGCGATAAAAATCTTTTAATGAAGTTTATATTGACACTCTGTTAGAGTCCAAGACTCTAACAGAGTGTCAGATTTTGCAGTAAAGTTGAAATTCCCACTTTCGTGGGAATACTTTTGTATAATTAAAATGACATTAAATACAAAACTCAAGTGTACTTACTGTTTCACTACTTTGCCGTAGTACAAGTTTTGATTTTTATCGTTTAATTGAATAAGATAAATGCCTTTCGGTACATTATTCAACGAGATATTTATGGAATTAAATCCAATAGTTGTTGCAATATTTTCAGAACGAATTTCTTTCCCATTTATGTCGACAATATGAAGTTGCATTGCAGTTGATAAAGTAGAATTAAATTCTAATTGCACATCACCATTAGTAGGTGATGGAAAAAGATGTATCTCTTTTATGGTATTGTTTCTGATGGAAGTTGTTCTTTCTTCCAATATGCTTGTTGTTACGGTGTTGGTTGTTATAGCAGGATTAAAATCAAAATAAATATGCGCACGATTTTCTATTTTGTCTGTCGGCAATAAATTTGTTTTTGGTTTTATTCTGAAACTGATATAACCATGACTGTGGGCTTCATCGTTAGTGCTGTCCGGAAGGAAAACGGAGTTGCTATACCAAGTCAAAATATTTTTATTAGAAACGGTTAAAGCAAGGTTGTGCGTATTGTTTAGAATTTCTAACGTGCTCCAATCTAAATTATTAGAAAGCGTGTCCACAATTTTAATAATGGATGCAGATGCATTTCCTGTATTTTGAAAACGAATAGTGTAATATAAGTAATCGCCGTTGTTGATTTGCTGGCGTGTAATGCCGGAACCATGTGCTTCAATTTTATCATTTGGGTCGTAAGCATTTAATACAACTTGTGTAAGTTGAAAACTATTATCGATTACAAAAGAATCGTTTTCAAAAGGAGTAATAAAAGCATGAAGTCGGAGTGTGTCATTTACATTTAGTTGCGGTGTTGCTGCATTTGTACAAATGACGTCAATAGTTTTTTGTTCATAAACAGCAATAGAATCAAAATTCCAAATTAAAGTGTCGTTATTAATAGAAGTTGGTGTAATGGAATAAGAACTAAAAGTTTGCAAAGAATCTTTGATAAATTGTAATGAAATATTTTGTATCATTTTAGTTCCGATATTTTTTGCAATGAGTTGATATGTTGTATTAGAACCCGGACGTGCTTCTTTGATAGGCACAATAAAAACTTGTAAATCTTGGATGCCTTCAATTGGTACTAATCGAAAAGTAACCGTATCTGACTGATAAATAGAATCGAATGTTGAAGTGTGTGTTTCAGGCGCAACTGTAAAGTATTTTATGTTTTGTTGATAGGAGACAAGCTTAGAAACGAATGTACCTCGTTTTACAAATGTTGAAAATGTGCCATTATAACCTAATGGAAAAGTATTGGTAGATGTTCCATCCGAAATTTCTACCAATCCCTGATTAAAAAGTGTATCGTTGCCATCTTTTATTCCGTTATTATTTACATCAATATAAGCGGAGTAATATATTTGATTGGCAGCTAAAGATATTTTATAGAATTTTAGATGTTCAATACCAGCACTTAGGTCATATATCAAATTGACAACTAATAGTGTACTATCATTTAAACTCATTATACCTCCCTTTCTTATAGAAATTGATGTGCCATCATCAAATTCGTGTTCCCAATTATACAGAGCATCTTCATCAGTTTTCATCAAAATAAAGGTGTGCCCATTTGTTGGAAATATACCATATGAAAATAACCAATAGATACTTTTATTTACTGCATTTGATTTAAAAAAGAAATTATCGTTGCGATTAAGATGTATAGGACTTGCATATTCAGGATAGATATTATAATTATACATTTTAATACTTGAATCTATCAATATTCCTGTTTTATCGAAATAGTAATATGTATAATATGTAAGTGAAGAGGTATCTAAACTTTTCTTAATAACTGAGTAGTAATTTTCATTTATAGTAGCACAATAATCTTCTACAAGAGTATACGTGCAATAAAAGTAATCTTCTATATTAAATATTTCTACGAGTGTTTTATGCTCAATTATATTTCCGTTTTTGTCAAAATGTAATAAATCTACTTTAGGATTACTCCCCCAAGAATTTACAGTGGTTTTTAAAACATTAAATGAATTGTCCGGGTTATTTAAAATATCTATTTTTAGTTTAGGGTCATAAATTAGATAATTATACATTTTATCTTCAGATAGTTGCTTGTTCCAAATTACATTTCCTAATGAGTCTATTTTTGCTAAGTAAGAGATTTTTTTATAGAAATCTTTATAATAACCCCAAATACAAGCCTTTCCTGTAACGAATATTGTTGTATCGTACAGTGTTCTATCATACGAAACTAAAACATGGTTGTCATAGGTAGCAGTAAGGTTTTTAATGAATGTAGAAGCAGTATTGGGATAATTTTTTGAAGAAAGATAATTTCCCAAGCTGTCTAATCTAATAAATACTAAATTCGTATCGATTTCACCACCCAATAAAATTTCACCTGATTTTAATTGAACCATATCTTCTATGTAACCACTACCTACTAAAGGATACAGATGTTGTGCAACTTTAACTCCTTCTGTAGTATAAATAGAAACGTTAAGACTATCGTATCGATATTTATTTTGATTATTATTAGTTTCTATTTGATTAATTTCTATTGGATTTGCAAAATGAGTAATAACACAAATTTTGTTATTGCTTAATAAGAGTGATTTAAAATCATTACTTGGATAATTTATAAGGTTAGTCGTGTCAGCAGTATATATGTTTTCTAATATTTGTGCCTTAGAAAATAATGGAATAAAAAGGAATAAAAGGATATGTATAGTACGTTTCATTATTTCTTGTTTTATACAAATATAAATAGTATATGATATATAAATGTTAAATTCTTAGTTTGTTTATAAATAAATGTCATTCCCTTATTGACACTCTGTTAGAGTCCCAGACTCTAACAGAGTGTCCTTTGCGGTTAAATAAATCAAAAAAATGGTCGGCAAAAACACCGACCATTAAAATTCTTAACTAAAATATTCAATTCTAAAATCTCATATCTCAAAAATCTATTTCACTTCTTCTACAACTTCTGCATCTTGAACATCATCAGCAGAATTATTAGTGTTGTTGTTTTCAGCGTTACCACTTTCTTGTTGTGCACCGCCTTGCTGAGAAGCATTATACATATCTTGAGAAGCTGCTTGCCATGCATTATTTAAGGTCGCTAATGCTGCGTCAATTGCTGCAATATCTTGCGCTTTGTGAGCATCTTTTAAAGTAGCAATCGCACTTTCAATCGCACCTTTTTTATCAGCAGGCAATTTGTCGCCAAATTCTTTCAATTGTTTTTCGCTTTGGAAAATCAAGTTGTCAGCTTCGTTCAATTTATCTACTTTTTCGCGCGCTTCTTTGTCGGCAGCTTCGTTAGCTTTTGCTTCTGCTTTCATTTTTTCAATCTCTTCTTTGCTCAAGCCTGTTGAAGCTGTGATGCGGATATTTTGCTCTTTTCCTGTTCCTTTATCTTTTGCAGTTACACTTAAAATACCATTCACATCGATATCAAAAATTACTTCAATTTGTGGAACACCTCTTGGAGCCGGTGGAATGCCATCTAAGTGGAAACGACCAATAGATTTATTGTCTTTCGCCATCGGACGCTCGCCTTGCAATACATTCAACTCTACAGAAGGTTGGCTGTCGGCAGCAGTAGAAAACGTTTCTGATTTTTTTGTTGGTATCGTCGTGTTTGCTTCAATTAATTTTGTAAACACACCACCATAGGTTTCAATTCCTAAAGAAAGTGGTGTAACATCTAACAACAATACGTCTTTTACGTCGCCTGTTAATACGCCACCTTGGATAGCCGCACCAATTGCTACTACTTCATCCGGATTTACACCTTTAGATGGTTTTTTACCAAAGAATTTTTCTACTACTTCTTGTATTTTTGGAATACGAGTAGAACCACCTACTAATATTACTTCATCAATTTGTCCGGCAGAAATTCCGGCATCTTTTAAAGCTTTTCTGCAAGGCTCCAAAGTGCGTTCAACTAAAGCATCTGTTAATTGATCGAATTTTGCACGCGATAATTTTTTTACCAAGTGTTTCGGAACACCATCAATTGCAGTAATGTATGGCAAGTTGATTTCTGTTTCTGTAGAAGAAGATAATTCTATTTTTGCTTTTTCTGCAGCTTCTTTCAAGCGTTGTAATGCCATTGGGTCTTTCCTCAAATCAATTCTTTCTTCATTTTGAAATTCTGATGCCAACCAATCAATAATAGTTTGGTCGAAATCATCGCCACCTAAATGCACATCGCCATTAGTAGATTTTACTTCAAAAACGCCATCACCTAATTCTAAAATAGAAATATCAAATGTACCGCCACCTAAGTCGTACACGGCAATTTTCATATCTTTTCCACCTTTGTCTAAGCCGTAAGCTAAGGCAGCAGCAGTTGGTTCGTTGATGATACGTTTTACATCTAAACCGGCAATTAAACCAGCTTCTTTAGTAGCTTGACGTTCTGAGTCGTTGAAATATGCCGGAACAGTAATAACCGCTTCTGTAACAGTTTGACCTAAATAGTCTTCTGCCATTTTCTTACATTTTTGAAGTATGATTGCAGAAATTTCTTGAGGTGTGTACAATCTGTCGTGCAAACGAACGCGAACAGTGTCATTGTCACCTTTTTCTACTTTGTAAGAAACATATTTTTGTTCTTTGTCAGTATCGCTAAAATGTTTTCCCATAAAACGTTTGATAGACGAAACTGTGTTGGTTGGATTTGTAATCGCTTGGCGTTTTGCCGGAGCTCCTACTTTGCGCTCGCCGTTTTCTAAAAAACCAACGATGGAAGGTAGCGTGCGTTGTCCTTCATCAGTCGTAATGACTACCGGCTCGTTGCCTTCCATAACAGATACACATGAGTTGGTAGTTCCTAAGTCAATTCCTATTATTTTTCCCATAATTGTTTATATTTTTTATTTAGTTTATATGGAAATCTCAAGTTTTATGCCAATGGAATTAGTATGACAAAATGACAAAAAATAAATGATTTTTTTAGGAACAGATGACAATCTTTTTGGTTTCAAAAAAATCTTCTTGAAAGAAATCTTTGATATTAATGATTTGTATATTTTTTTTGATGTTGGATAACTCGTCTTTTAAATCGCCACCTTTAAGTGCAATGATTTTTTTAGGATGTTTGTTTTTACTCCATTTTAAAAGCTCTTCCATTTTGGCAACAGCTCTTGTAACGACGTAGTCGATTGGCTGTTTGATGTTTTCGGCGCGTTCTACTTTAGTGCTTACATTATTTAGTTTTAATGCTTGGACAACTTCATTGACAACCGTAATTTTTTTTGCAATAGAATCAGTCAAGATAAATTGCGTTTCCGGGAATAAGATGGCTAAAGGAATGCCGGGGAATCCGCCGCCAGTACCAATATCTAAAACAACTTCATCTTTTTTAAAAGATATAACTTTTGAAATTGCCAATGAATGTAAAACATGATGAACATAAAAGTTGTCCATGTCTTTTCTGGAAATCACATTTATCTTTTCATTCCAATAGAAATATAAAGGTTGTAGTGCCTCAAAATGTTGAGTTTGAGATACAGTTAGGTTAGGAAAGTAATTTTGAACAATTTTCATGTTCGAAAAATACAAATCAAAAAGAAGAAACAAAAGTCAATTAATAATGCATTAGATAAACAAAAAACTATCTACTATGTTTATAATCAAGCTTTAAGCTAATTGACTTAAAATAATAGAGTAAGATTATGCTTTTTATAAAAAGTTCCCACATTTCGCTTGTATTTCCTAAATAAATGTTAAGAGTATATTAAATTCTAGCAGTTCCGTAATTAATTTTAGTTAGTGATTATTGATAATCAATTTGCTATATTTTATTTATATTTATTCTAAATAGTGATTTATCAACATTTTATGCAAATTAATAGCTGAATGTTATATTTGCAACCGAGAAAAAATTCATCGAATAATGCATTCTTGTCAATCAATCAGAAAATTACTGGCTTTAATAGTACTCGTTTTATCACTTACTTTAACTTCCAATTCAGTTTATGCTTCTTTTGCGCTTCCGGACGTTGCCGCTACGGATGCTGATGGAGTTGCGAAAGTAAAAGAAGGTATGGCACTTTTCAAAGCCAATTGTGCATCTTGTCATGCAATTGATAAAAAAGTTATCGGACCTGCTTTGAGTGGTGTTTGGGATAGATGGGAAAGTGAAGCTAAATTAGAATCTTGGGTACACAATCCATCAAAATTCTTAGAATCAGGAGATCCATACGCACAAGTATTAAAAAGCAATGACATTACATCTGTAATGACTGCTTTTCCTCAACTTACACCGGAGCAAATCAATAGCATTTTAATGTACATTAAAAATCCTAATGCAGGAGCTCCAGCGGAAGCTGCACCGGCAGCAACTGCTACAGCAGATGCAGGTGGTAAAGGAAATACAAATTGGTACATTTGGGCTTTAATCGGATTTTTAGTTGTATTAGCAGGTTTACTTTGGAATATCACTTCTAAAATAGATAAAACGATAAAAGAAAAAAATGGTGAGAAAGTAGATGATACACCATTAGGTAAAAAGATTTTCAGTAAAAAAACACTATATGTACTATTGTTAATCGGCGCGATTTTATTAGTTGTAAACATATTTCATGGAGCTATGGATTTAGGACGTTCTCAAGGATATGCTCCAGACCAACCAATCCGTTTCTCACACGCACTGCACGTTGGACAAAATCAAATTGAATGTCAATATTGCCATATTGGAGTGGAAAAAAGCCGTCATGCAAGTATTCCGGGAACTCAAATTTGTATGAATTGCCATAAATATGTACAAGAAGGACCAAAATATGGTAAAGAAGAAATTGCAAAAATTTATGATTACGCAGGCTGGGATCCGGACAAAACTAAATTTGTAAGAGCACCAAAAAATATTGAATGGGTTAAAATTCACAATTTACCTGACCACGTTTATTTTAATCACTCACAACACGTGAAAGTTGGCGGAATAAAATGCCAAACTTGCCATGGTAAAGTAGAAGAGTATGAAGTAATGAAACAATTTGCTCCTTTATCTATGGGCTGGTGTATCAATTGTCACAGACAAACAGAAGTGAAATTCACAGAAAATAAATACTACTCAGTTTTCCAAAAATATCAAGAAGAATTGAAGAAAGGTACAAAAGCAAAAGTTACCGTAGCTGATATTGGAGGAACTGAATGTCAAAAATGCCACTATTAATATTACTGAACTCAATAACGCATAAATATAATGAGTAACAAAAAGTATTGGACGAGCTTGGATGAGTTAAACGAAACTCCTTTGTACAAAGAACAAGCAATGAAAGAATTTGATATTGATACCAATGAAACCGAAGGAAGTAACAGTAACGGAACCAATCGACGAGATTTCTTGAAAGCCATGGGCTTTAGTGTGTCTGTTGCAGCATTAGCTTCTGCTTGTAAAATATCAACACATAAAGCCATTCCTTATACTATCGATTTAAGAAAACCGGTACCGGAAGTTGTTCCTGGTGTTCCCGAGTTTTTTGCTTCTACCTTTTCTGATGGAAGTGATATCGTAAATATTTTGGCAAAAACTCGCGAAGGAAGACCAATCAAGATTGAACCAAATAACGAATCTCCATTTGGTGGTGCAACAGCTCGTTCTGAGGCATCTGTATTGTCTTTATATGATGTAACCAGACTAAGAAAACCAAGAAAAGGTAATAAAGAATCGGATTGGAAGACTGTAGATGCAGATATTATTACCAAGTTAACTTCTATTGCAAATAGCGGTGGAAAAATTGCTTTAGTTACAGGTTCAGTTGTTTCTACAATAACCAAAAAAGCAATTGAAAAATTTGTAGCAAAATATCCTACTACTACAGTTGTCGCTTATGATGCCGTTTCTAACTACGCTACCAGAAAAGCAAATCAAATCAGTTTAGGTAGTGCTATAATTCCATCTATTCAATTTGATAAAGCTGATGTAATCGTAGGTTTCAATTCAGACTTTATCGGAAATGGAGTTGCTGCTCTAATAAACTCTAAAAAATATATCAAAAATAGAGTGCCATCTAAGGAAAACCCTAAGATGTCTCGCCATCATCAATTCCAATCTACTGTTACTATTACAGGTTCAAATGCAGACTATAAATATCCAATTAAACCGTCTGAAGAAAAACAAGCCTTAATTAACTTGTTTGCAGCTATTGGCGGTTCAATCAGCGGAGTAAAACCTTTGTCAGTAAAAGATGCAAATGATGGAATTACTAAAGTTGCGAAAGAATTACTTGCGGCAAAAGGTAAATCAGTTGTAATTTCTGATACAAATGATGTAGAAGTTCAATTATTAGTGAATGCTATTAATGCTACATTAGGTAATTACGGAACTGTTATTGATACTGCAAATCCGTATAACTTCAAATCTGGAAATGACGAAGCATTAGCTACTTTAGCAAATGATTTGAAAGCAGATGCATATAAGGCAGTTTTATTCTTAGGAACAAATCCTGTTTATAATACACCTTATTCAGAAGTATTTAAAAATGCAATTAAAAAAGCTGAATTGTCAGTGTCAACATCTGATAGACCGGATGAAACAGCTCAATTCTGTCAATATATTTGCCCAAATTCACATTATTTGGAATCTTGGGATATTATCGCTCCAAAAAATGGATTTTATGGTTTCGTTCAACCAACAATCAATCCATTATTCGACACAAAACAAGAAGCAGAAACATTGCTTACTTGGGCAGGCGAGGCAACTCCAATTGCGCAAGTAGTACAAAATGAAATTACTGCTATCACAGGTGGCAACTACGAAAATGCTGTTCAGTTAGGTTTTTACGGAGTTGATGCTCCTGCTGGTGGTGCAAGTGCTAATGTTGCTGCATCAATAGCAGCTGTTAATACAACTTCTACTTCACCTAAAGGATTTGAAGTATTGTTTTACGAAAAAACAGGTGTTGGCGATGGTTCTTATGCAAATAATCCATTCCTTCAAGAATTACCGGATCCAATTAGTAAAGTAACTTGGGACAACTATGTTTGTATTCCATATTCTTATGCAAAAGAAAAAAATATCGATCCTCAACCTTATGATAAAAAGGTTCCAACAGCTAATGTTACTATAAATGGAAAAACAATTAAAAATATTCCGGTTGTAGTTCAATTTGGTCAAGCACCAAATACCTTGGCAATAGCAGTTGGTTATGGTCGTGAGAAAGCAGGACGCGCAGGTGATTCTGTTGGTAAAAATGTATTCCCGTTTGTCAAGAACGTGAATGGAGTTTCCTCTTATTCTACAGATGGAGCAACTATCGAATTAACTGGAGATACTTATGAATTAGCATTAAACCAAACATATCATACGTTGATGGAAGATAATAATCTTCCTAATCGTAAGAAAACATATAGAGGGGAAATTGTAAGAGAAACTAATTTGGCTGCATATCAAAAAAGTGATAAAGCAGGAAATGAGAATTCAGAAAAAATAAGAGAAGAATTTGGACATTCATTATATGACGGTTATAAACCAAATGATTACAAACAAGGACATCATTGGGGAATGACGATAGATATGAATGCTTGTATTGGATGTGGT
>JAGQYE010000115.1 GCA_020436225.1 Bacteroidota bacterium | reverse complement strand
CTCTTTGTTGAAAATAAAACAACATATCTTCGCCAATTTTTGAAGTAGTAGCTTCGTGTTCTACTTTAGATGAATTATTGCTCACTTCTATATATGGAAAAGTATGCGCACCACATTTATTGCCCATCAGCAATGAATCGCATTGAGAAAAATTACGAGCATTTTCGGCTTTTTTATGCACTTTTACCAAACCACGATAAGAATTTTGCGATTTTCCGGCACTAATACCTTTAGAAACAATTCGGCTTTTGGTATTTTTTCCGATATGAATCATTTTAGTTCCAGTATCGGCTTGTTGGTAATGGTTGGTAAATGCTACAGAATAAAATTCGCCGATAGAATTGTCGCCACCCAAAATACAACTTGGATATTTCCAAGTTATGGCTGAGCCGGTTTCTACTTGAGTCCAAGAAATCTTAGAATTATTGCCTTTACAAAATCCGCGTTTGGTTACTAAGTTATACACACCACCTTTTCCTTCTTTATCGCCCGGATACCAATTTTGTACGGTTGAATATTTGATTTCGGCATTATCTAAAGCAATTAATTCAACAACCGCTGCATGTAGTTGATTTTCATCTCGTTGTGGAGCAGTGCAGCCTTCTAAATAAGAAACATAAGCACCTTCATCAGCAATAAGTAAAGTACGTTCAAATTGACCTGTTCCGGCTGAATTCATTCTAAAATACGTACTCAATTCCATCGGACAACGAACACCTTTTGGAACATAGCAAAAAGAACCATCACTAAAAACAGCACTATTAAGAGCAGCATAGAAATTATCCTTTTGCGGAACAACTGAGCCGATGTATTTTTTTACTAAATCGCCGTGATTGCGAATGGCTTCACTCATCGAACAAAAGATGATACCTTTTTCTTTTAAAGCTTCTTGAAAGGTTGTCTTTACAGAAACACTATCAAATACGACATCAACAGCAACACCGGAAAGGCGTTTTTGCTCATCCAGCGAAATGCCTAATTTTTCGAATGTTTTTAGTAATTCAGGGTCAACTTCATCCAAAGAATCGAGTTTCTTCTTAGATTTCGGTGCTGAATAATAGATGACATCTTGATAATTGATTTTTGGGAAATTTATTTTTGCCCAATTGGGTTCAGGCATTTTTTGCCATTCTTTGAATGCCTTTAATCGCCATTCCAACATCCATTCCGGTTCTTCTTTTTTTGCTGAAATAAAACGGATAATCTCTTCATTTATTCCTTTGGGTGCAGTTTCTGCTTCTATATCAGTAACAAATCCATATTTATATTCGGAATTGGCAACTTCTTCTAATATTATATCTTGTTCAGTCATACTTAATTTAAGTTAGTAATACCTAAAATTTAGTAGCAGCAAAATTAGTTCTTTTATAGTTTAAATACAATTATTATTAAGAATGGTTCTAAATAATTGTATTTTTTTTGTGTTAAGATTAATTCAATTATCTTAGAAATTTATGCGTAGAATATTAATACTACTTCTATTTATTTTCTGCATTCCGTTTGGTTTTGCGCAAATCGTAAATATTGAAGGGCAACGGTATAAAACGGATACAACAGGATGGAAAGGCGAATTCAATGTTGGGTTTGTTTTTGGGAAACAGAAAGATAAATATTTTGCATTTTCATCGAATGCACATGTTCAATATAAATCAAAAAAATCTTTGTATTTATTGCTTGGAAGTTTAATTATTTTCAAAACCTCACATGAAGAAGTAATTAATGGCGGTTTTTTTCATTTTCGATATAATTATAAAATAAAAAAATGGTTGAGATGGGAAGCATTTACGCAAGTGCAATACAATAAATTAGTTGGGATTCGGATGCGCTATTTGATTGGAACCGGACCTCGATTTAAGTTAGCAGAAAATAAAGTTTTTAAAGGTTATTTAGGCACTTTGTATATGTTAGAATATGAGATTAATAATGATAAAACTCAAAAATTAGTAGAAGGAAGATTTAGCGGATATTTTAGTTTTAGTTTAGAACCAACTAAAAATATCGAAATTGTAAGTACAACCTATTTTCAACCAAAATTTGAACTAACTAAAGATTTCCGTGTGTCCACAGAAAATAGAATTGATTTTATGTTTCATAAATTTCTCTCTTTCGGACTCAATTACAAACTTACCTATGATAGTAAGCCACCTGAAGGTGCCAGCACAAAACTATTTTATAATTTAGAAAATACATTTAAAGTCAGATTTTAAAATCATTCAAACTTTTTTGAAGTTAAAAAAATGTATTCAAGACATTTTCCACTTTATTAGATGATATTTTAATTTATTTTTGTCTTATGACACAAGAACAGAAAATTCTACAATTAGAACAGAAAAAGCAAGAAGCATTATTAGGTGGTGGTCAAAAACGTATCGATAGTCAACATCAAAAAGGAAAACTAACAGCGCGCGAACGTTTAGAACTTTTATTAGATAGTGGGAGTTTTGAAGAATTAGGTATGTTGGTTACGCATCGTGCAACTGATTTCGGTATCGATAAAGAACAATATTACGGCGATGGCGTGGTTACCGGTTTTGGAAAAATAAATGGAAGATTAGTGTATGTTTTCTCACAAGATTTTACTGTTTTTGGTGGCTCACTTTCAGAAACGCACGCTGAAAAGATTTGCAAAATAATGGACTTAGCAGCCAAAACTGGTGCGCCTGTTATAGGTCTAAATGATTCCGGTGGAGCGCGCATTCAAGAAGGTGTAGTTTCTTTAGGAGGTTATGCCGATATTTTCCATCGCAATGTGCAGTTTTCAGGCGTTATTCCACAAATTTCTGCTATTATGGGACCTTGTGCCGGTGGCGCAGTATATTCGCCTGCGATGACAGATTTTACGTTGATGGTAGAAAATACTTCGTATATGTTTGTTACCGGACCAAACGTAGTAAAAACTGTGACGCACGAAGAAGTAAGCTCGGAAGAATTAGGTGGTGCGCAAACGCATGCAACTAAAAGTGGTGTAACACATTTTACGGCAAAAAATGAAGTAGAATGCATTCAACAAATCAAGCAACTGTTGAGTTATTTGCCTCAAAATTGTGAAGATGCTGCGCCGAATTATCCTTATAAAACATCGACTTCTGAAACAAGAGATGCATTAGCAACGATTCTTCCTAAAAATCCAAATCAACCGTATGATATGCGAGCCATAATTGAGGCAACTTGTGATGAAAATTCTTTCTTTGAAGTACACAAGAATTTTGCTGAAAATATAGTTGTCGGTTTTGCCCGAATTGCCGGAAGAAGTATTGGTATTGTTGCCAATCAACCAGCCTATTTAGCAGGTGTTTTGGATATCAATAGTAGTAGGAAAGGAGCGCGGTTTACGCGTTTCTGCGATAGCTTTAATATTCCGTTGTTGGTATTGGTGGATGTGCCTGGATTTTTGCCGGGAACCGACCAAGAATGGAACGGCATTATTACAAATGGAGCGAAGTTATTATTTGCATTGAGTGAAGCTACAGTTCCTAAAGTTACTGTGATTACAAGAAAAGCTTATGGTGGCGCTTATGATGTGATGAACTCTAAACATATTGGAGCCGACTTAAACTATGCTTGGCCAAGTGCTGAAATTGCCGTAATGGGACCAAAAGGTGCTGCAGAAATCATCTTTAAAAATGAAATTAAACAAGCACAAAATCCGGAAGAAAGGCTACAAGAAAAGGTAGATGAATACACCGAAACATTTGCTAATCCATTTAAAGCAGCGTCACGAGGTTTTATAGATGAAGTCATTCAACCACAAGAAACAAGAATTAAATTGATCAAAGCATTTCAATTATTAGAGAATAAAGTGGCATCTCTTCCAAAGAAAAAACACGGCAATATTCCGTTGTAATTTTTTCTTAATCATTCTGATTTTATACGTATATTCGTGTAATAAGCCAAACAAATGAAAAAAGTATTTTATTTTTTGATGATTGGAACAACCATCATCATGACAGCATGTATTCCTACAGGTGGCGGAACAACCTCCACTTATCCAACTGTAGATCCTACAAAAAATATTAGCAAAATTATTATTAGCTCTTGTTGTTATCAAACATCCAATCTTTCTATTTTTAGAAAAATGCAAGAACAAAATGCGGATTTGTATTTAGCCATGGGTGATAATGTTTATGCGGATAATATTTTGAGTTCACCTGATTATCCGGGTTGGATTCAAGCTCAATATGATTTATTAAAAAACAATTACGACTATAATAATTTCAGAAATTCATTGCCTGCAATTGCTACTTGGGATGATCATGATTTTGGACAAAATAATGCCGGCAACACGTTCCCATATAAAGTACAATCTAAAGAAAAGTTTATGCAGTTTTGGCAAACGCCATCTACTGACCAGATTCGTACACATGATGGTGTTTATTCTTCTCATTTAATTGGAGATGCAGCACATCGTATTCAAGTAATTGTATTAGATTGTAGATATTTCTTGGATATCTTAAGTGGAGAGCCAATTTCTGCAACTACAGATACAACTAAAACGATTCTTGGAGCAACTCAATGGGCTTGGTTTCGACAACAACTATTGCAACCGGCAAAAATTCGAATTATCGTTTCCAGTACACAATTTGGAACAGAACATAATTATTGGGAAACTTGGGCAAATTTTCCGCATGAAATGGAAAAATTTTATCAAGCATTGAGAGATGCACATGCAGAAGGCGCATTTGTTGTTAGTGGCGATGTGCATTATTCTGAATTTAGCAAACGTACACCAGCTAATTTATATCCGATTTATGATTTTACGTCCAGTGGTTTAACACATACAGAATATAATCCGCGACCAAATCAATATAGATTGGGCGAAGCATATAGAAACTTTAGTTTTGGAACTATAGAAATAAATTGGGACGCTAATCCTGTTACTATTGCATTACAAATTCGAGATAATAACGGAAACATGCAAGAGCAACAAGTTGTTTCTTTAGATGAATTGAAATTCTAATTTTTCTTTTTGAAGTATTTCAATTTTATCTTTCTTTAGCAATAAAATTAAATCCGACACTTAAAATAAAATTTCTGTATTTATATTTTGGTGTTGGACTCGGTTTTACTTTATATCGAATGTTATTATTGACGTCCATATTGTAGCGGATGTCTGTAAAAAACGACAATCTATCAGCTATTCTATATTCGTAACCAAATCCGATAGGAATTACTATATCATATCTTTTGTAGGCTTGGTTATCATCATCAACATTATTGTCATACGGATAATTTTCTTTCGTTTTAGAACCATCTGTATTTTTCTGAACTATTTTATTGGTAATAGCTACACCAACGCCAATTCCTGTATAAAAATTTATGGAAGATTTTTCTTTGAAGTCAAATATTCCTTTAAATAGAATAGGAACTTCTGCATATATGCGTCTTTTATACTGTGTTTCTACTCCACCTATTCCATACATATCGATTCCAAATCCTTTTTGTATAAAATGAACTTCAGGTTGAATGGCAAAATAATCGGATATTTTAATTTCCATTGGTATTGCCACATCAAAAGCCGACATACGTTTCTCTCTGTCTGAATAGTTTTTCTCTTTTATTTTATCCAAACAATATCCACCACTTATCCCAATTTTAAATCCGGGTTTTGAAAATGAAGTTGTTGCCATACAAAGAAGCAGCGCAATGCTAGTTAGTGTTCTGTAGTTCATGATTATTTAGTTTAATGGTTAATCTGACTGCAAAATAACTAAACTTAATTTTTTTGAAATCCGTGCTACTACGTAATATCCTTTTTTATTAAATCGTATATAAATTTGTACCTTCGCATCAGAAACAAACAAAATCTCTAAAATTATTGTTTGTTTAAACAGAAAAGAATTAAATACTTTATATGAAATATTCAATAGACAAAAAAGCAGAAGAATTTTTATTCAATTATCTTAATAATGCTTCACCAACAGGTTTTGAAGTAGAAGGACAAAAAATTTGGCTTAATTATTTAAAACCATTTATCGATGAATATCAAGTCGATCACTATGGAACGGTTTATGGTATCATAAATCCTGATGCAGAATTTAAAGTAGTAATTGAAGCACATGCTGATGAGATTTCTTGGTTTGTAAGTTATATCAGTGAAGATGGTATGTTGAGTGTTGTGCGTAATGGTGGCTCTGACCACATGATTGCGCCAGCAAAACGTGTGAATCTGCATACCAAAAAAGGAATTGTAAAAGGTATTTTTGGTTGGCCTGCTATTCATCTTCGTGATACCTCAAAAGATACAGCGCCAACTGTTAAAAACATCACCATTGATGTTGGTGCAAAAAATAAAAAAGAAGTAGAAAGCATGGGCATTCATGTTGGAACGGTTGTTACGTATGAGGATGAGTTGATGATTTTAAACAAGAAATTTTATACAGGAAGAGCTTTAGATAATAGAATAGGTGGATTTATGATTGCTGAAGTTGCACGTTTAATTAAAGAATCAAAAACGAAATTGCCGTTTGGTTTGTATATCTGTAATTGTGTACAAGAAGAAGTAGGTTTGAGAGGCGCTGAGATGATTGTCAATAAAATAAAACCGAATATTGCTATTGTTACCGATGTTTGTCATGATACTACAACACCAATGATTGATAAAAAAGTTCACGGTGATTTTAAATGTGGCAAAGGTCCTGTGATTACGTATGCACCAGCCGTTCATAACATCATTAGAGAATTGATTATCGATACTGCAGAAAAATCAAAAATTGAATTCCAAAGAGATGCTGCAAGTCGAGTTACCGGAACAGACACAGACGCTTTTGCCTTCAATGGTGGCGGCGTTCCGAGTGCATTAATTTCCTTGCCTTTGAAATACATGCATACAACAGTAGAAACAGTTGCTAAATCAGATGTGGAAGATGTTATAAAATTGATATTTGAAACCTTGAAACAAATTTCACCAAAAATGAAATTGAAGTATTTGAGTTAATTATTTTTTCATTTTCACTCCGTGAAATAGTTGTATATTGAATTCCGAAAGCCTAATACTTTCGGAATTTTTTATGTTTCGTTTTATTCGATTATTAATTGAAACCAATTTATTTATTTCCTTTGCAGCAGTTTGCTTCTTATGGGCAAATATGCTAATATTAGATATTCAGCTTCCTAGATTTTGGATTTTGACAGCACAAGTTTTTTTTTCTACTTGGTTTGTTTATCAAATCAGCAGATGGATTTATTATAGAAAAGGTCAATATTCAAATAAAGAAGAATTTATCGTTAGTTGGTTTGATACTTATCCATTATTAAATAAAATAACTATTTATGGTTCAGGCATTTCAGCTGTTGTATTTACTTTATGCTTACATTTTAAATCCATTATAGTATTAGCAATTATTGGTTCAATTTCAGTATTATATCCAATTCCTATTTTAAAACCTTTCGGTATAGAAACTCGATTACGTGATTTTCCGTTTGTCAAGATTTTTTTGATTGCATTAGTTTGGAGTTCAACAGCAGTAATTCTACCATATACAGAAATGCTTCGATACAATGTTCCTTCAGATATATTTTATATTACAGCAATTCTTTTTTCAGCTCAATTTATTTATATTTTATTTATTACACTTCCTTTTGATATTAATGACGCTGAAACTGATACTCAAACCAACATCAAAACTATTCCTACAACTTTAGGAATTCATTCATCAAAATATTTAGCCTTGTTGCTTGGAATCCTACACTTTATCCTTTTGTATTTTTTTTATAAAAATGCACCTGCATCATCTTCTCTTACTTTATCGACTTTATTTTTAATTGGTATTTTACTTATTCTGTTACAGGTTTACACCTTCACCAAATCAGATAAAGTGCCTAAATGGTGGATTAAAATCATTTATGATGGCAGCATGATTCTTTATTTTCTAATCGTTTTTCTCACTAACCTTAGGTAGGTTAGGTATTTTTTTAGGTATTTATATTTATTTAGACTAAGTATAAATTAATACGTTTATTTTTGCTGAATAATTCAACTAAATCTAAATGTATGTTTAAATTAAACCTATTTACCTTATTATTTCTAATGATGAGTTCAGCGTTATATGCTGAAGAAATGAATGTATCTAAGATGGAGAAAGACAAAGAAACTCTAAAAAAATTGTGTGGATGTTTCGAAGTAGATTTCAAATATAAAGAAACATTCGGCTATCCTAAAGATTACAAATTAAAAGACAAATACCACGAAGAAGCCTTAGAATGGGTTTCTTATGAACCGCAACAAGATGGTTCTATAAAAATGCAACATATTTTAATTGTTGATAAAGATATGTTTGTAAAACATTGGAGAGAAGATTGGAGCTATGAGAATAATACCATCTACCAATACGATAAAGATTATCAATGGAAAAGAGTGGTGCTTCCAGCAGATAAAGTAAAAGGAACATGGACTCAAAAAGTATTTGAAGTGAGCGACAGACCTCAATATGATGGCGTTGCTACATTTAATTATTTTGATGATAAAATTTTATGGCAATCTAACGAAGATGCGCCTTTACCTCGACGAGAATATTCTAAGCGTTCTGACTATAATGTACTCAATAGGCTTAACCGTCTTTATATTTCTGAATCCGGTTATTTACATGAACAAGACAATAAAAAAATTGCCAGACACGATGGCGTTACAGATACATTAATTGCTGAAGAAAAAGGCTATAACACTTATACTAAAGTGGCGGAAAGTAAATGTCAATCTGCTATCGATTGGTGGGAAAAAAATAAAATTTATTGGAATGATGTTCGAGCAGTTTGGGACGAAATTATTCCAACCAGAGATGATTTAAAAATGAATAGAATCGTTAATGGTAAAGCACTTCACGAAAAATTATTCGCATTAAATAAAGAATTAATTGATGCTAAGAAATACAATTCTGATAAAGCTAAAGAATTAATTCTCAAAACGATTAACGAGCATTTAGTTTCTCAATAAATGCAATCATGAATAGATTAATTACGCACTTTTTTTTTATACTGGTTTTTGGCGCGGTTACTACATGTTTGAGTGCCCAAGCTCAAGATTCTACCAACTCAAATAAGATTGAAACAGACTATAACTTGATAGAACAGATTGTAGTAACCGCCACTAAAACAGAAACCAAAATTGAAAACAGCACAGTTCCAATTAGCGTTATCGCACGTAAATATATAGATGCTTCTGGCTCTGTAAAATTGAGCGATATCTTACAAGAACATACCGGCTTACAACTCAGTAATTTTTTAGGAACAGGTGTACAATTGCAAGGAATGTCAGCAGAATACACGCTCATTCTAATTAATGGCGAACCGGTGATTGGAAAAAATGCAGGTGTTGTCGATTTATCTCGCATTATTGTGTCTAACATCAAGAAAGTAGAAATTATTAAAGGACCTGTTTCTTGTTTATATGGAAGTGATGCAATTGGTGGTGTAATAAATATTATCACGGAAGATGCATTTAATGTCAAAGATGCCGTTCAACTTTCGCTTCAATATAAATCACCTACTAACTTAACTACTTCTTTGTTTACTGCGTTTACAAGAAAAAAAGTGAGTTTTGAAAATAATGTCGTCCATAATTTCTCTAACGGATATCACACTATTAAAGAAACTGTACACAAAGAAGGAACACCATATAATGATTTTACTATAAATAATAAACTAACGGTTAAGGCGAACAACAACATTCAAGCTGGCATCGGATTCAAATATTACTTCTCAAAGTTGCATAATTATGATTATTATTTGAATGATGTAGAAGAGAATATCATTGCCAAGCAAGAGGACAGAATAAACGAATTTAATATTTCTCCTTTCTTTAAATATTCCCAAAAAAATATTGTATTAAATATTCGCAATTACAATTCGTTTTATAAAAGTGAAACAGGAATTTATGGAGAAAACATCAATACCGATTTATATCTCGATAATTTCAAACAGTTATTAAATAAAGTAGAAGTACAATTAGATTATACTAAAAAAAATCACTTGCTTACGGTTGGAACGGGCGGATTTTACAACTTAGTAAAATCTAACAGAAATGATGATAAGATTACGCAACATCAAGAATATTTGTTTGCACAATATCAATATGAATGGAAAAGTAAAATATTTTTTAATGTAGGAAACAGAATTGATTTTCCAAGCGATTTTAAAATTCAATGGTTGTCGCCCAAAGCTTCTATTCGCTTTAATGTAAATAAATATTTTGCTATCAAACTATCTGGCGGTCGTGGTTTTAAAGCACCGGATATTCGTCAGCAATACTTAAATTTCACGAATATCTTAGTTGGCTATTCTGTTTATGGTTCTAATATCGCAGTAGAAAAATTAGATGAATTAGAAGCCTTAGGTCAGATACAAACATATAGTGTACCTAAAGAAAATATCAAAGATTTATTAGCAGAAAAATCTTGGAATGGAAATGCAACTTTTGAGATTAAACCAATTCCTGATAAACTAAAGATTGAAGTTAATTATTTCAGAAATCAATTAACTGATATGATAGAAGCTGTTCCGACGGCAACCAAAACAAATGGTGCATTAATCTATACGTACTATAACCTTAATAAAGTTTATACGCAAGGTGTAGAAGCCAACATCAACTATCAAATTATAAATGGCTTGCAACTCGAAATTGGCTATAATTTCTTAGATGCGAAAGATGTGAGTGTTTTAAATGAAATCAAAGAAGGTAAAATTTTCAAACGCGATCCAATTACATTGGAAACATCTCGAGTTACGAAGAAAGAATATGGTGGCTTATTTGACAGAAGCAAACAGAGTTTTAATATCAAGATTTATTACAACAACACAAAATATGATTTCAATACGTATTTGAGAGTTATTTATCGAGGTAAATATGGTTGGTCTGATGTAAACGGAAACCAAATTCTCGACACAAAAGAAGAATATGCTCGAGGTTATACTTTGTTGAATTTTTCTTTTACTAAAACATTCAAGGACAAATACAATTTAAAATTCGGAATCGACAATATGCTTAATACTAAGCGACCTAAATATATTCCATCCATGAATGGCATCACGGCTATCGTCGGATTAACCATAAATTTTTTAAACAATCATCAATAATGTAAATTTTTAAACATGAGAAAAACACTTTTACTTGCACTAACATTTTTGGCATTATTTTCTTGTACAAAAGAAGAGCCAACAGGACAAACGCCATTGACGGCTGTATTAAAATCAGACATCAATGCCAACCATTCAACATTTCAGTATTTTAGTTTTGTAACAGGAGATACTATTCCGACTGCAGATTCTTCAACTACAAATTGGGATATTGCATTCAAAGGAACAACAGTTATTTTAAACAGCGGTATCAGTGGAACAGGAAATGCCGGTGTTGTGATTTTAGATGCTATATTCTCGGAAGTAACAGAAGCACCAACTACAGGCTACGCACAAGACAGCAATTCTTCATTAGCTATTCCTGCCGGAAGCAACAATGGTTGGTATAATTATGCAGGTCCACCAAATCATACTATTACACCTTTAGCCGGAAAAGTATTTGTTATAAAAACAGCATTGGGTAATTATGCAAAATTGGAATTTATCAGTTATTATAAAGGTGCTCCGGCTGAGCCAAATGGATTAACAGACGAATCCAGATATTTCACAATACGATATGTATATCAACCGGACGGAACCACTAATCTTGAATAATTAATGCCATTATCTTACAAAAAAATGAAAAATAAATTCTTGTTTTATTCAGTTTTATGTTTAGTAATTTCAGCTGTTGCTTGTTCAAAAGAAACAGTAGAATCAGAACCACAAATAAAAATTCCATTTTCTGGAAAATATATTTGGAGTTTCTCCATTCCATTAATGGGCACTCAAAAGTCAACACATGTTTTTTATGCAGATTCTGTATTTTATAAAATGGAAGGTCAAGTGTATAATACTTCGTATATGCAACTATTGCATAGCTATGATACCACTCAACACAAATTGATTTCTATTGGGAGAGGAGGTAGCATTCCAAAAAATGGTGTTTATTTTGTGATGTTTTTTAAAGATATAACAGATACTTCGGTTTCCATTTATAAACACGAATGCAGCAATGGCGAAAGTGAAGCTTTAAATTTTCAACGTCCTGCTGACAATGCAACCGCAGATTATGG
>JAGQYE010000114.1 GCA_020436225.1 Bacteroidota bacterium | reverse complement strand
TAAATCGATGCTGGCTTCCGGTGCATTTAGGAAAACGTGTTTTTCGCGTTGTAACAAAGTTAAACCCATATATGCTGCGCCTAAATCGCCCGAAACACAAAGTAAATCGCCTTCTTTCGCTGTGTTGCGTCGTACAATTTTTTGCTCATCTTGTTCGCCTATTGCCACAATATTTATTATCAATCCTTTTTGAGATGCAGTGGTGTCGCCGCCTACTAAATCTACTTTGTATTTCTTACAAGCTAATTTCACGCCTTCATAAATTTCATCAATAGCTTCCACCGAAAAGCGATTGGAAATTGCCATCGAAATTAGAATTTGCTTAGGAATGGCATTCATCGCATACACATCTGAAAGGTTGACAATAACACTTTTGTATCCGAGATGTTTTAATGGTGTATAAACCAAATCGAAATGGATGCCTTCCACTAAAATGTCGGTGGTAATTACTTGTGTTTTTTCAGCTTTTATAATGGCAGCATCATCGCCAATTCCTTTTATAGATGATGGATGTTGAAGCTCTATATTTTTGGTAATCCTATCTATTAATCCAAATTCACCTAAAGACGAAATTTCTGTGCGTTTTTCTTTTTGCATAATACAAAGATACTATAAGTAAATCAGCCAAAAAACAAATTATAAATTCTGTTTATAGATTAGGAATTATTTTATAGCTTTATTCTATGTTTTTTGGAAATGATGACGATAAAAAAAGCGAAGACAAAAACTTTTTGAAATATAAGTTTAAAAGTCTGCAAACCTACAGCTCTGATGAGTGGATGGCAAACGATGGCAAGAAATACAGAACTGTTTTTGACAAAGCAGAAACCACCTACATTCGATGTGAATTTGCCTTTTACAACAAACTATTTGACGAAGAAAATTGGAAATGTAAAGTAACATTAAAAGCATTAGATGTTACTAATGGAAAACGCGAAGAACTTTGTAGTTTAGATAAAGAACTTGAAGTTTCTAAAGAAGAAAATATCATCTTTACGCGAGATGGCTGGGGCAACAAAACACTTGGCTCATTCTGGATAAAAGGTGATTATATTTGGGAAGCCTACATTGATGGTGTGTTGGTTGGAACACAAACATTTAGTGTAAATAATGTTGGTTTGGTAACGCCACAAAAAAACCCATATTTTTCAGTAGAACATATTAAATTATATAATGGAGATGTTAATGGCTGGAAACAAAAACCTGAAGAAAGAAAATATTACAAACAAATTTCTAAAGCAGAAACACGCTATCTCTGGGCAGAAATAAAAATTACCAACTTAGTAAATGTAGATTGGAATTATGAATTATTTCTAAATTACTACGATGATGCCGGACAGCATAAAGCTGTAACGTCGCGTAAAGGAAAAATAGAAGCCGGTAAAAAGGAATGGACATACACATTTGATATTGGTTGGGGAACCGATGAAGGTGGCTCTTGGAAAGATGATAGATATACGATAGAATTAGTATTTATGGATGCCTTAGTTGCCGCTGCTGCTTTTGATTGTGGCGATTCGTTTATCGAAGGTGAAGTTGAGTTATTAGAAGGTTC
>JAGQYE010000113.1 GCA_020436225.1 Bacteroidota bacterium | reverse complement strand
CGCTACATTTGCGTCCAATTTCATTGACCAAAGAAAATATTACCGACAGCGCCATTCGACGTTTAATTTTTGATGCCGGCGATGATATCGAAAGTTTGATGTTGTTGTGCGATGCGGACATCACTTCAAAAAATGAAAACAAAGTAAAACGCTATAAAGAGAATTTAGTGCTGGTGCAACAACGCATCAAAGAAGTGGAAGCACGCGACCATATTCGCAATTGGCAACCTCCAATTTCCGGAGAACTCATCATGCAAACCTTTAACATAAAACCTTCGCGCGAAGTGGGCATTATTAAAGATGCTATTAAAGATGCTATCTTAGATGGTGTGATTGCTAATGATTATGATGCGGCTTTTACTTTGATGATGAAAAAAGGAAAAGAAATTGGTTTGACAATCAACAATGCATATAATGCCACAAAAAAATGAACATAAACAAGCATTTGTGGTGGTAGTAGCCGGACCAACTGCTGTTGGCAAAACGGCAGTAGCTATTGAGCTTGCGCAACATTTTAATACGGAAATTATTTCGGCGGATTCGCGCCAGATTTTCCAAGAATTAAATATTGGCGTTGCTCGACCAAGTGAAGAAGAACTTCAAAAAGTGAAACATCATTTTATTGCCGATAAAAGTATTCATCATTATTTTTCTGCCGGAGAATATGAACGCGAAGCGATTCAACTTATCGACAAAATTTTAAAAGAAAAAGATATTGTTATTGTTTGTGGTGGCACCGGTTTTTACATTAATGCAATTCTATATGGTTTTGATGAAATGCCAAAAATTGATGAGCAAATAAGAACATCATTAAATAAACAATTCCAAGAAAATGGAATTCAACCATTGCAAGAACAATTGCGCCAATTAGATGAAGCAACTTATCAAACTATCGACATAAAAAATCCTCAACGCGTTATTCGGGCTTTGGAAGTTTGTTTAGGAACAGGCAAAAAATTTTCTTCTTTTAAAGAACAAAAAAACAACAACAGAAATTTTAATGTAATTAAAATCGGATTGCATTTACCTAAAGAAAAACTGCATCACAACATCAACTTTAGAGTAGATAAAATGATGGAATTGGGTTTATTAGAAGAAGCTAAAAGTGTTTATGATTTTAGAAATCACAATGCATTACAAACCGTTGGCTACAAAGAAATATTTGAATATATAGATGGAAAAATTTCTTTAGAAAATGCTATTGAACAAATAAAATTACACACGCGGCAATACGCCAAACGTCAACTTACATTCTTCAATAAAAACAAAGATTACACTTGGTTTGAGCCGAATGCTATCTCCGATATCATTACCTTTATTGAAGGAAAGAGAAAATAAATTCTTCATTAAAAATATTATTTATGGCACTGCGTTAATTAATTGCCATGCTAACTATTTCATTTTTTAATAATGTGAGAAAGACCTAAATCCACAAACTCATTGCTTACATTTAATTTAGTGATTCGCAAAGCAACGACATATTATCTCAATTCTTACAAAGGCTTAAGTCAAGAAATTTGGCTTTTGTCGTTTGTTAATCTCGTCAATCGTTGTGGCACAATGGTTATTCCGTTTATGATGTTGTATTTAACATCCGACTTAAATTGTTCCTTAAGTCAAGCCGGCATCGTAATGAGTATTTGGGGAATTGGCGCATTTATCGGAGCTTATTTCGGAGGCAAGCTCACCGATAAAATCGGATTTCGCACAGTACAGTTAACGGCATTGCTTTTAGGCGGCATCGGTTTTATTATTTTAGGTCAACTGAAACATTATTATACCATTTGTATCGTAACATTTTTTCTGGCGATGGTAAACGAAGCCTTTCGTCCGGCAAATTCGGCTGCCATCGGAAAATACAGCACTAAAGAAAATCAAATTCGTTCATTTACGTTGATGCGTCTTT
>JAGQYE010000112.1 GCA_020436225.1 Bacteroidota bacterium | reverse complement strand
TTTGGACTAGGACTATCAACTACTAAGAATACTACTATTATTGCCAAAATAACTGTTCCTAATAACATGGCTATCATTTTGGAATTGCTTTTTGGATTACTTTGGTTTTTCATGGTTACCTCTTTTTATTTGTGGAAAAATAAACTTTGTCTGTGAGACTACAACAACTACAAATGAAACGAAAAAATGTTGGTGAAAATTTGAAAAAAAAATGACTCGTAATTTTAGATGAGAATTCACTCTTTATATTTATGCTCAGAAGCTTTTTGACTTGCAGGTATTTTTATAAAAATTTCTGTGGTATACTTTTTAACTTTATTGTACCAACTTTTATGTTGTTAAATTGTACTTAGTATAAATTCACTCTTTAATTGGAAAAATGTATTGAAGTAATTATTTTTTTTTGTATATTAAATGATCATTTCAGACATCTAATCTTGTATAGAAAACTTCAAACTAATTTGAGAAAAAATATGAACGAAAACATTAATCTTAAAATCAAACTTCCCAAAGTTCCTGATATTGAATTAGTAGCGCTCGAAGGATTGCAGTTAATGGGTCGGCATCTCGGTATACCTGAAGATAAAATTGGGGAAGCCGGAATTTTAGTAACCGAAGGTATCATCAATGGAATGGAACACTCTGGACTTGAAAATCCATATGTAAGTGTTGATTTTACGATGACCAAAGAAAAGTTAATTATTTTAATTACAGATTATGGCAAAGGTTTTGAGCCTGAAAGTGTTGAAGAACCTAATATACAAAATAAAATGGGTTCTACAAATAAACGTGGTTGGGGTTTAAAACTTATGAAATCAATGTCTGATGGTTTTGAAATTACCTCCGGGAAAAATGGAACTAAAATTACAATAACAAAAAATTTATTATGAGGGAAAAGTAATGGTTAAAGATTTCGATTTAACATCAAATATGGTAAATAATGTTTTGGTTATTAAAACTGAAGGTTACATTAATAATACCGGCGGCGAAAAAATCGCGCAAGCTTTTGAGGAGCCTTTTAACACCGGGGTTACAAAATTATTAATTGATATTGAAAATTCTAAAGTGGTTAATTCAATAGGAATATCTTTTTTGATTGAAATAATTGAAAAGTTAAACAGTAAAGGGGGCAAGCTCTATTTTACCAATTTAGATCCATCAATAGAAAAAACTTTTACGATTATGGGACTATTTCAATTTGCAGAGAAAGTAGCTTCTATAGATGACATAAAATAAAATTATTGGGGGATTTATTTTGGCATCCGATTTAATTACTGAGAAATTATCCTTTCAAGTTAAATCATTCCAAGAGAGTTTTGAGATTTTAACAAATTCAATTACTCTAAATGGAATGGCAAAGCAATTTGATAAGATATTACGAGGGAATTTTTTTACTACTAAGGTAAATATATTTCATCGTGATAAAAACACACCTAAATGGATCAATTTAATTAATAAGAATGTTTTTCAACATCAATCTGAAGTTGAAAATTTTGATGAAACAGCTTTAAAAATAGTTTCTAACTCTGATTCTTCTGAATTATTTACAATTACTAAACT
>JAGQYE010000111.1 GCA_020436225.1 Bacteroidota bacterium | reverse complement strand
TTTCTTGGAGCTCCAAATGAACCTCTTTCACTCGGTTGGATTCCGAGACGGTTGCAATATTCCAAATACTTCTCATTTAACTTGTCGTTTGGTTGTGGCTTTGCTTCTAATATTTTGATGATTGCTTTATTTGTTTCTCTCCCGTCTTTTTCGTCCGAAGCCGAATGTTTGTTGAGTTTGTTGTCTATGTAACCTATAAACCGACTTGGTGCAAAGCGTATTTCTTTGTCAATTTTGTAAGCTACAAAACAAGTCCCACGTTTTACCAATGCTGCAGCTTCACTATATGAATAATCATCACCTTCGGTCAAATAACCTTCTAAGGTTTCAATGTTTTTAATAAGTTGATTTTTGGTATTTATCAGTTTCATTGTTGTCGTCACTAATGGTTGCAGCTAACGTTCGGCATATTTGCGAAGGCACGGTAATTGAAAACCGTAAGCCGAAAATATACACAAATGGTGATAGTAGCAGAAATGCTTTATAACTTTCGTCCGCCGTGCTTTTGCAAATATGTTTGTTACCTGAAGGCCTTTTAACGAACCAATAATTTTTATTGAGCTTCCAAAATTACATAAATCAATTCCCTGAAGCAAAATCCTGAAGCATCTGTTGATAGAGGATGCCATTTTCACTAAGCAATTTTTTCTGGTCTTTGGCATACTGTGTTTGCAACGCTTCAAACAAATGCCGGTATTTTTCCAGCTTTTGTTTCATCCCAACATAGCCCTGCAATTCACTGTTCAGGTCGTTGCGTTTGGACTGATTTTTTTCTTTGCTCAGTTTTTTATTGGTTTGATAAATCTTTAGGTTGTTTTCGGCTTCAAACAGGTCAATATCATCCAGCGGATTACCAAAATTTTTATTCATCTGTTTGTAAAAATCTTCCACTTTTCCGTCTTTCACTTCAATGTTTTTTAGCTTTTTAGAAGCTTTTCCCATCTTTTTTTCCTTTGCTTTTTCTAACCTGGCGAGCAGTTCTTTTTCTGTGGCATCATCTGTGCGGTTTATTCTTTCTTGCGCCTGTTCTTTATCTTTTTCTCGGTTTATGTCTACTGCCGTAGTTACTCCGTTCATTTTTGCCTGAACCGACTGGTACTGTTTCCCATCAAAAATAAAATTCACATCTTTTTCCACCATCAAATCAATCTGATACTTAGACCATGCCGATAAAACACGGGTTATCAAACGAGTAAATTCTCCATCCAGACGAACGTAACCCAACCCGAGCCAACCCACGCAATAATTGTCCTGAATGGTTGTATGAGTTTCTTTCGACAGATAAATGGTGATATCGGAACCATTGAATGCGCCCACATAAGCATCCGATTTCAACCTGCCGCTTTCTCCCAAAAATTCCGTGCCGCTCACATCCTGCCCAAACCAATCTTTAAAATACCTCAAAAATTCTTCTGGGTCTTCTAAAAATGGCGGCCCCAGCGGAATGCTGGTTTTTGTAATTCTCGACAACTTTGCATTTTTATAGGCATCAACGAAATACAGAAAATATTCCTTTTCTTTCGGAAAAGTAATGTGCGCATCAATTTTGCTCGAGGGCTCGGCTTTGTAAAAAAAATCTTTGTCGAGCAAAGAATAGCCGGTTTTGGTGTTCAGGTAGAAATAGGAACTGATGACCTTACCGTCTAATTTTACCGTGAAGAAAATCTGTTTATTAAAGTAAAATTCCTGATCGAGCCGATTGGGATTTTTGATATTATCAAAAGAAGATAAAACATCACTTTTCGCTTTTATTTCCGGTTTTATCTGTCCTTCTGCTTTGCAAAAAAGAAAAATAGAAAGTAATAGGATAAACTCTTTTTTCATTGTTATTCGTAAATAATTTTATTGAAAGCACCCTTTTTATCGCTATAGACTGTTTCTGTTCCATTAACCCATTTTACGGGATGAACATTTGCAGCACCTACCACTGTTATGTTTCCGTTTACATTGGCAATACTATTGGCAAAAACCTGTGAGGGAGAAGAAGACGCATCAATTACATGGAGAGTATTGTTTTCATAGTAGAAAGCACTATAACTACCGGACACATATCCAGACCCCGTGATAAATAAATTTCCGTTTTCTATGTAGAAATCATTTATTGCATGGATGCCGGTGGTTGGAAAATCAAGGGGATAAAAGATACCGTTTTTCCAATAACATGGCTGGTATAAAGATGATGCTCCTTTATATTCGCCTACTACATATACATTTCCGTTATCAACCAATACTTTTTTTGCATGTGTATAAGATGTAGAGGTTGAGTGAAGTTCTTCTGAAGCACCATTTTTCCATAAATAAGCTCTCGTTGTGGTGGTGCTTTCTCCATAAATAGCATAAACATCATTGCCATCTACGGTTACATCATCTGCCGCGGAGTTATATGCACCGCTGGTTAATGCAACAAGGCTTCCGTTTTTCCATAACCGTGCTTTATAAATTCCGGTAGGCTGGCGTTCCATTCCTGCCACATACACATCGGTGCCATGTACCGCAATGCCAAATGCAAACGCATGTTTACTACCGTCAGATAAAGCTACTTTGTTGCCGTTTTTCCAATACGTGGCTACCGATATATATTCGCCCGGGTCTGCAGGGTCTGGTACAGAGTTTTCAAAACCGGCAATGTATATATCACTGCCTACTTTTTTAATGTCGAAGGCAGAAGATGCGTAATTACTCAATTGCTGTGGTGTGCCGTTGGTCCAAAGCGTAGCCGCTCTATCGCCGCTGCTCATTTCCCAATCGCCTACTACATATTCTGCCTTGGGCGTTTCGGGGGTTATATCGTCATCGTATTTGTGGCAACCGAGTATTGTAGTTGCTATAACGGAAACAATGAGAATTAATTTTGTCTTTTTCATTGCGAATGATTTTAATAATTAAATAAGTTATAAGTTTTGTTTATTCTTTAATAAATTCCACTCTTCGGTTTTGTGCTTTGCCTTCTGCCGTGTTGTTGGATGCCACGGGATCGCTTTCACCTTTTCCGATAGTGCGAAGATTATTGCTTTTAATTTTGAAATTAGCAAGCAGGTATTGCCTCACGGCTGCCGCCCTTTTTTCTGATAAAGATTGATTGGTTGAAGTGCTACCGTCGCTGTCTGTATGGCCTACAATCAAAAACATAGTTTGCGGATTGTCCTGCATCACACTGCCAATTTCATTCAAAATATGGAAAGAGGATTTTTCAATCGTTGTAGAATTGGAAGCAAATAGTATTTCATTAGTCGAAAACTGTCCTTCCATCATCTGCGAACGTAAGTCTTCTTCAATTTTGGTGATTTTTACATTGCTAATGATGAATCGTTGATTTTTTTCCTTTTTGGTACCGTTCAGCCTGAAATTGATGTAATTGGCTTTTACTCCTTCAAGCAGGTTGGGTGAATCGGCAATTTTTTTACCGTTGATAAACCATTGCAAACGGTTGCCGTTGACCAAAATGGTAAATCTTGAAGTGTTTTCTATAATGTCTTTGTTTCTGGTAAAAGGGATTTCTTCTTTGATTTCATAGGTAGCGTGAAAATTAAATAAATCTAAGTCTTCATCATCTGCCGCTCCCCACAGATTAAATCCTACTGCTCCAAATTTATTTTTAGGGTCATTGTGCTTTAAGTTTTTTAGCTCCTGAAAGTAAATATTAAAATAGGTGTTGTATAAACTTGGTGGTACATTCTGAAGCGTAAGGTCAAATTCCAGTGCAAAGTTGATTGGTAATTCTTTGGTTTGAATCAATATGTTGGAATTGGGGTTGAACAAAAGTCCTCTATTCCCATTTATTTCAGTTACGGCTCCGCCGGAACTGCTTGTAAATCCAGTTGGAAAATCGCCCAAGGGAGTTTTTGCGAAATTGTCGACAAAAATAATTTGCCCTTTTACTTCAGACACCGACAATGTGCCACCAATGGTTGTGTTGCTTTGGCTATTAGGCGCTTGTTCGGTTGTCGTCTCAGACTTGCTGTCTGATTTCTTTTTACTTTGTGGCTCTAGAACTTTGTCCAGAACCTCATCTGTTTTTTCAGAGGTTTTATTTTCTACTTTTTTTTCAACAGTTCTTTCTACACCACGTTGGGCGGCTTTTTGAACTTTTTTCCAGATTTGTGCCTGTGTATTCAACGATAAAAATAATATGAATACAATAGAGAGTAATGTTTTCATTTTAATCGGTATTTATTAGTTGTTGCATTGTAAATTTTGACTAAATCAATGTAGATTTAGTAATGCAAATCTAACCTCTATGCATCAAGGCCTCCTGTAATTAACCGACAAAAAAATATTTATCTCTCAAAATTCTTTTGAGATTGTAAAAGGTAAGGGTCTTTTTCCACGAGTTCGCGAAACAGCAGAAACCTTGTAATTAATTGTTTGGACGGAAGATTTCTGAAATAATATTGATAATCTTTTTGAAAGTGGGAAAAGTCGTAGTAGTTGTAAAGCATTGCCAAAAACTCCTTGTTTTGTTCTTTTTCCGATAAACTCAACTGTGTGAAAACGTTGGCAAAGCGTACATTGCGGATAAATTCTGAAGCCGTAGTTCCGATAATTTTTTTGAAGTTTCGTTGCAGGTATTTTTCATTTAAACGATATATTTCCAGTATATCAGCCACTTTCAATGCCCCTTTTTGTTTGAAAATAAAATTCACCACATCAAAAACAATATCATTTTTCCACTGAATGGCAGACATCAACTGTTCATAAAATGCTATCATTACTTCAAGTCTGTGGGTTTCATTACCTGCAAGCGTATATTCATTCAGATAATAATTTGCATTAAATGCTTTAAAAATATCGTAGGTAAGGTGAATACTGTTTTTAAAATCTGCTACCGGTTTTTTAAAAATCTGCCAAAGCGTTCCGGGCTGTAATGCGGCTCCCATAATGCCGGCAGACTCCCCTTCTACAGAAAGATTATAGCCAAGCGTTTGTTGTCCTGTGGTATAAAAATCGGGCAATAAGAAATTTTCATTTTTCGCCTTATCATAAAACTTTACACGCCATTTGCCATCATACTGCCATCCCATGATTTCGGTATTCGAAGGCAATAAGTTTTGCAACGAGCCGTCTTTCTTTTGATGCTCCATTATATAAAAGAAACAAACAATTTTTTGTAATGATTGAGGGGCTTGTATTTGTCGGTACATTATTTATTTATGAGAGTTTTTTATGGCTTTCAGGTAACGGTTAAAAATTGGCGATGGTTGTGCGTGTTTAGCACTAACCAGCACTTATTTACAAATTAAATATAATGTACAAAACTTAATTTACCAAATTTACCACAACTATTGCCAATTTTATGTTATGGGCTGGTTTTTAATCTTGTATTTTTATAGTTTTTGTCTCACAATCTTCAATTGTAAAGTTACCACTGTCAAACCCTTTTAATAATTCTATTTCATTAGAGTCATAATTATTCAAATTACTATAAAGTTCATAACTAACAACCCAATCGTATTTAATTTGTAACATATTTCCACTGTCGTAAATGTTCTTTTTCTTCGTTGTTAAACTTTCCAATTTTCTATCTTGTCCTGCCTGTATTTTTATGTATTTGATTTGACCTTTTACACCAGTTCTCATGTAATATAAATAAACATCTTGAGTAGTTTTATTTATAAAATTAACATCCGCAGTATGAAATGTATAACAAGGTTTTTCACCATCTTGTGGATTTGCCCAATCCCAAGTTTTGTTGTCAAGGTTTAGTATAACTTTTTTGCCTGCAGTAGTTGTCGCTTCAATTTCTTGTGCATTTATTTTGCTAACTGAAAATGCAATTAATAATAGTAATAAAATCTGTTTCATATTATTTATTTTTAGTTTTAATTTAGTTTGTACCTATATATTCACCTTTTTTATTGAAGAATGGATAATTAGCAACTGGTATATTTTTATAATTACTATCTTCAATTCGCCAACCATCATCATATAATACAAATTTAGTTGAGAAATAAGTTAAGTCATTAGTTTTAAAACCTAATAACTCGCCAAAAGGTGTAATACCTACCATTTTCCCTGTCCAATTAACCATTGCTGTCTTATTTTGTTCATTTACAACAATTCCACTTACTTCATTGAAAATATAACTATTGGTTATGAATCTGTTTACAGTATTCAAGAATCCATTAAGTTTCCAAGAATAAACATATTTTTTACCTGCTTCTGTAAGCTCAAAACCATAATTAAGCGTAACCAGTCCTTTTTCTTGCAATTCCACTAATTTATTTTTTTCATTTTCTTCTATTTTATGATCATAATAATTATAATCATAAGCTTGTATTACTGGAGGCTTGTAAAAATCTTTAATTAATTGTTCTGCTTTACTTCGTGATAAACTATTTCCGCAAGATGTAAATATTAAAATACTACTGAATAGTAAAAGTGCGAATTTTCCGTTAGTCCTGCGGCACTTCAAAGCAGGCACATTGTTTGTAAACTTGCCCATAACGGTTTTCGGCTTGGCGAAGACGGCAAGCGATTTGCACTGCACGTTTTGCTTTGCTCTATTTTCAAATATACGATTTTCTGTTATTTTTTTATCACTTCTCTGCCGTTTTTGCCAAACCGCTTG
>JAGQYE010000110.1 GCA_020436225.1 Bacteroidota bacterium | reverse complement strand
GATAAAATGATGTTTTGCATTCTATCTTGTTTGATGCTTTGTTTTTCTGTTCTTGATGTTATAATAGGAAAAATTTGTTGCACACCAATTTCTGTAGCTTTTTCTAAAAACCATTCAAATCGAGCCGGATTTTTGGTTGGACAAATAGCAACAGAAAGTTGGTTTTTATTTTCCTTTTCTTCTTTTTTTATTTGAGTGATTCGTGCAACAACTTCATGTTTATTGATTTGTTCAATAATAGCTTCAAACAAACAACCATTGCCATTTAAAACTTCAATTTTTTCGCCTGTTTTGCAACGTAAAACTTTAGCGCAATGTTGCGCTTCTTCATTGTCTAAATAAATGAAATTAGATTGAATGTTTTTAGAATAGAATCGTTTCATTCTTCAGAATTTTCATTTCCAAAAAACCAAAAATGGGTTTGTCCGTAATTGCGCACTTCCAACAATTTTGGATGTTCGGTAAAGTTGTGCTTCGGCGAAGTTTCTAAAATAAATTGTCCGTTTTCTTTCAATAAATTTCTATCAAAAATAATATCTGGAATTTCGTTTATCACTTCTAAAGCATAAGGGGGACCGGCAAAAATCAAATCAAATTGTTGTGTACAATTTTTGGCAAATTGAATAGCATCGCCTAATATAATTTTATGATTCGGAATTTTTACTTCTTCACTCATCTTCTTAATAAAACCTAAACTAATTTTGCTCATGTCAACTGAAGTAATATCGGTGCAACCGCGCGAGAAAATTTCCATATCCAAACTGCCTGTTCCTGCAAATAAATCCAAGAATTTTACTGCACTAAAATCGAAATAATTGGTCAAGATATTAAACAAGGCTTCTTTGGCAAAATCGGTAGTTGGGCGAGCTGGAATATTTTTTGGTGGATAAAATCGTTTGCCTTTTAATGTTCCGGAAATTATTCTCATTTTTTATGTAGATTTTTTCAAAAAAATTAAATGGCTAATCCTAATAAGTTGATATAATAATGCAACGGAAATTCTTCTACACCTAAGGAAATAGGTAACGTATTTTTGAGTGTTCTGTCGATTTCAAAATTTCTGATATAGCCATAAGTAGTAGAATACATCGGCGATTTTTCTTCAATAAAGCCATATAAAAAAGTTGGGAATTCATCAAGGTTTAATTCTAAATGTTCGTAGGCTAATCTTAAGTAATACAACAAATCGCTTTTTTCTTTTACCGGAAATTTATTGTAATAAAAATTTTGAGCATCTTGCTTCAAACATAAAGTAAGTTCGTCGCCATATAAATTTCCAGCAAGATATTTTTTCGAAATCAACTTTGAATTATAGAAATGTAATAAGCCATAATCACAAGGATAAAACTCCACATTCGTTAAGTTGTTTTCTATGAAATTAATCAACTTATCCTGTAAAGAATAATACAAATAAAAATGCTCCCCAATTTTATTTTTTAAATACGTACAATCTTCATTATATGCATAGCCTAATAAGCCAAAAATATCTTTTATATTTTCTGATTTATATGGTAAAATGGTAAACTCAGTAGAATAAATAGCCACTTTACTATTCTTAAATGGTAAACTAAAAGTTTGCTGATGTTCTTTCATCCAATTGGCAACCGAATCAACACTTAAAGAGTTGCCGGAACTTTGTTCTAATACTTTAGCTTCAAAATCAACTATTTTATTCAAATCTTTATCAACTAAAGCAAACGAAAAACAATACGGATGCAAGTGCAACAGCAAGTCAAGATTTTGAATTCGTTTTAATATGTCGATGGATGTTCTAATATTGATTTTTTTGCAATAATAGCTAAAAACTCACTTTTATCTATAACTTTTTATGTATTACTTTCTTATTTATCGGAATACTTTCTACTTTTGCTCTATGAATTTACATGAATATCAAGGAAAAGAACTCTTGAAAAAATTTGGAGTAAAAGTACAAGAAGGCATAGTAGCAGAAACAGTAGAACAAGCAGTAGAGGCATGGAAAGCCATACATGAACGCACCGGAAGTGAAGGTGTAGTCGTGAAAGCGCAAGTACATGCAGGTGGACGAGGAAAAGGCGGTGGAGTTAAGTTTGCACCCAACTTAGAGGCAGTAAAAGAAAAAGCCGAACAAATTTTAGGAATGACATTAATAACGCCACAAACCGGAGCAGAGGGGAAAGTGGTACATAAAATATTGATTGCTGAAGATGCTTATTATAAAGGTGCTTCAGAACCGAAAGAATTTTATTTGTCAGTTTTGTTAGATAGAAAAAAAGAATGTAATGTAATTGTATATTCTACTGAAGGTGGAATGGATATAGAGGAAGTAGCTGCAAAAACACCGGAAAAAATTCACAAAGAATGGGTAAATGCGGCTGTTGGATTGCAAGGATTTCAAGCTAGACGCATTGCATTTAATTTGGGATTAAGTGGTCAACCTTTTAAAGAGATGGTTGCCTTTATTCAAAAATTATATAAAGCTTATGAAGCATCAGATGCAAGTTTATTTGAAATAAATCCGGTTTTAAAAACTTCAGATGATAAGATTTTGGCTGTTGATGCTAAAGTAAATTTAGATGATAACTCGCTTTTCCGTCATCCGGATTTAGAAGCACAACGCGATTTACAAGAAGAAGATCCGATTGAAGTGGAAGCAGGCGAAGCAGAATTAAATTACGTGAAATTAGATGGCAATGTAGGCTGTATGGTAAACGGCGCAGGCTTGGCAATGGCAACGATGGACATCATAAAATTAAGTGGTGGCGAGCCGGCAAACTTCTTAGATGTTGGCGGTACAGCAGATGCGGAACGCGTCGAAAAAGCATTCAGAATTATTTTAAGAGATGAAAATGTAAAAGCCATTTTGATAAATATTTTTGGTGGTATTGTGCGTTGCGACCGCGTAGCTGCCGGCGTTATCGAAGCCTATAAAAATATTGGCACTATTCATATTCCAATTATCGTTCGTTTGCAAGGTACGAATGCCGACAAAGCTAAAGCAATGATTGAAGAATCCGGTTTAAAAGTACAATCGGCAATTTTATTATCAGAAGCAGCGGAATTAGTAGCCAAAGCTGTAGCTTAATTTTTTTAGAGTTAGAAATATAGTAAAGAGTTGCCTTTTGGTAGCTCTTTTTTTATGTTGATAAGTCAAGTTGATACTTAACACAAGAATGCTTTTTAAGAGTTACTTTGCAAGTAATAAAAATAATAACTATGCAATTCAACATTTTAATTACATCGCTCATCGCAGCGTTAATTCCGCTTATCGTTGGCTTTTTATGGTATAATCAAAAAACATTCGGCAATGCTTGGATGAGAGCAATCGGTGCAGATGAAAATAAACTAAAAGAGAACTTTAACGCACCTTTGGTTTTTGGGTTGACTTACATTTTCAGTTTTTTTATTGCATTTGCATTAGCACCTATTGTCATTCATCAGTTTGGATTCTTTGGAATGTTACAACGTGTGTTGATGATTAACGATACCTCTGCAATTACATTTTTTAAAGAAGGTTTTGCAACCTATGGCAATGAGTTTAGGACGTTTAAACATGGCATGTTACATGGCTCTATGGTTGGCGTTTTTATTGCTTTGCCGATTATTGGAGTAAATGCATTATTTGAAAGACGTGGTTTAAAATATATTGCCATCAATGCCGGTTATTGGATTTTATGTTTATGCTTAATGGGTGGAATTATTTGCCAATTTGCTAAAATAGATGTTTTGTTTTTCTTGAAATAAAAATGAAGAAAAAGAAATTAAAATCATTATAATTATACAACAAAAAAAAGTCGCCATTACAGCGACTTCATATTAATTAATAACACTTAAAATTCACTAAAAATTCTTGATTATAGCATCGCCAAATTCTGAACATTTTAATAGCGTTGCATTTTCCATTAATCGCTCAAAATCGTAGGTAACTGTCTTTTGTGTAATGGCAGCTTCCATACCTTTTATTATAAGGTCAGCAGCTTCTTGCCAGCCCATAAATTCTAACATCATCACACCACTCAATATCACAGAACTTGGATTTACTTTATCTTGATTAGCATATTTCGGAGCTGTTCCATGCGTAGCTTCAAAAATGGCCATGCCTGTAATGTAATTGATGTTTGCACCTGGTGCAATACCAATGCCGCCAACCAATGCCGCCAACGCATCAGAAATATAATCACCGTTTAAGTTTAACGTGGCAACCACATCATATTCGTTCGGTCGCAAAATGATTTGTTGCAAGAAATTATCGGCAATCGCATCTTTGATAATTAATTTTCCACTTTCTTCTGCAGCTTTTAATGCAGCCTTAGCTTCGTCCGGTCCTTCTTCAGCCAAAATGAAATCGTATTGTTTCCAAGTAAACACATCGTTTCCAAATTCTCGCTCAGCTAATTTGTAACCCCATTCTTTAAATTTACCTTCGGTAAATTTCATAATGTTTCCTTTGTGCACTAAGGTTACTGATTTTCTTTTGTGTGATAGTGCGTATTGAATGGCAGAGCGAATCAAACGCTCAGAGCCTTCTAATGAAACCGGTTTAATGCCGATAGAAGAAGTTTCAGGGAAACGAATTTTATCGCCAACGTTCATTTCGTTTTGTAAAAAATCGATAATTTTTTTGGCTTCCGGCGTGCCTTCCATCCATTCAATCCCGGCATAAATATCTTCTGTGTTTTCTCTGAAAATAACCATATCTACTTGTTCCGGCACTTTAGAGTTTGATGGAACGCCATCGAAATAACGAACCGGGCGCACACAAGCATATAAGTCTAAAAGTTGACGCAATGCCACATTCAAAGAACGAATGCCACCACCAACAGGCGTTGTTAAAGGTCCTTTAATAGCAATTAAATGCTCACCGATAACTTTTAGCGTTTCATCTGGCAACCAAGAACCGGTTTGTTTATAGGCTTTCTCGCCAGCTAAAACTTCTTTCCATTGTATTTTTCGTTTTCCGTTGTATGCTTTTTCTACAGCAGCATCCATTACTTTTACAGATGCTCGCCAAATATCAGGGCCGATTCCATCGCCTTCAATAAATGGAATAATAGGTTCATCAGGCACTTGAAGTTGCCCGTTATTCATTCTAATTTTTTCTGCTGACATATTCTTCGAATTTAATTTTTTCTGTTAGAAATCTCGTATTCATCTATCTGCTAAATGATAGAATTTCTTGTTTTATGTTTGAAAGTACAAATATAAACAATAATCAATGGTTTAACATAAAGTTCACAAATATTGTTTTCGGAATCGTCTATTTTACATAAAATTCGGTAGGTTTGTTTGGTAATGAAAATTTCATTCAGTGATTTATTAATATGAGAAAAAAGATAGCCATTTTATTAGTGTTGCTAATTTCCGTTCAGGCAATTGTTCGTTCAAAAGAGATAAAAATTTTGTCTTGGAATATTTTTATGGTGCCGCCAATTATTTTTAAATCGTGCCAACAAGAACGCGCTTATCTTATTGCTGATTATATTAAAAATCAAAATGCCGATGTTGTTGTACTAGAAGAAACGTTTATGAAAAGTACGAGAAAAATTATCCAAGATAATGTTCGAGATACATTTCCTTATTTTTCTAAAATAACCAAAAGAGGTGTTTTAAAAAATAATAGTGGAGTTTGGATAATGAGTAAATTTCCTATCCAAAATCAGCATTTTTTAAAATATAGAAATAGAAAAGGTTCTGATATTTTTTCAAAAAAAGGAGCGGTGTTTGTTGAAGTAGAAATTGAAAATAAAAAAATACAACTGATTGCTACACATACGCAAAGTTTAAAGAAATTTGAAAAGACAAGACAAAAACAATTTGCACAATTAAAACGAGAATTGGCTGATGTCGTTTTTACTGATTCCGTTCCGCAACTCATCATCGGCGATTTGAATTGCGATTATTATGATACAACAGCTTACGAACAAATGATAAAAACGTTTGACGTACTTCCACCAACGTATTTTGGTGAAACATATAGTTGCGATGGTTTGACCAATGATTTAGGCTATACTTTTTTTGATAGCACTCGCGAAACTTTAGATTATATTTTATTGAGAAGTGAGCATCAAAATATAGCAAGTGTTCAACCGATAGAAATCTTGCATCCTAAAATGGAAAAATATTTTTGCAAGAAACCATTCTTGCATTTATCCGACCATAATCCTATTATTACAAACTTAGAATTAAAATAAACGTTTATCTTTAAGCTATGCAAAATCCGAACTTAGATGCCAGCGGTGATTATCTTTCCAAAACAGAAAAAGAATTGGAAAAAGTGTTGCGTCCGCAAGCATTTGAGCAATTTTCCGGTCAGCCGCAAATCATAGAAAATCTAAACATTTTTATACAAGCAGCCAAGCAACGCGATGAAGCACTCGACCATGTTTTATTGCATGGTCCGCCGGGTTTAGGAAAAACAACTTTATCAAATATTATTGCCAATGAGTTAGGCGTAGAATTAAAAAGTACTTCAGGCCCTGTGTTAGAAAAGCCGGGCGATTTAGCCGGTTTATTAACCAACTTACAACCAAATGATGTTTTGTTTATTGATGAAATTCATCGACTGAATACTACTGTTGAAGAATATTTGTATTCAGCAATGGAAGATTATAAAATCGATATTATGATTGATAGTGGCCCAAGTGCGCGCAGTATTCAAATAACACTAAATCCATTTACATTGATTGGTGCCACTACACGTTCCGGCTTACTTACAGCGCCGTTGCGTGCTCGATTTGGTATTAATTTTCGCTTGGAATATTATTCGGCAGAAACATTGAAAAAAATTATTAAACGTTCCGCAAATATTTTACAAACAGAAATTGACGAAAAAGGTGCAACAGAAATTTCTAAACGGAGCAGAGGCACACCTCGAATTGCCAATGCATTGTTGCGCCGCGTTCGCGATTTTGCACAAATCAAAGGCAACGGAAAAATAGATTTAGAGATTGCTCAATATGCGTTGTCGCAATTGCATGTGGACGAACATGGTTTAGATGAAATGGATAATAAAATTCTGAGTTCTATCATTGAGAAATTTTCCGGCGGACCTGTTGGTATCACTACTATTGCTACCGCAGTAGGCGAGGAAAGCGGCACAATAGAAGAAGTTTATGAACCTTTTTTAATTCAAGAAGGTTATATAAAAAGAACGCCGAGAGGTCGCGAAGCAACCGCAAAAGCGTATCAGCATATAGGAAAAGTTCCGCCACAACAAACCGGCACTTTATTTTAAACCTAAATTTTCGACTATGGAAAAAGATATGATTACGATAGCCACTTTCTACGACCATTTTGAAGCCGACGTGGCAAAGTCAAAATTAGATGCGTATGGCATTTATTGCATCTTAAGAGATGAAAGTTTTCTTCAACAGGATATCTTTGGAAGTGGCATGCCTGGTAAAATAGAATTGTTGGTTAATGAAGAAGATCAAGCAAAAGCTCTTCAAACATTAGATGAATCGAAAGATTGATTTTTTTGTGTACTATTATGTAGTATTGCAAAAAACACATAACTGAGAATTATGGTGCTCAGTCCTATCCATTCTAAAAAGATGGCTTGCGGAATTATCGAAATTAAAAATAAAACACGCATTTTATTTTCTTTCCAATTAAATGGATTTCCTTTTAAACTGAAAATTTCAATTTCGGCTACTGCTAAATACGCTAAGATAAACGATACTGCAATGGCAAAATATTTTGAATAACTGAATATTTCAGGGTTGAATGAATATTGCCATTCCGAAAAAAAATGCATATAAAATCCAAGAATAAAAATGCAACATGCCGGCGTGTTTAAGCCAATAAAGTTGACTGTTTGTCGCGTGTCGATATTGAATTTTGCCAAACGCAAACAAGCAAAAATTGTGTATATAAATCCAAGATATTGTAAGTAATCAGTTGAACAAATCGTCGTGCAATGTTTGTTGATGATGCTATTGCTACTTCCAATTACATTAAACAAGAGCACACCGGGCAAAACGCCAAAAGTAACCATATCAGCTAAAGAATCTAATTGTCCGCCCAATTCCGATTTTACATGAAGCGCACGCGCTACAAATCCATCTAAAAAATCGGCAACTAAAGAAATACCGATAAAAATTGGAACCCAAATATATTGTTGTTGCATAGCTGCAATGATACCGCAACAACCGGAAAACAAATTCAATAAAGTCAGCGAATTTGGAATATGTTTTTTCATGAATATGCTTTCAACAAAGCTAATTAAAATAATGCGTTGTTTAATTAACATATTTTTCTTTCTTCCTGTAAAAAAAAATGAAAAATTTTTATGGAATTTTTACTGTTGATGTCTCTTTATGTAAAAGGAACGAAATATGTTAGTAAAGACGTTTGGAAGTGCCGTTTACGGAGTGGATGCCGCAACTATTACAGTAGAAGTCAATATTTGTCAAGGGCAACATTATTTTATGGTTGGTTTGCCCGACAATGCGGTTAAAGAAAGTTGGAGTAGAGTAGAAAGTGCTTTGCGTGTAAATAAATACAATATGCCACGCATTCGCATCATTGTAAATTTAGCGCCGGCTGATATTCGCAAAGAAGGTTCAGCTTACGATTTGCCAATAGCTATTGGTATTTTGGCAGCTTCGGAACAAATACAAGCCACACATCTTTCTAAATATATCATCATGGGTGAACTTTCTTTAGACGGAAAATTACAACCCATAAAAGGCGCTCTGCCTATTGCTATCCAAGCACAAAAAGACGGTTTTGAAGGTTTTATTTTACCGAAACAAAATGCACGCGAAGCTGCCATTGTTGAAGGAATAAAAATTTATGGTGTTGAACATATTGATGAAGTGGTGCAATTTTTGAATGACGAAAAAGAATTAGAACCATTAAGTATAAAACCTAAAGATGATTTTTTTCAAATCAACGATTATAATGCTTTTGATTTTGCCGATGTAAAAGGACAAGAAAATATTAAACGTGCATTGGAAATTGCTGCCGCAGGCGGACATAATGTTATTTTGATTGGACCGCCCGGTGCCGGCAAAACAATGTTGGCAAAGCGTATGCCGACCATCTTGCCACCATTATCTTTACAAGAAGCTTTAGAAACTACAAAAATTCATTCTGTTGCCGGAAAATTAAGAAAAAATAGTTCGTTGCTGTATCAACGTCCGTTTCGATCGCCACATCATACCGTTTCCAATGCGGCGTTGGTTGGTGGTGGAAGCAATCCGCAACCCGGCGAAATTTCTTTGGCGCATAATGGCGTTTTGTTTTTAGATGAATTGCCCGAATTCAAGCGCGATGTATTAGAAGTGATGCGCCAACCAATGGAAGAAAGAAAAGTCAATATTTCACGCACGCGATTTACAATTGATTATCCGGCAAATTTTATGTTGATAGCCAGCATGAATCCTTGCCCTTGTGGCTATTATAATCATCCGGAAAAAGATTGCGTGTGTGCGCCAGGTGTTGTGCATAAATATTTGAATAAAATTTCTGGTCCATTGTTGGATAGAATTGATTTACACGTTGAAGTAATTCCTGTAAAATTGGAAGATTTATCTTCTAAAAGAACATCAGAAAAAAGTGAAGCTATTCGAAATAGAGTGATTGCTGCCAGACAAATACAAGAAAAACGTTTTGCAGATTCTGCTATTCATTGTAATGCGCAAATGGCGACTAACCAAACTAATGTTTTTTGTGCGATTGATTCAGCATCTCAAAATTTATTGAATAATGCCATGAAAAGATTAGGCTTATCAGCTCGAGCTTATGAACGCATTATTAGAGTAGCAAGAACAATTGCTGATTTAGATAATAGCGAAAATATTAAGATGGAACATTTAGCAGAAGCCATACAATTTAGAAGTTTAGATAGAGAAAGTTGGGCTGCTTAATTTGATATAAAAATATAGCCAATTAAAGATTGGCACGATAATTCGTATGCTTTGTACGAATTTTATTTTAGTTCCTTTTGTGCCGTAGTTACTTAAAATTACGGCACTTCCTTTTTTAATCAACATTCGTTGAGTAAAAATAAAAATTGAAAAAAATCACTGTCGTAATTTTGATTCAAATGTTTATTTATGTTGAGTGAATTTTTAAAGCCCATCGATGTCAACTTGTTGAATCAATACTATTATACCAACAAACATATTCAGCAACATATTCAACTCTATCAACAAACACAAACTTTAGAAAATTACCAAGTAGCACTTTTAGGTGTGGAGGATTACAGAGGTTACGTGTCGAATAAAGGAACAGAACTTGCTGCCGATGAAGTGCGTAAACAACTTTATCAGTATGCAGCATTTACAAATGGCATGCAATTGTTAGACTTAGGCAACATTAAAGCAGGAGAGACGTATGTGGATACTTTGGTGGCATTGGTAGAAACTATGCATACCTTGTTCAAGAAAAATATTATAACAATTATTATTGGCGGCGATGCGGCATTAGCTTCTGCACAATTTAAAGCATACGAGATTTTTGAAAATCCAATTACAGTTGCGCATGTCGCATCAAAAGTAATGTGGGAAGAAAGCGATGTTGATATTTATAAAACCTATTTAAAAGATTTTTTCTTTAGTAATTTTTTAAAATCGTATCATTTAATTGCTTATCAAACTTATTTTATGCAAGAAAAGCAGTTGTCGTATTTGAAAAGTAAGAATCACAACTTGTTGCGTGTAGGAAAAATTAAAGAACATATTTTTGATGTAGAAACATATTTGCGCGAAGCAGCTATGGTTACGTTTAATATCAATGCTATTCGTTATTCAGATGCGCCGGCACAGCCTGAACCTTCACCGAATGGTTTATTTGGTGATGAAGCTTGTGCTATTGCTCGCTATGCAGGCATGAGCGACCAACTCATGAGTATTGGCTTTTATGATTTTAATCCAACATTAGATAAAAGCTCAATTACGGCACATCAAATGGCACAAATGGTTTGGTATTTTATGGAAGGTGTGAGCTTGCGCCGACAAGATTATCCAATTACAGATGAAAAAGTGTTTGCTCAATACATTGTACAAATTGAAGATGCTGAAAATGATTTTATCTTCTTAAAAAGTAATAAAAGCGATCGTTGGTGGATGAAAATTATGTATGAAGAATTTGGCATCAGCAAGCATAAATTAATTCCTTGTACGTATAAAGATTATTTAACTGCGTTAAATAATGAAATTCCTGAACGTTGGATGCGGGAATGGTTGCGCGTTTCTTAGTTATTATTGTTTTATTGCTTTTGCTTCTTCTAACATATCCGCTTTAGCTTCATCAATATTGGAAATTACAGCAAAGTTTCCTTTTCCTGAATTTGCTAATTTATTAAGTTGCGAACTCGTTTCTGTTGTTGGTTTTCCGAAACAAAAAATGGAAATGCTGATTTGTTTTTTTAAACCATCTTTAATTGAATTCTCTATGCGCTTATAGTCTTTTTTCCCGGAAGTAAATAAACCATCGCTGGCTAAAACAATTCTGTTATTTCCATTTTCGACAAATGTTTGAAGCGTTGCTTGATAGGCTTTTTCGACAGCCAAACCGCCTTGCGTGGTGCTTCCGTATTTTAAAGAATCGATGGCATTTTTTATCAACTCTTTTTGATTCGCAAATGTTGCAGGTAGAACTTCTTCTACCGTTTTAGAAAAAGCCATCAACGTAATTTTGTCTGTTGGCCTTAATTCATCTACCAAATATTTTAATGATTCTTTTAGTAATGGCAAACGAATAGGTTTATTCATCGAAGAAGAAACATCAATCAAAAAAACTAAATTGTTGGTTGCATAACCTTCTAAATTATTTTTTTTAGGCGATGTTGTTTGAACTAATGATGTTGTATCTTTTATGGAAATAATAGTATCAACTGTTTTCTTAGTTATCGGTTTGTGCTTTAAACTAAAATTATATTGTGCATTGTTAGAAACAAGGATAATGCCATTTAAAGTATAATAGTTATTAGCAGAAATTTCTAATGTATAATAATCTTTTACAAGTTCATCTTTTGTTTTGATTTGATAAGAACCTGTTGAATCTGAAATTGCAGTATAATAAATTCCATAAAAAAAATTGATTTTGATAACAGCACCAGCGATAGGTTGCTTGCTATCTTCGTTGGTAATTTTTCCACTGATAAATGTTCCTTCTGCGAAGGTGAAAGTTGAAATAAGAAGGAGAATAAACGTGTAGAAAATAGTCTTCATCAACTGTATCTTATGAATTAATATTCCAAATTTACATTAATAAGCTGATTTTTGTAGTATTTTTACGATAATGAAACAAACAATTTCCTATTTATTTTTATTTTTTATAACGTGGAGTAGTTTTGCTCAAGACAGTTCTCAATATAAAAGTGTTTATAAATTTAGGTTGAGCGTTGATATTCCAATTGGATTGATAACTGCCGGAACCGGAATTGCAGCACTTGTAAAATATCGGAAACATAAAGTGCTAACTCCTGCAGATTTGAATTCGTTACAAGCAAGTGATGTCAATAAATTTGATAGATATGCTATTTACCAACATTCGAAAGCAGCAGCCATTACGAGTGATGTATTTCAATATTCGGCAATGGTAAGTCCGGCATTTTTGTTTATCGATAAGAAAATAAGAAAAGATTGGAATAAAGTGTTGCCGGTTTGGGTGGAAACATTTGCACTCACTTCAACGTTAACGATGTTTGCAAAAGAGATGATGCAGCGCAAGCGTCCGTATGTGTATAACCCCGATTATGTTGGAACTAAGTTCAATAAAAAAGCGACATCTTCCTTTTTTTCCGGACATACGTCTATTACGGCTGCCAGCACTTATTTTATAGCAATGGTTTATGCTGATTATCATCCGCAATCGAGATGGAAACCATTGGTGTGGACGAGTGCCGCCATTTTTCCTGTATTAACCGGACTTTTGCGTGTGAAAGCCGGCAAACATTATTGGACTGATGTTATTACAGGTTATGCCGTTGGCGCTTTAGTTGGCACCCTTACACCTCTTTTACATCGCCGAGAATTTAGACAATAAGATTTAATTATTTTTCCAAATAAAGAGTTTATTGCCATCTGTTTCTATGGCATAACTTTCGTTAAATATGTTTGAAAAATGATTTTCAAAAAGCGCATTTTCATTTTTGTTTTCTTGCGAATCGTCCAACTTGGAGAAAATTAAAATACCATTTTGTGCTACACTTTTTTTTAGTTGATTTAGAAAAGATGTTTCTAAAAATTGTTTAGGTGTTTTATCGTCGATAAATAAATCCACCAACACTAAATCAAAAACTGAAGTATTATTTTGAATAAAATGAATAGCATCATCACACACATAATTTACTTTATTTTTCAATTTTGCTTGTGAGTAGCGTTGAGCTAATTGAAGAATAATTTTATCTGCATCAACAGCAACTATTTTTTTTATGTTGATGTGGTTTTCTAACAAATCGACAACACTTCCTAAGCCAAATCCAAGCACTAAAACCTGTTGTATTCGTTGTTTTGATTTTATTTGTTGAATTGCAGTTTCAAAAGAAGTATATTTTTTTCCGAAAGAATAAATAGCATTTTTAGTGCTGAGTTTATATTGTCCAAGATGAACAGAAACTTGCACTTCATCACTATACTGACTATGTACTTTTTTCAATGGAATATCGAAAAAATAGCTGGCAAATTTTAATAGTTTATTCAACGTAGAAAAAATTATTCAGGAGTTACCGGCTCGCTTTCTGTAGGTGTTGTAATTGGTTTATTGATATCTTTTCCTACTTTATATCGAGCTTTGAAATCTTCCATTCTCAAAACAAAATTATCGCGCATAGATAAATCAGCCGGCATCAGTTCAAAAATAATTTGTTTTCCTTCTCTGTACAATCTTTCAGAATCTTTTAAGAGCAAAATAGTATTTTGAACATCAGGAACAGAAGAAGCAATGCCCATTTGTCCGCTCTTGATTTTTATAAACAACCAATTGCCTGAACTTCCTTGTAAATAAATATTTATAAAGTCGCTGCCATATGCATAACCCAATTCAATATATGCATCATAGCTTCTTTTGATAATTGTTGAGCCAAAGAATGCTAAGCTCACAGTTTCTACACTTTTGAATGTTGCATCTTGGTTATCCCAATAAAATTTACTTCCGGAAAGTAGCATATTGTAATCCATACTTTTCGGAATAAACATCGAATCGGATGCATATAAATTAGCAATAAGATGATTTGATTCGACTGTATCTTTTGCTAGAATAGAAACAGTTTTAAAGAACGTTTTATCTCTTCGATAAGTAACAAAATTAGCTGCGCCTTCACCCACTAAAAACTCGTTGATTATCGAATTGGCTACGTAAGGTTGTAATAAAAATTTTACAGCTAAATCTGATGTGATGACTAAATTATTAGTATTTGGTGTGTAAGTAAACGAACCAACAGATGTAGCTTTACAAGGTGCCAGATTTAATCCGAAGTTTATTTCTCCGGCTGCATCTACTACTCTTGTTTTTTCATTATATTTTAAACAAGAACTATGCGAATAAGGTGAAGTCATTGCATTTTCATCTCCGAAAATCACTGTATTCGGTTCCGTTTTACTATAAGCCATTTTCCCTTTTACATTCATAATGGTTGCATCATTAAATCCATGTTTGGTTTGTAAAATGGAAGTATAAAAATCAGGAATACTTTTATCTAAAAGCAATCCTACTACTAAATTATTATCTGCATTATTTAAGATGCTGTCTAATTTTATCTTCGGATTTTCCGGATTTAATGTTTGTTTATTTGGCAACCAATCACTGGCGTTATTTTCAATATCAATTTTAATTGCACCATCTAAATAGATGTCTTTACTCTTAGAATCGAAATCAAAATGTCCTTTGTAGTACACTTTTTTGTCTAATCTAAAATTATCTTCTTCTAAAATATCTGTATTGGCAACTGTATAAAATGCAGCTTTGTTATCGGTTTCATTTTTATCACGTTTGCTTTTCTTTTCTAAAATTCCATTTTCTTTATCCGGATTTTTTACATGAATCATCGCAATATGTACATTTTCTGAAGTGCCATCATTCAACACAAAATCATAAACTCCGCTTCCATTAAAATCATTTCTTCCAATTACATTAATCTCTGCATTCTTGATTTTGTGATAGGCTTTTTCTGCGTTAAAAATTACTGTAGCATTTTTTAGCGTACGAACAGTTCCATCTTGTTCAATAAATATTTCACCTTTATCAGGAATGATTTTTGAATCGGCTAAAAGCAATTCATTAATTCCATCGAAGTGAATAGAATTGTCGTTCAAATCTAAATCAGCAGTTGAGGTTATAAATTTTAAAGAATCTTTGATTGGGTCGGTGGACAACAAAAAGAATTTAGCACTTTTAGAAGCGGCATTCAAAGTCAATTTATTTTTAGCTAAATCAAAATGCAAGAATTTTGGGTTAGCTACATACTTAAAGGATTCTAATGGAATGGTATCATTTTTATTTAATTCGATGTCGGCAATTTTATTAGTTAAATCGAATGTTGCGTTTACGTCGTTAGAAGACAACAGCGAGATACCTTCATCTGTAGATAAATTAAGTTGACCATTTTTTGCAATAAATGCTCTTGCTTTAAAGTCGATATTATCGGATGTAATTTTGGTATGATTCCAAGATAAAGTTCCAAGTCCGGATAATTTATTTTGATGTAAAATCAATTTGCCATCGAAGTTAGTTGTACTGTTGTACATACTAAATACTTCACCTTTATTTTCAGAAATTGTCAATGAATCTTTATTTACATTCCAAATAAATGAAGATTGATTAATCATGGCTTGTGGTAAATTAGCTTTTGTATCTTCCGTAATTCTGACACTATCTAATTGCGCATATACGCTGTCAGTGAAGAAGAAAGTTGTATCAGCATATAGTTTTACCGGCCCAAATTCAAAAACGCCTTTTCCTGAAAGACCATTGTTGTCCAATTTTAAATCGGCTGTATATTTTCCTTTATTGCCAAATAAATTATAACCTTCACTTCCTGTATTTACATTAACTCCAAAAGATTTGTCGTTTTGCAATTTCAAATCAGATTTAATTGGTGCAAAAATTCCACCTGAAATTAGTTGACCATTTAATTCTAAGTTGGATGTATTGAGTTGATTTAAACTATCTAATTCGAAAGGAAAAACTTGATAATAAAATTTGTCTTTTGCGTATTTTTTTCCATTGTCGCCTTTGTCATAAGCAATAGTAGAAGTATCGCCACTGGAGAAGAATGGATATTTTTGGTTGTTGTTGGTGCCTGATTTATTGTCCGGCTCTGCAATATGTAAAATGCCGGAAATATTTTGAATAGGTGTTTTAGAACGAATCATGCGAATAACGCCTTGTTCATTGGGTTTGTCAGATTCCGGAACATATATTACCATAGAATCTATATTTTTCATCTTGAAGGCGTAGTTGTCGTAATCAAAATCGACACGTTTCGCAATGAAATCAAAATTGCCAACTTGAATTTTCCCACTCAAGGTCATCACTCTGTTTTTGGCAATGCGAACGGTATCATTTATCGGAATAAATTTTACGCCCGATTTTGTGCTCATATTAATTTCTTCCACACCATAAATTTCCAGAATATTTGTTTTGACATTTAATCGTGCATTTAGATTTCGATTAAAGGAAGCGAATTTTATAAAGTCGTAATCCTGTTTGCCTTTTGCTGAAAGTGCATGATTAATGAGTTTTTCTTTTACTTCAATAGTTCGTGTTTCAGGATAATAATTGATGTATGCATCTTCCACCAATTTGTAGAAAATATATTCAGTAGATTTAAAAGGTACATTCGGATTAATTTCTCCGGCTATACTTTGTGCATCTATAAAACGATCGCCTGAACTTTCATAATAACTGTATATTTTATCAATTGGACCACGTTCGTTTGTTCCTTTGTATTTGTTTTCTAAATTAGGTTGATAGTAATTAAACGATTCGAAAATAGCCGGTTTGTCGCCGGAATAAGTAATCATACTAAAGCGCATATTTAAGCTGTCTAAATTCCATTCTAAAATATCAGCATAAATAAACATTTTATGATATTCACTTGTAAAAGGTTGTTTAGAAAGTGGTTTATTGTCGCGGTAAGCTTTTATTGCTTTTTTGTCAGCTTTATAAGAGAAATTAACGAAAGGATGAATAATAGTATTGCTATCTAAAAAGATAGTCAAAGAAGCATCTTCAATATCGATATCTTTAAATTCTTTAAGTTGGATTCTATTTGCCGTTACTCGAACTTTTTCTTTATTGTCTTTCCCTTTCAATGTAATTGTAGGTAAAACAGTATCAGAGCCAACACCATACACATTTGTGCCTTCTAATTCAAAACCGGCTTTAAGTGTAACTTCTTTTGATAAAGTATTAAAGTGAACATTGGTATTGTAAGAACGAAATTTAGGATAATATGTTCCTTGAGATTTCGCTTGCAGTAATTTGTCGATATATTTTCCTTTCAATACTTCATCTAATACGGGCTTGAAGGTAAAATTTGCCGAGTCGATTTCAATATCAGATTTAGAAAAATTAATCTGATGATTTCCAAAAGTAACAAAATTATTTGCCGGATTAAATCCTGCGCGCTTCAACGCTATTTTTCCTTTTTCTCCAATCCATAAATTTTCTAACGGATAATATTGTCCACTTTCATTTTCTAACGTTAATGTATCCACATTAGAAATGCCTGTTAAATCGGTGGAATTGAATGTATAAACCGGTTTTTTATTGATTAAATCGACAGAGAAACTTCCGGATGCCTTCCAAATGTTGGTGTTAGTATAATACAAAGTATTATAGATGTATAAATTGTTGAGATATTCAATATAATTGGTGAATTCCTTAATGTTTCCTGGGTTTGCATCATCAATCAACGATTGTAGAATATCAAAATTTTTGTCAATAGCATCAGTATTGATGTTGGTTTTATCAAGAGAAAGCAATAGTTGTCCGAATTGAAAAAACGTTGGATAAGCTCCGGCTTTTTTCAATAACATAGATTGTGCAATTCCTTTAATCTTAAAAAAATAAGATGCAGCTTTTCCTGAATTAATGGCATTTGGTAATTGTTCTGCAACAGCTTTGCAATCATCGCGCGAACAATATTTTTTTATTAGCTCAGCATAAGTCTTTCCAAAACCGGTTTGGTCAGTCGGAAATTCTTTTGGATATTGAGCAAACGTATAGAATATAGTGAAAGTAAATACAACAATAGAAATTAGTTTCTTCATAAGATTTCTTGTTTCAATTTATTTTTTAAATACAATACAACTCCAATTTTCACGAGTAGTTTGGTAATGTGCTATCAAATTATATTCCAGAGCTTTATCAAGAAGTTGTTTACAGTCGGCAATGTAGAAACCTGAAATTACTAAATATCCATCTTCGGACAAAATAGATTGAAGTATTTCCATATTTTCTACCAAATAATTGCGATGAATATTGGCTAAAATAATATCAAATTTTTGCTGTTTGATGTCGTGTATCTCGCCGAGTTTTGTTTCTATATTTTGAGCATTGTTTAATGCTATATTTTCCAAGCAATTTTTATAACACCATTCATCATAATCGATAGCAACAACATTTGCTACGCCTAATTTTTCTGCAACAATAGCTAAAATTCCGGTGCCTGAGCCAAGATCTAAAACGGTTTTGTTTTCTAATGGCAACAAACACATATTTTGTATCATTTGGTAAGTCGTTGCATGATGTCCGGTTCCAAATGACATTTTAGGTTCTATAATGATTTCCTGTTTTACATTTTTGTTTTTGGGATGAAAAGTTGCTCGTATATAAAAATCATCATCTACTTGTATAGGTTGAAATGAACTTTCCCATTGCGCATTCCAATTTTTGTTTTCCAATATTTTTTTTGTTGATTTTAATTCAAAGCTTTCCGATAGTTCAGCAATAAATTTTTCAAGTTCATCAAGTTGTTCTTCATTGCAAAATACATCTAAAGTAGATTCATTTTCTTGCATGCCTTCATGTTCTATCTCGAAAAATAAACCAACAAAATCTTCTTTTTCTAATGTTGCAGGATACGATACGGAAACGACATAAATCATGACATAGCATTTATGATGTTTATAAATTCATCGGCTTTCAATGATGCGCCACCAACCAAACCGCCATCAATATCATCACAAGCAAATAATTCTTGCGCATTTTTTGCATTCACGCTTCCGCCGTAAAGAATAGAAATTTCTTGCGCCAAAGTTTCGTTGTATTTTTTTGTAAGTTCATTTCTTATAAATGCGTGGATTTCTTGTGCTTGTTCCGGTGTTGCTGTTTTGCCTGTTCCAATTGCCCAAATTGGTTCGTAAGCAATTACTAAATTTTTTATTTCATCTTCAGATAATTGAAAAATACATTGCTCTAATTGCGTTTTTATAAAATCGAAATGCTGTTGTTTTTCTCGAATCTCTAAAGATTCGCCACAGCAAAAAATGGGAATTAGTTGTTGCGATTGTGCTTGTTTTATTTTTTGTAAAATGAGTGCATCGCTTTCGTTGTAATATTGTCGTCTTTCAGAATGTCCGAGAATTACATACTGAACATTTAATGAAGCTAACATTTTTGCTGAAACTTCTCCTGTATAAGCACCTTGTTCGTGTTCGCTGCAATTTTGTGCGGCTGAATAGATATGAGAAAATCCGGAAAATGTGTCAACACAAAAAGGAATAAATGGAAATGGTGTTGCCACAACTACAATTTTATTTTCTGATAAATTTGAAGTAGCTGTTTGCGCTGAGATAGATTTTAATAAACTTTCAGCTTCTTCTTTAACAGTATTCATCTTCCAATTTCCGGCAATAATTTTCTTTCTCATTTCTTATCTTGTTTTGCTTGTTCAAAAATGTATTTTAAAATTTCTTTGTCGTTTGCGCTGAGTTGTATGTTGCGGCGTTCCATTACACGTTGTGCTACTTCGTAGGCTTTTTCTAAATCGAAAATATCGTTGTTCCAAGCAAAATCAGGAATAAATTTCGGTGGAAATCCGGCAGAAAAAACATTGGCAAATACGCCGACAACAGTGCCTGTATTAAATTGCGTGTTAATGGCAGCTTTGGCATGGTCGCCCATAATTAAACCACAGAATTGCAAACCTGTATCGATAAGATTTTTGTTTGGATAATGATAAGCCTTTACGGAAGAATAATTGTTCTTTAAGTTGGAATTATTGGTGTCTGCGCCTAAGTTGCACCATTCACCAATTACTGCATTTCCCAAAAAACCATCGTGGCCTTTGTTTGAGTAGGAGAAGAGCACCGAATTGGAAACTTCGCCACCGACTTTGCAATGTGGACCAACAGTAGTATCGCCATAAATTTTTGTTTGCATTTTTAATGTGGCGTGTTCGCCTAATGCAAATGGCGCTCTAATGGTGCAGCCTTCCATCACTTCACTATCTTTACCTAAATAAATTGGTCCGTTATTGCTATTTAAAACGGAACATTCGCATTGCGCACCTTCCTCTACATAAATTTCATTTCCTAAAAGTGTGTTGGTTTTAGATAGTTTTTCCGGATTTGGTTTTAATCCTAACAGTTGAATATCATTGCGTATTTCTTGTCCGTTGTAAGTAAAAATATCCCAACAATAATTAATAAAAGTTGCTTCATTAAATTCTGTTTTTTGGAAATTTTGTTCCGCAAATTCTTCTATTTTTTGAATAGCCGAAGTGGATTTAAAAGCAAGAATTTGTTGCTGGCTTTGTAATAACTCATTTTCATCTAATTGTAAGATAGCATCAACAATTTTTTTATTTGGCAATACTTGTGCGTTGACGTATATCGCATTTTCTTGAGATGAAAACGGATATTTATTTTGCAAATAAGGTTGTGTTAAAACCTCAATTGTACAATTGAAATATTTTTCCCATTTTTCTTTTAGTGTTAATATGCCGATGCGAATATCTGCCACAGCACGAGTGGCTACTAATGGCAATAAATTGTCGCGAGTGTTTGCATCAAAGAGTACAATATGTTGTGTGGACATAGTGTAAAAATAAAATAAAAAGCGTACAAACTGAAAAGGATATTGCTTGCTTTTTAGGCTGATTTTTTTCAATAAAAAAAGTCTATCCAATTAAGAATAGACTTTTAAAATTTGAGTGCAAAATAAAATTATTTTTTGCCGTATTTTTTGTTGAATTTGTCGATACGACCTGCTGTATCTAATAATTTTTGTTTTCCAGTATAATATGGATGCGAAACGTTAGAAACCTCTAATTTTACTAATGGATATTCGTTGCCGTCTTCCCATTTTATGGTTTCTTTAGTTGATGCACAAGATTTGCCTAAAAAGGTATGGTCACAAGAGAAATCTTTAAAAACCACAAATCTGTATTCTTTTGGATGGATATCTGCTTTCATTTTTGTTATTTTTCTTATTTGGACTGCAAAGATACAATTTTTTTTATAAATAATAAAGTTTGAGAATGAGTTTATTATTAAGGATAAGTAAACTATTAATATGCTGAAAACGTGAAAGTTACTTTTATTTATCAGGTTTTTTATATACAATTTTGAGCGCCCCGCTGCGTTGCATATTCGAAGTCAACGATATATTTTGAATTTTTTTGCCATCTTTCACCGTAATAGAAGCAGTATTTGGTGGTTCTGTTCCTTGATTTATAGCATCTAAAACTAAATAATTCACTTTTTGTTCCAATTGTATAGTAATTGATTTTCTTTCTTTTGTTAAAAGGACATTTTTTAGAATTGGTTTTTTATTGAGGAAAATGTTGACTGAGTCGCCATCTTCGTTGTATCTGTCCCAATATTCAATGGTAATTTCTTTTTGAGATACCTCGATTTCATCTTTTACAACAACTTGTCTTGTCTGAACGGTTTCAAATGTATCGATTATTGGTGCTCGATCTTCATTTTTAGCCACAATTTTTGTTTCCGTATTTTGGAAATCTGCATTTGTAGCAATATTGATGCTATTATCAGGAATCGGTTTCGTTTCTTCTTTTACTTCAGGTTTTTTAGTTTCCGGCTTCTTTATTTTTGTAGCTAACAATTTCGGTTGTTTAACATCATTCCATTTTTGTTCAAATGCTGTAATTTCAGATTGATATTTAGGTTTGTGCAAATAGGCAGAGCGCAAACATTGAAACATATCTTTTTGAATATACTTTACTTTACAGGCATTATTTTTTTGCTCACGTTGAAGCCAAGTATCGGTAAAAGTTAATAGAGTTTCATCATCATTCAAATCAAAAGTACCATTTAAGCAATCAATCCAACTGCCTGGTCTGTTTTCATATAATAAAACGATAGTTGTAATTTCTAAAAATTTCTTGTTGCAGATATAACCACTGACATTGTATTCGCCATAATAAAAATTATCCATGACACGCATTCGTGCAGAAAAAATATTTCCCGGAGGCAATTTCTCAACATCTAATTCTACTTCATAACGATTGTGTACATATTGAATAAAATGCCCAATCCATTTTCCGTCGATATCTTGTGCTTTAGAATGAAAAATAGAAATCAATAAAAAAAAGAATGGAATAATTCGTTTCATTTGATGCAAAAATAATCTAATTGAAAAGTATTCAGCAATTTTGTTGCCAAATGAATGTGGATAAATGCAATAAGCCTAGTTAAATAGTTTCTGTTTCTAGTTGAATAAGCGAAGTGATATAAGTCAACACTTCTTCTTTACCTCTGTTTTTTTCTGAAGAAGTAATGAAATAATTCGGCAGACTTTCCCAATTTTCTAATAGTTTTTCATTGAAATTCTTTACATTTTTCTTGATGGTGTTTGCTTTTTCTCGGTCAGATTTGGTAAAAATTACAGAAAACGGAATACGCATTTCACCTAACCAATTAATAAAATCTAAATCAATTTTTTGTGGTGAAATAGTAACATCTACCAACACAAAAAGTGTAAGTAATTGTTGACGATGCGAAATATAATATCGAATCATTTTATCAAAACCTTGTCGCGTGGTTTTGGATACGCGAGCATAACCATAGCCGGGCAAATCCACCAAATGCCAATGCTCATCAATCAAGAAAAAATTAATGTTTTGAGTTTTTCCCGGCGTTTTAGAAACTTTGGCTAATTCTTTTTTATTAGTCAATAAGTTTATAAGCGAAGATTTGCCGACATTACTTCTTCCTATAAAGGCAAATTCCGGAAAATTTTCTTTCGGACAATCATCTGTTTTCGGGAAAGAACCTATAAATTTTGCTGAACGTATCAAATTTTAGTTTATTTAATGCAAAGATGAATACTATTTTCCATAGATTGAATTTTAATTTTCTACTTTTGTGCAATCTGAAATAAATAAGAAAAAATTGTTTCTTATTTTAATGATTAATAGAAATTCAATGGGCACACCATTAACACCATATAATTCAAACGAAAGCAAGAAGCAGCAAATTGCGACAATGTTTAATAACGTTGCCGGCACGTATGATTTTTTGAATCATTTTTTTTCGTTGGGCATTGATAAGTTATGGCGAAGGAAATTAATTTCATTGCTGAGAAAATCAAATCCGAAGCAAATTTTAGACGTAGCAACCGGAACAGCCGACTTAGCGATTGCGGCAACGGCAGTAAATCCGGAAAAAATTATTGGCGTTGATATTTCGGAGAAAATGTTGGAAGTAGGCAAACAAAAAATCAAAAAATATCCCAATATTGATTTGCAATTAGCTGATGGCGAAAATCTTCCTTTTCATGATAATACTTTTGATGTTGTTACCATCGCATTCGGCATTCGTAATTTTGAAAATGCCATTGCAGGATTAGGAGAAATGCGTCGCGTTTTAAATGTTGGAGGAAAAATTTTTGTTTTAGAATTCTCTAAACCACAAAATTGGTTTATCAAAAAACTATACTATTTTTATTTTTGTAACGTTTTACCGTTTGTGGGAAAATTAGTTTCGAAAGATGATAGTGCTTACAGTTATTTACCTGAAAGCGTTCGCATCTTTCCAGACGGGAAAAAATTTGTTGAATTATTACAATACGCCGGATTTAAAAAAATTGAATGCAAACAACTTACTTTTGGCATAAGTACCATCTATATAGCAGAAAAATAATCTTATTATTATTCTTGTTTGTTCCGGTTCTTACGTTTGCACAACGTAATGTAATGGAAAATGATATGAAGTTTGCCAGAAAAAGGTATCATTTCGGTATTCATTTAGCCAGTGGCTTTTCTGATTTCAAAATAAAACACAACGAACTTTTTGCCGCTAGCGATAGCATTTTAGCTATTAAATCTAAATATGGTATTGATTTTGGTATTGGTGCTTTAATTAGCTTTCACATCAATAGATATGTAGAGTTGCGCACTTTGCCTGGTTTTGTTTTTTCTAACAAACAACTTAATTATACGTATAGCAATGCATCAACAGAAAAAAAAGATATTCCTCAAATATTTTTTGAATTTCCGATAGAATTTAAATTCAAATCGCAACCGCTTCGAGATGTAAAATTATATTTGATTGCCGGTTTCAAATATTCTTATGATGTTGGACGAAATTTTAAGGCGAGAAGACAAGTGAATATGCCTTTACAATCACCGCACGACTTTGCAATAAATTATGGAGCTGGATTAGAAATACATTTCCCGTTATTTATTCTTTCTCCTGAATTTAAGATGTCAAATTCTGTGTTGAATATTCATAAATATGACAACTCATTGCCGGCATCTAAATTTATAAAAGGATTATACAATCGAGCGTTTACTTTTTCCATCAATTTTGAAGGATAATTTTCTTTTATTCTAGTTTATTTTAACAGCGACTCATTTCTGAAGCCAGAACATTTAATTTACTTTCTTTTGAGTTCTTAGTGGTAAATTAAAAAACACTTTAAGTAATTTTCTGTCGGTGAGGACACCGACCGATAAGAAAAAAGTGTGAACAAGATTATTTATGTTTTGTGAAGACACAAGCCATTGCAGTTAGTAATTTTCTAAATGGAAAATCAATAGAAAAAACAAGCATAAATTTTGATAAATGCTCAATCTGCTTTTTGTTTCTTTAAGCGTTTTCTCGTTCCTTTATCCACTTTGTCTGTTGCATCATTGATATCATCTCCATCAATATCTACTTTGTTGCCACCCACTTTTGCAAAGTCAAATTTCAAGGTAAAACGGAAAGTATTATCCAGCGGATTACGTGCACCGCCCGTTGGAATCAAATAAGAAAAATCTAATCCGAATACGCTGTATTTTACACCAATTCCTGTAGAAACAAATCTTCTATATCCTTTGTCTTTGGCCTCTAAAAAATAGCCGGCACGAACGCCGAAAATATGATCGTACCAATATTCTGTACCAATGCCCATTGTCCATTCGCGCATTTCTTCTTTAAAACCACCAGGTGCATCACCTAAAGAAGTAAACAAACCTTTAAACGAAGATTGTTGTTTAAAGTCAGGAATATTGTCGCCATCGCTATCTGTAGAATCCGGAGTTGGAACTAATAATTTATTAGCATCTAAATAAATTCCCCATTCATGTTGTTTAGTAGGTTGAAGTCTGAAACCAACACCGATGCCCAAGTTTGCCGGAATAAAGTCTTTCTCTACAGCATCTGCTGTATAAGAAATTTTTGAGCCCATATTGGTAATAGCAATTCCAGCCATAAAATTGCCATCCATTTTCTTTCTTTTTCCGACTTTCATATCCAAGTTATAAGTAGCAGTTAAATCAGCTGCTCCGGCATGTCCTGCTTTGATAGGAACACTACCAATACTTTGACCTTGTGCTAAGTTGGAATAAATATATCTAAAGGCAACACCTAATCCGAAATGTTTACCTAAGCGTCTGGTATAACCGGCATCAAAAGATAATTCACGTGGACTTCCGTTTCCAATAGAGTTTCCGGCATTATCTGTGAATTCAATATCTCCCAAACTAAAAAACTTTAGCGAAGTATGAATAACATCATTTGGAGTAACTTTATAATAGAAAGTGAAATGAGTCATAAAAATATCCGTAATACCTAAGGCGCGCAACCATGGTGCATACGATAAAGAAAATCCGAGCTTTCGTTTGGCGAATGCCAATTTAGATGCATTGTAGAAAGAAGCATTCGGATCAACGGAAGTTGCAATTCCCACATCGCCCATTCCGCCACCTCTAGCGTCGGGAATAATTCTGAGAAATGGAACAGCACTATTAACAGTATTGATACCTCCTTTACTACTATTTATTTGAGCATGCAAAGTAGTACAGAAAAGAAGTAGAATGGCTGTTGTAAATATGTAGGTAGAAATTGGATTGTATCTCATAAATAGTATTCGCTGAATTTGGAAACGTTAAAATGGCAAATTTATTTTAAATAATCTAATTTAACACCACTAATTTTTGGTATTGACTGACTTTTTTTCCACTATCATCTTTTAAAGTTATTCGGTAGATATAGATGCCATTTCCTATTTTATCGCCGAAATCATCCAAACCATCCCAAGTAATATCGTCTACACGATATCCTGAAGTATTTATATTACGCGTAATTGTTTTAATTACTTTACCCGAAACCGAGAAAATTTCAATCTTTAAATCTAATGAAGCTCCGGGGCGATTATGCTCAAACATAAATCGAGTGTAGGTTGTAAACGGATTTGGATAATTGAGTACATGCGACAAAGCTAATTTGGCATTTTCTTCCACTAAAAATTCAGTGTATCCAACGCCTGAATTATTAAGTACATCCCAAGCTTTTACTTCTAATGTATGTCTTCCTTTAGAGAGTTTAGAAAATGGATACAACAATTTCCCATTACTGATATCATCAACTTCGGTTTCGTAAAAATCGTTTAAGGTATAAAAGTTTTTCGTGTCATTGTCAATAATTGCGGTAATGTCGTGTCCTAATCCATTTCCGGAAGTATTGATGCCATTTTCATCATAAAACTTACAAAATAATTTAGGACTTTCATCTGTAATTCCACCGAATACAAATTTATCATCATTCATAAAAACATCAATTTCCGGTCCTTTATTATCGGTCGGGAAAGTATCGCTGGCGCCTCCAACTATAATATCATTTGAATAACCTGCAGCATCTGTAGTATCTGAATAGGAGTACAAACTTATTTTGCCCGTACCGTAAGTATAGTCGATATCTTTAGGCACTAAAAAAGTAGTGGTAAATTTTCCGTTAGTCGTTTGTGTTTTTCCTTTATAAATGATGTTTTTTTGTAAAGAAAATGAAAAAGCTAAACTCTGCGGGTCGTTTTGTAATGTATTTACATTTTTTGTTTTGTCGTAGATATTAATGGCAGTAATACCATTGAAATCGCTCATTAATGAATTACTTAAATCTCTAACTTCTCCTTCAATTGTTATTTTTGATAATGCTTTTAAAGTGTCATGCGGAGAAGAAATAGGAACGGAGTTTAATTTTGTTGCAACTACATTATATTTTGGAATAGCTAACTCGATTGCTGGGTCACCTAAAAGAGAAAATTTTCTGTTTCCATCGCCGGTATTAGTGTTGTTTTTAGCAATTCTTAAAACATCACCCAATTTTAAATCTTTGTTAGAATATGCGTTTACAAACTGCGTCATAAAATTTTGGTTCATCACTTTGTTTCTGTTTGAATATACAATTCTGGTGGTTGTAACTAAGGCAATTCCACCACCATTAGATTGAAACAAAACACGTTCTCCGGCTGTGTATTGATTAGTGAGATCAAAAGGTGCAAATTCGCAAGAAGCAGTAATAAATACAGGCAGTTTGGTGCTGTTGCTCCATTGATTTATATCTTCATAATCTAAAATTCTTTCTTTTGCCAATCCTAACGGACCACCATGTCCAACATAATTAATAAACAAAGTTCCTGAAAACATTTTTTTGTTGATGGCATCTGTAACATCCGGATAGGATTCATTGCCGGAAGCAATTTGTTGTTTAAATGCATCTAAATATATTTTATCAATATTGATTTTATTTTGTGCGGTTGAAACATTTGTTGCAATTTCGTCAGCATCTTGAATATGGATATTGTAATCTTCATCGTCAGCAATAAAAGTACCTTGGTTGCGCCAATCGCCATAAGCCTCTTTCGAAGCATATTGCTTGATTTTATTTACGGCATTTTGAGCTTTTGAAATATCATCTGCAGGAATTCGACCAACACTAACATCTAATTTCTCTGTTGCTGTATTCGTAATATCTGCACCTTCATTATCATCTAATAAACCGAAATAATCATCAGATACAAAAGTTTCTAAGGCTTCGTACGTTTTATAACTTTCATAAGTAGGCATTAAATAGTCGCCGAGATTTTTATTGTCGTATGTTCCATCTCCAAAAATCAAAACATATTTTGGCATTTGTGTTACATCTCCATTGGCTCTGTCGTAGAACATTTTTATGCAATTTCTAATAGCTGTAGGGTCATTTGTGCCGGAAGAAAATTCGTTATAAACTTGATTAAGTTCTAATACAGCAACGCGCAATCCTTGTTTATCTCGATGGAATTGTGCCAATTCATTGGCTTGAGATAATAAAGCAGAACGTGTAAATATCAACATATCTTGTTGCTCTAATGCGTGGATATTTTGGTTCGATAGGGCACCAAAAGCAGTTGGTATTAAATCGGAATTTTCTACAGCAACAAACTCTTTCAAAGTGTCAGTTGCTAAAGTGAAGGATGCTGTATTGCCGGATAATTGGTAGTTTATTTTTTGGATTTCAAATGGATTGGTAACATCCCAAATTTCAACATTTGAATTCATATTTTGAATAATAAATTTGGATACATTGCCTGCACCAATTGAAGCTTTACTCCTAAAATATAAAGGTTGTCCATTGTATTGCAGAGTTGACATCGCATTGATTTGAAGATAATCTAACCAACCTTTTGTACTGAAATCACCGTTTCTATTATAGTTGAGCTGAATATTAAATTGTGGAGATAAATTATTAAGCGTGAGCAATCGCTCTGCTTTTTCTGCATAATTTTCAATTCCTGCAATAATCGAAACGTTTGGAATAAAAATGCTGTTGCTATTATTACCACCATCGGATGTAACAGTAAAAGTTGAGCCTGCATATTTAGACGTGGCAACAAGTGAAATTAAAACTTTTACAGGTTGTGAAGAATTTAAATTTGGGAAATTAAAAGCATACGATTTATCTGTTATGCCACCAAATTCATCTCCAACAAATTGTTTGCCTGAAAGTGCAATATTACTTATATCATCTTCAATAAACCCATAATCGTCATACGTGGAAATAGTAGTATTTTCTGGTAATGCAGTAGAATTTATGCTTGGAATTCGTGCTCCGGAGCCGACATCTGCAGTAATAAAAAAGTTCTTGGTATCGCTGTAATAATGTTTAGTGGCTTTGAATGTTTGAGTTGCAGGTTGATATGTCCATTTTTCGGGACCCGGAAGATAAGCTAAGATATAATCATTTGCTTGGAATTGAGATGAATTTGCCGTTACAACTTTTATCGGAATTTCCAAAGGGTCGTCTTCTCTGTCAGCACCTGCTAATTCCGGTAGCATACCTGCTCGATGCCCGAAAATACGTATGTTTTGAGGAGAGATACCATCAACGTTCATTCCAAGAGTTTTTAGGAATTTATAATCCAATTTATAAACTCCTGCTTTTGTTACTCCGAATTTATACCAATTTCCTGATCTTAAAATTGAATTGGGAGCGTAAACTCTTTGCGAATTTTCATTTAAGCCAAATCTTTGTGCATTTTCTGTTGTAGTGGGAACTAAAGTGAAGTCAAAACTTTTCAAAACTTCAATTTGTCCATTGTTGTTTCTGAATGGAAAAATTGTAATAGATGCAATGTTTTCATGTCGAGCACTGCCTATTTCTTTGTTGAGTACAATGGAGTTTTTTATGAGATTTTTTTGATTATCATTTAACGAGAAATTTTCTAATGGAGAATATACCTCATTAGATAGCTTTACATCAAAATTTTTGGTCGTGCCAATTGTGTGACTCCATACAAACGTAGGTAGATAATCATATTCAGAAGAATATGCAGCATTATTAAATGAAATGTTATTATTTGTAGCTTTCCAATTTAATGAAACAGAAAAAGGTTGATTAAAAATAGATTGAGAAAATGAAAAAATAATCTGAGCACAAAATAATACCAGAAGTCCAGTTTTTTTATAGAATAAATTCGCTGCCATGAATTGATAAATCTAAAAAAATAAGTGCAAAATTCAATGAATTTAAAATATTATGCAATATTTAGCCAAAATAACAATAAGATAAAGATTTTTACGTTTATAAAGTTAGCCTAAATATTTTGCAAATTAATTTATTTGAACTATCTTTGATTTTTATAATAAAAAGCCGAAATAATGACCTTTAAAAGAATGAAAAAATTCTTACACTTCTGTATTGTAGCAAGTGTATTAGCTGTTAGTTGTAAAGGTGGGAAAAGTAACTCTTCCGCAACTACAGGTTGGAATTATAATGATAAAAATTGGGGCGGATTTGAACGCTCTGAAAACACCAACCAAATTACCGGTCCAAATTTAGTTTTGGTAGAAGGTGGTACGTTTTCAATGGGAGCAACCGAAGACGACTTGCTTTATGAAAACAACAACGTCCAAAGACGTGTTACCGTTTCTTCTTTTTACATGGATGAAACAGAAGTTACCAATTTAGATTATCGTGAATACGTTTATTGGTTAGAAAGAGTATTTGGTACAGATCATCCGGAATTTGTTACTACAGCAAAACCGGATTCTATGTGCTGGAGAAGAAATTTAGCGTTTAATGAACCTTATGTGAAATATTATTTCACTCATCCTTCATACAATACTTATCCTGTTGTTGGGGTAAATTGGTTGCAAGCAACAGAATATTGTAAATGGCGTACTGACCGTGTGAACGAAATGATTTTGATTAAAGAAGGTTATTTAGATTTGAACGTAAACCAAAAAAATGAAGATAACTTCAACACAGAAGCGTATTCTTTAGGTTTATATCAAGGTGCAACTAAAAAACAAAAAGAAGACTTAAATCCAAATGGTTCAGGAAAAAGAAATGTGAATTTCGGCGATGGTATTTTATTACCGGATTACAGACTTCCAACTGAAGCTGAATGGGAATATGCAGCTTTAGGTTTAAGAGGAAATATGCCATTAAAAGGAGAAGAAGTTATTTCTGATAGAAGAATCTATCCTTGGGATGGTGCTACTTTCCGTTATCAAAAACACAATAAAAATCAAGGTGATTTCATGGCGAACTTTATGCGTGGTCGTGGTGACTATATGGGGGTTGCCGGTGCATTAAATGATAATGCTGAAATTCCTGGTGATGTACATGCTAACTATCCAAATGATTTTGGCTTGTTTAATATGGCTGGTAACGTTAACGAATGGACACAAGACGTTTATCGTCCAATGACAGAATCTGATGGCGATGATTTGAACACTTTCCGTGGTAATATCTTTACTAAACCGGTTTATGACCAAGGTTTAGATAGCATGGGCAGAATTAAATATGTTCGTGAAGACGACGGAGATTTAACAAATAGAAGAAACTACAGAAAAGCATTTGCATTAGATTATAATGATGGCGATTCTTCATCTCAAGTGGAATATCAATATGGAGTTTCTACCTTAGTTAATAACAAAGCAAGAGTTTATAAAGGCGGCTCTTGGAGAGATAGAGGTTATTACTTATCTCCTGGTACAAGAAGATTCTTAAATGAAGATCAATCAACTGATGATATCGGCTTCCGTTGTGCAATGGTACGCGTAGGTTCTCCTGATGGAAATATGTTTGGCGGTAAAGGATTTGGCGAGATGAAGAAAACAATCTCTAATAACAAAAAAGCGAGAAAATATTAAAATCAACAAATAATAATATCTAAAAAAGTCCCGATTATTCGGGACTTTTTTATTTTTGGTACATGAATATTCAAGAATTGTATGCACTTTTTTGTGCTTCTTCCGGTGTAACATCAGACTCAAGAAAAATTAATCAAAACCAATTGTTTTTCGCTTTAAGAGGCGAAAATTTTAATGGAAATTCGTTTGCACAAAGGGCTTTAGAATTAGGTGCTACATATAGTATTATTGATGAACCCGAATATCAAACAAACGAGAAATGCATTTTAGTTGATGATGTATTGACTACATTGCAACAATTAGCGAATTATCATTTGCATCAAATACGACCGAAAACAATTTTGGCTATAACCGGTTCAAATGGGAAAACGACAACTAAAGAATTGGTGCACGCAGTTTTATCAACAACATACAATACACATTATACTAAAGGAAATTACAACAATCATATTGGAATTCCATTGACCTTATTGGAAATGCCTGCAAATACTGATATTGCCGTAATAGAAATGGGTGCAAATCATCAAAAAGAAATTGAGCAATATTGTACTTATGTAGAACCCACACATGGCATTATTACTAATTGTGGTAAGGCACATTTAGAAGGATTTGGAGGCGAAGTTGGAGTACGTAAAGGTAAAGGTGAGTTGTATGATTATTTAGCTCAACACGATGGAACAGTTTTCGTAAATGGAGATGATGGAATTTTGATAGAAATGTTGAAAGAAAGAAAACTCGAACATATTATTCGATATGGAAAAAATACATTTAACAAGTATCAAGGTAAAATTATTCAAGAACAACCTTTTTTGAAAATTCAATTTGAAGATGTGATTATCCAATCTAATTTGTTTGGAAGTTATAATTACACCAACATCATGTGTGCTGTTGCCGTTGGGAAATCTTTTAATGTAAAAAATGAACAAATCAAACAAGCCATTGAAAATTATTTTCCGAATAATGCACGCTCGCAAATGATTGAGAAAGGCGATTATAAATTAATTTTAGATGCTTACAATGCCAACCCTACAAGTATGCAACATGCTTTAGAAAGTTTGGCACAATCAGCTACAAAAAATAAAATTGTCATCTTAGGCGATATGTTTGAGTTAGGCGAATATGCAGCGCAAGAACATCAGAAGATTGTAGATTTAGCTTCATCATTACGTTTTAATACAATCGTTTTGGTAGGCGAGGAGTTTGCAAAAACTAATCACTCAAATGAAATTCTTGTCTTTGCTGATACAACAAAAGCACAACAATGGTTTAAGCAACAGCAATTCCAAGATGCTGTTATTTTATTGAAAGGTTCGCGAAGTATGAAAATGGAAAAAGTAATCGAATAGTTTTCCGACTTTCAATTTATTTCAATGTTTTTCTCAAGAAAAATGTTCCAAATGGTATGATGGAAAGCAATAATGCAATTGCTGCAGATTTTATATCGAGTTGTTTATCTTGATACATCTTGAAGATATAATAAACAAAAGCAATAAACAAAATGCCATGTAAAGAACCGGCAATTTTAACAGCAATCGGATAACCATAAACATATTTTAAAGGCATGGCAATACATAACAAAATCAGATAACTGTAGCCTTCGAGTTTTCCTATAGATAAATATTTTTGTGTAAGAGAAGTGTTGTTTTGTTCGTTCATGAAAATTAATTTTTAATCGAAATAAATATATCACCGCAGTTGCCTACGTTTTTAAATGTCAAAATTCCGGAAATGCTATCATGCGGTTGTATCACTTTATTACTTAAATCCAACAATTGCAGATTGAGTTGCAATTTATTATTTGCTTTTTTTGAAATACCATAATTTACTGCAGCCATAGGTAAACCAAAAGGAAGCGGAATAAATTGTTTGCCGTTTTTAATAAATTTTTTTGGATTATCAGGTTTATTGGCAGACGTATTATTCGACAATTTATACACTGCAGGTTTAGGATATACAACCATTCCAACAGAATAAAGCCAATATAAATTTGATTTTTGTTTTATCGAATTGTAATATTCGTCAACACTAATTCTTTGTAGCGGAAGTGTTGCTCCACAGAAAAAATCCATATCGCTAATGCTAATAGTTTGGTCTGTTTTATTTACAATTTTAAAAGCGATAAGGTCGATATCTCTTTTCACTTCGCGCTTAAAAAAGAATTTATTTTTAAGATTAAACATCACACCTTGACGAATGGAATAGCTGATATTATTATCATTTCTAAATTCGTTAAACGGAATATCAGACATCTTAATTGTTCTGTAAGTATGTGCGCAACCGGAAATTAAAAATGCTAAGAATACTATGAAAACTCTTTTCATCCGCATGGAAATGTTTGGAATAAAAATACAGAAATTATTTGGAATTAAGCAGAAGCAAATCGAGTATATGCCGATTCTTTAAATGGAATTTCCCATTTCGTTTCAAAATCTTTTTTTGTAGCAACTAAATTATTGAAAACGATAGTGTCCTCTTTTAGCTTCCCACTTTCTATTAATTCGGGAAGTTGATGTACCGAAAAACTGCCCACCATATCGCTGGTTATTTTATAGCAGAATTTCATTCTGTCGAAGAAATTAAGTTGATAAGCTTGCTCCAATTCTTTTATCAAGCGAACTGAACTATCAATTGAACAACCGCTAATTTCACATTTACTTTCATCCGCCATTAAAACAATAAAACGTCGATAATAAATAGAAGCTAAACCGTGTACATTTTGTTGGTGTGCTTGCCATCTGTCGGCAAAATTTTCTAAAATATCACTGATTTCCCACACTTCATCTTGTGTAAGCGTTCTGTTTGCCTGATAAACCCAAACTCTTGTATCGTCCGGCAAAATATGATAAGGCGTAAGCATTTTTTTTATTTTGTTGATTAATATTTATTGGCTTGTGCTACCAATTCTGCTATATCAACAACTTTAATCTCATCTTGTTTATTTTCATTTTTCACACCATCTGTCAACATGGTATTGCAAAACGGACAAGCCACAGCAATGATATCAGGATATACTTCCATCAATTGTTCTGTGCGTTGTATGTTGATGCGTTTTTTGCCAGGTTCATCTTCTTTAAACATTTGCGCACCGCCGGCACCACAACACAATCCGTTAGCTTTGCTTTTGTTGATTTCGACTAAATCGGCGTCTAAAGCTTCAATTACAGAACGTGGTGCTTCGTATATTTCATTTGCTCTTCCTAAATAACAAGAATCGTGATAAGTAATTCGACGACCTTTAAACTGACCGCCTTCAACTTTTAATTTTCCTTCGTTGATTAATTGCTGTAAATAAGTGGAGTGATGTAACACTTCATAATTTCCACCTAATGCCGGATATTCGTTTTTGATGATATTGAAGCAATGTGGGCAAGTAGTCAATATTTTCTTTACGCCATAACCGTTTAAGGTAGCGATATTTTGTTGTGCTAACATTTGGAAAACAAATTCATTGCCGGCACGTCTTGCCGGGTCGCCGGTGCAGGCTTCTTCTGTTCCTAATACAGCAAAATTTATATTGAGTTGATTTAAAATCTTAGTAAAAGCTAAGGTAACGCGTTGTGCTCTTTGGTCGAAACTGCCTGCACAACCTACCCAAAAAATGACTTCAGGCGTTTTGCCTTCAGCCACTAAATCAGACATTACAGGTACTTTATATTGCATAATATTATTATTGTTGATTTATAAAATGAGATTAATTTAATTCGTTTGTCCAGTTCAATCTATCGCTTGGAGAAAACTGCCATGGCGCTTGGTTGTTTTCCATATTAGCGAAAACGTTGTTCCATTCAGCCGGAGAATCAGATTGCTCCATGATTAGATTTCTTCTCAATTCTAAGATGATGTTTAATGGAGAAATATTAACCGGACATTCTTCTACACAAGCATTACAAGTAGTACAAGCTCTTAATTCTTCTCCGGTGATATAATCGCCTAAAAGTGTTTTATTATCTACAAAATCCGGACCGTGTTCTTTCTTGCATTTAGCAATTTCTTCCATTCTATCGCGTGTATCCATCATTATTTTTCTTGGCGATAATTTTTTGCCTGTTTGATTTGCCGGACAAGCCGCAGTACAACGTCCGCATTCTGTACAAGTATAAGCATCTAATAAGCTCTTCCAAGATAAATCGTACACATCTTTTGCGCCGAATTGCATTTCGCCTTCTGCTTCAGGTGCCACAAAACTTGGGTCGAGCATAGCATGAACTTCATGTTGAATTGCCGGCATATTATGCATTTCTCCTTTAGGCTCAGGACGAGAGAAAAATGTATTTGGGAAAGCCAACATAATGTGTAAATGCTTAGAATATGGCAAATAAAGTAAAAATGCAAAAACGGTCATAATGTGTCCCCACCAACCAATTTTTTCAATGGTGAGTAATAACCAATCGGGTAAACCTGTTAATGCACTGCCTAATATTCCGCTAAGAATAAAACCGTAATCTTTTCCGGTTTCTTTGATATGCAAAGCGCTATCACCGCCATTCATCATAAAAATAAAAGTGATTAAGGTAAGTTCTAATGCAAGGATTAGTAAACCATCTTTTGTTGCCCAACCTTTCATTTCAGGTTTTTTGAATCTATCAATTTTTAAGATAGTTCTTCTTATAATGAAGATTAATGTAACGAAGAAAGTTAGCAACGAAAGAATTTCGATAAAGTTGATGACAAAAATGTAAAGTGAATTAATAAATGTGCCTTCAGATAAATGATAGATAATTCGGTGTGTACCAATAAATCCATCAATAAATATTTCTAATAATTCGATTTGTGTAATCAGAAATGAAGCATAAATAACCAAGTGTAAAAGAGCAGGAAATGTAATTTTGAACATTTTCTTTTGTCCAAACGCAATTAACATCATTTTCTTTAAGCGGAAACTTAAAGGTGTATCGATTTTTTCAGGTTTTCCTAAGTTAACGTTATCGTATATTTCCTTAAATTTGGCAAAAGCGAAATAAAATGTAACACCTGTTAAAGCAATAAATAGTATAATTTGAAGGATTACCATAAAACTTTTTAGAAATTATATGAACAATGTGCGAAAATACATTTTTATAAGGTTATTTTTATTTCCACTTTTAAACAATTTTGAATTCTATTTCTATTTAGAAAAAATCTAAATTAATTAAATATGCTGATTCCAAAGACTGCACAAAGGATATTAAACGACGATAAAATTGAGTTAATTTTAGATAGAATGGCTTTTCAAGCATTAGAATTAACCTATAACACCAATGAAATTGTTTTGCTTGGAATTGAACCCGGAGGCGGTTTGGATATTGCACGAATTCTTGGAACAAAAATTGAACAGTTTGATGATACAAAGAAAATAGAATTTGCATCTATCAAAATAAACAAACCGGAGCCATTGCAAACAGAAATTAAAATCAATAAAGATATCGACTTAAATAATAAAACCATTTTGTTGGTAGATGATGTTGGCAATACAGGCAGAACTTTGTTTTATGCTTTGCAACCACTTACTAAATTTCAACCTAAAAAAATTATTATTGCAGTATTGGTAGATAGAACACATAAAATGTTTCCGGTTCATGCCGATATAGTTGGGTTTCCAATAGCTACCACTTTGAATGAACATATCATTGTAAAAATTGAAGATAAAAAAGTGGAAGGTGCATATTTATTTTAAACGACATTAATTTTAATTTATGAAAACACGTTTTTTAATTTTTAGTTTATTTATTTCAGCGATGACGTTTGCTCAAACGCCTGGACAATTTGTTCAAGCAAATTCAAAAGATAAATTAGTGGAAGATAGAATGGAATATATCAGGTCTATTAAAAATTTTGTAGGTTCGATTTTTTGGAGCGGTTTTTCAGGTGAAAATTTCCCGAATACCATTGTTTATTTCGCTGACTCAACTTCGTATTTCATCAATCCACAACCGAAGATGAAAGAACAAGTGAGCACTTATTCCGTTTTGGAAAATGAATACAATTGGAATATTTGGCGCATGTATATGCCGTTAGATACTGTTCCGTACGTGATAGAAACGCAATTCCAACTCAATCCAAAATCAGAGAAACATTACATCAATTACAAAACGCCTGTGTTGTTTATCAGCTCGCCTGAATTAACACAAAAACGAGATAAAAATGTCAACTCTACACAAGATTGGGCAATTCCGGTTTTACATCAATTGTTTCGTCAATATCAATATTCTAATGATGCCATGTTGACGTATGCAATTCGTTTATATGATGAACGCAAGATGATAGAATTAGATAGTTTACAAGGTATTTATAGAAATGTAACAGCATATAATGATACGTTACAAAAAGAAAACGAATTATTGAAGAAAGCGTACGCAGCCACTTCTTTTGATGAAGAAAAAAGTTTAGTTGAATTATTTCTAAAAGCAAGAGCCAATAGATACAAACAATATTATAAAGATAAAAATACTTGGGTTTCTGCACCGGAAGGATTTTGGGAAAAATTAGAAGGCACTTGTATGTTGATGGAAACTGAATTAATTGAAAATTTCCAACAAGCACCGACATCTTCAACATTAGCACAAAACGACCCAATGTATAAACAAGATTACGTTGCGCCAACATTAGATATCAATAAATATACAGACTTGAATGATAAAACACCTTATGCCGGCATCACAGGATTTAATATGTTGCGCTTACTGATAAAAAATAAAGTACAGTTTAAAGAGAATTTTTTCAGCTATGCTTCTTTGTCTTTAGATATGCAGTTGAAATATTTCTATAAAATAAAATAAAGCAACTTGTTTCTTTAATGAAGAAATTTTGGAATTTTAAATTTCTGAGCGTCGTATTTTTGATGCTTACTTTTTTTATTGTTTGTCTTGTATTTTATTGTAATTATCAAGTTGAAAAAAATGCAGAAGGAAAAACTTATTCAACGCTTTCAACAATTCCATACAATAAAGTTGGTTTATTGCTCGGCACTTGTAAAACTTTAAAAGATAAAAAAACGATTAATCCGTTTTGGAAAAATAGATTGGACGCTGCATATATTTTATGGAAATCAAATAAAATAAAATACATTTTAGTTTCCGGTGATAATGGCTGGCATGGTTACAACGAGCCGCTCGATTTTAAAGAAGCACTCATGGCTTTAGGTGTTCCCGATTCTTGTATAGTTTGTGACTATGCCGGTTTTAGAACTTTTGATTCTATTATTCGTTGTAAAGAAATCTTCGGACAAAAAAGTGTAACTGTTATCTCTCAACAATTTCACAATGAACGTGCATTATACATTGCTAAAGAAAATGATATAAATGCTTTCGGATTTAATGCTAAAGATGTAAGCTTTAAAGATGGTTTACGTAATTTTTTCAGAGAAAAAGCAGCACGTGTTTTGATGTTTTTAGATTTTTTATTTCATACTCAACCGCATTTTTTAGGAAAACCTAAGTTTATAAAATAAAAATTGAGGCTGAACAAAACGTTCAGCCTCAAACACACTTTTTTTAAGAATTAATGTCTTAAATCTATCGTAAATGAACGACCATTATCTAAAGTAACTGTAGCTTCATCATCACAATCGCCGGTACCATAATTAATAATGAAATATCTATTTGCATTATCTTTACGAGATACTCTCAACTCACCACTTACAAATTCGTGGCAGCTAACATTTCTTATTAAATCAGTTAATGAATGGAAAGTATAAATAACTCCATTTCTTGATGTATGAACGCCTTGTGTATTAACTCTAAACACATCGTCAGAAAAATCTAAAGGAGTATTAGCACCATGTAACCATTCACGTTGTTTTACAGCAGTACTGGATGTGAATTTTCCATTTGGAAAAGTTACAACTCTAGTTGAATTAACTTCAAAAGTTAAATTGCCATTTTCATTTGGTCCCAAATTTTTTACAGTTTTGTTAATTTCTACTTTGTTGTCGTTTACATAATAATCTTCGGTTTGAACATGAATTACCGTTCCAATTTCGCGATAACCGCCATTATATGTAATAATGATTTTACCTTTTCTGGTAACACCATTATGACTTGTACAACCTGTACCAAAGTCAATAATAATTTTCTTTGGAGAAGACATAGTATCTCTTGTAATTACAGCACAATCGCCTAAAATATCAGCGTCGGTTCCATCATTAATTGTTGCCACACGCATATTAGAGACTGAACCATTTGCTTCTGCTTGATCGGCCATCAACATCGTGTTGCCGTCTTCTACAGCAGCTATACTTAATCCTTGAGAAGCAACAGATTCTTCATCGCTTACATCTGATAAATTGTCTTTGTTGCAAGACATAAAGCCGAGTGTCAACGTTGCTACTATTAGCAACAGCCTTGACGAAATAAAATTTGTTTTCATGATAATTTTGTTTTGGTTACTTATATAGACCGAACAAAATTTTCAAGGTTTAATTGACAGTGAAGAAAAAATAAAAAAAAATTACAATGCTTATTAATAGTTAGGATTTTGCCTGAATTTTCGGGCAAGTGTACTTAAAGCATCTTGTACTACTTTTGCATTTAGTTGATGTAAAAGAAAACCTGTGTACGGAATTAGAGGTTCAAATTCTATAGTATAATCTAATCTTGTTCGAGAGGAAGATAACTCAATAAATTGCATTTTGCCAACGTGATGTTTTAGCGGACTTCCAAATGTAATTTTATATTCTAAGTAATTAGGTTCGTTGTAGCTGGTTACAGTTTCCTGAATAATAAGCGGTAAACGCACAATAATTCTTGAAGAACCTACATCATTACAGTTAGTTGGATTGGGTGCATCAATAATTCGTTTTATAAAAGCCGGATAAATTTCACTCAGCCGATTGTGGTCGCTAAAAAAAGAAAATACGTTTTTGATAGGTGCATCAAAATCTTGTAGAAAATGTAATTTTTGTTGTTCTCTTTTTACTAATAATCCAAGCATTATTTATATTTCTTAGCTAAGTTTTTTAAACCATTACTAATAACTGTTTTCAAAATAAAGCCAACAATTCCATCTGCAAAACTTAATTTGCTTTCCATATCAATGGTATAATGTAATAATGTTTTCCCGGTTTCAGGTGTAGAAAATTCCAATCTACCTAAATGGTAATTTATTGGTGCATTGCTACTGATTTTGTATTCTATCAAATTCGGTTCATCAAATGTTACAACAGTTTCTTGTAATATTTCAATGCCCATTTTTATACTTCTTACAGAACCTACTCCATTAGGATTTTTTCCTTCCGCATTCTTTATTCTTGTTATTTGTGCATTTAATACGGAACCTAAATTATTATGGTCGCTCAAGTAATTAAAAATTTCTTGTTGCGGTGCATTAAAAGTTTGAGTCATTGAGATAGAAGTCATAGAAACAATTTGGTTAAAAATAGGAATTTTAATGTTTATTTAAAAACCTTTGATACATTTAAAGCTATATTTACATATAAAGTATTTTTTCACCATTAAATTTTATTAATATGTCATTACGATTAGGAGATGTAGCTCCGGATTTTTCCGCAGAAACTACAGCCGGTCCCGTAAATTTCCATGAATGGATGGGCGACCAATGGACAATTTTATTTTCTCATCCGGCAGATTTTACACCGGTTTGTACTACAGAATTAGGTTATACGGCGAAATTAAAAGAGGAGTTTGCCAAAAGAAATGCAAAAGCAATTGCGGTTAGTGTTGATTCTTTAGATTCGCACAATGGTTGGGTAAAAGACATTGAAGAAACACAAAATGTGTCGATGAATTTTCCAATTATTGCCGACCCTGAAAAAAAGGTTGCAACCTTATATGGCATGATGCATCCAAACGAGTCAGAGAAATTTACCGTGCGTTCGGTTTTTATTATTGCACCAGATAAAAAAATAAAATTAACGATTACCTATCCGGCATCAACAGGAAGAAATTTTGATGAAATTTTACGCGTGTTGGATTCATTACAATTAACAGCAAATTACAATGTTGCCACACCTGTAAATTGGAACGAAGGCGAAGATGTTGTTATTGCTCCTTCTATTTCTGATGAAGATGCAAAAGTGAAATTCCCAAAAGGTTTTAAAACAATCAAACCATATTTGAGAACAACACCACAGCCGAATAAATAATTATCTTTAGTTATTTATTAACTACTGTAAGAAGATTAGCATTTTTGCTAATCTTTTTTATTTATATTTATAATAAGGTATGTTCAAATCGGAAGCTTTACGTAAAATTGAAACCATGCATCCTAAACATGATGCTTGGGAAATTATTCGCTTAGCTATGTTATATGAATTTCCTTGGGATTTGAATCGAGGAACCGAATTTGCTTTATATAAAACGTATGCCGTTCCTTCTATTTCTTCTTTGTTACATAAAACGAGAGAATTTGAAAAGTTTCCACAAAAGCGATACGATGATACCGATATTTTTATTAGTGAAATGTTGGAGTATGGTATAAAAGACGGAAGAGGAAGAGCGGCACTTGAAAGAATGAATTGGATTCACGCACAATACAATATCAGCAATGATGATTTTTTATATGTATTGAGTACATTTTTATTTGATGTTTATTATTGGATTAACAATTTTGCATATCGCAGTTTGACGAATACCGAAGAATTGGCAGGTTTTTATGTTTGGAAAGAAATAGGAGAGAATATGAATATCAAACATATTCCGGATTCTATTATAGAATTTAAACAATTTCACGATGATTATGAAAAACAAAATTTTGTTTATTCAGAAACGAATGTAAAAGTTGGGAAGGCTACTGAAAAAATTTTCTTAAATATGTTTCTTCCAAAATATTTACATGGAATGGCAAAGCCATTTTTGTATGCTGTTTTGGAACCTCATTTGTTAAAAGCATTTCGATATGAAGAACCCGGCGAAAAAATGAGAAATTTTGTGAAACAAGTATTGCAAGCTCGAAGTAAAATTGAAAGTTTTTTTCCAAAAAATAAACCTTATTACCATACCAAAGATAAAAAATACATTACCTATCCAAATGGATATACAATAGACGATTTAGGTCCGGATAAATTAATGAAATCTGCAAAATGTCCGTTTCATTAATTCTTACTTTTTATAAAATCACTTTTATGTTTATCTTCGTTCGATGAACCAAACGTCTGAGAATGTAAAAGTCCCAATGCTTAGAAAAATAGCATTCGTATTAGGACAAACCGGATGGAGTTTAGCCGTTTTTGGTTTTACCGAGTTGATATTTATGTTCTATTTGCCGCCGGATAATGGCAAGGCAATGTTCAAACCTTTTGTTTTCCAAGGTGCAGTTTTTAAAGTATTTACAATCGTTGGGATTTTGTCGGCAATAGGTTATTTGTTAAGCGCTTTAATGGAACCGATTGTCGGCAGTTGGAGCGACAGAAGTACGTTTAAATTTGGCAAACGCAAAACGTTTATGGCATTTGCTGTTGTACCGTTCGCAGCACTTTCAGCAGCAGTATTTTTTCCACTTCGAGAAGGTGTGCATCCATTAAATACGGTTTGGTTGTCTTGTACGGTTTTATTAGCATTTGTGGTCAAGTGTTTTTATACCACACCATTTAATGCTATGATAAATGAAATTGCAAAAGAAGAAAAAGAGCGATTACATATTGTAATGATGCTGTCGATTACCTATGCATTAGGAATAGGAATAGGTCAAACTATTAATGTATTTTTGTCCGTTTTCTCAGGACAAATGTCTAATGAGTCAATTTTTCAAATATGCATTTTAGTTTATGCAACGATAGCATTGATATTGATGTTATTGCCGGTTTTGTTTGTAAAAGATGAAACAGGAAAACACATCACAACAGAAGAATTAAAATACGACAAAGCACATACCGGTATTTTTGATAATATGATTGAAGTATGGAACGATAAAAATTATCGAGTGTTATTAATTGTGGAGTTGATCTATTGGTTTCCTCAGAAAATTTTTATTGCTGCCGTTCCTTATTTTGTGGCTTCGCTATTCAAATTAGATAATGTTTATACGGCAATAATTTTATATAGTGTCGGTATTTTTTCGCTTGTTTTATATCCGATAATAGATAAGTTGGTCGTTCGATACGGGAAGAAAAAGATAATGCAATCTGCTTTGTTGAGTTTGGTTGTTGCTTATTTGTTTACGGCAACCATTGGTTTGTATGAATTGCCAACTTTAGTGTTTGTGATTATTTACATTATTGTGAATATGTATCCAACGGCTGTGTTGGGCATTTTACCAATGGCATTAGCAGGCGATAATGCCGAACATGATTTTAAACAAACCGGCGTGGCAAAAAATGCTTCTTATTTTGCTTTAAAAACTTTTATGATGAAAGTTGGTGTTGCCATAACCAGTTTAATTTTCCCATCTTTATTGCTTTTGGGAAAAACGCCGGATAATCCTTTTGGTATTAGAATGGTGGCGCTTGTTTCGTTGTTATTTAGTTTTGCTGCATTTTTAGTAATGAGAAAATACAAAGATGTAAGTTGAGAATAATTTATCTTTTATTTTGTTCAAGAATTTTTTTATAAATATCGGCGCACTTTAGAAAAATAATCGGTAGCACTTTTTCCATATTGTTGTATTAGAAATTTTTCTTCCAGTAAAATTCTATAATGAAATGTACAACATCCGGCAATAATATAAATTAATAAAATCCAATTGGGAAATATCAAAAATTGACCAATCAACATTAATGCAAATGCAACATAAATTGGATTTCGACTGATGGAAAATGCACCACTTGTTATTAAACCTTGTTCTATATTTTCTACTAATCCAACACGAAAACTTTTCTTAAATGAAACCAATGCCCATAAAAAGAATAGAATAGAAATAAAACATACTAAAACACCTATCCAATTTATTATTTGTGATTCGAATAAAAGACGACCCGGTGTTTTACAATAATGAAAAGCATTTGCTGATAACATAAATACATAGAAAACGGCAAATGGAAGTAAAATTAAATCGGTTTTATCTTTTTGACCAAATTCGACTGCTTTAATTCCTTCATTTTCTAAACGCTTTGCCTTGTATCTTACACAAAGAAATAATAAAATAAAAACAAAGAAACCGATGTATGCCTGCATTATTTTAAACTTGTTTGACTCATTTTTAGAATTTCTTCGAATTCTTCTTTTGTTACATCTGAAACAGAAAGTCGGCTTTGTTTAACAAGTTTCATATTGGCTAATTTAGGATTAGCTTTTATGTCAACCAAACTTACCGGATTTTTCAATTTTTGCTTGGGTGCCACATCTACACAAACCCAAGCAGCATCGTTGGTGGTTGGGTCGGGATAGGCTTCTTTTACAATTTTTACTATGCCTACAATTTCTTTTCCGATATTGCTATGATAAAAAAATGCTAAATCACCTTTTTTCATAGCACGCATATTATTTCGTGCAGTATAATTGCGAACGCCATCCCAAAGTTCTCGTTTCTTTTTTACTAAATCATCATAAGAAAAAACATCCGGTTCTGATTTCATCAACCAATAATTCATTACATATTTTTTTTAAAAGTAAACAAAAAATAGAAAATCAAAAATGACTAATTTTTGTCTTCTATTTTCTTTATTAGCGCATCGCGCATTGCTTTTACATCCCAAACTCTATCTACCATAACATCCATTCCGGCAATTAATTTGATGTGATAAATATCATCAGTATAGATAGAACCATCATACGAAAATTGAAACGTGTGTTTGCCGGGTGGAATATTTTTTTGATTATAAATTTCTCGCACCAAAATTCCATTCTCATTAAACATCGCTACTTGTACATCTTTAGTGTCTAAGAAATTAAACTCTATGCTGCCACTCACTTTTGATTTTGGCGGTGCATAATAATTTGTTTTGTAATCATTTGTTTTTACAGCAAAAGTTTTTCCGGTAAGCTGCGCTAAATATTTTTTTAAAATTTCTTGTTCAGTCGAATCAGCAGAAAACACCGTATTTATATCACTATTGTCCGCAATTGTCCAAACAGCCAATTGTCCGGCAGCCGATTGAAATTTATTGGCGGCAATGAAGTTTGCAAGTTCTGTTAAAGTATCATTTTTTGAAGGACGAATGGAATAATGAATACTGCTATTTCCACTCATATCAGATTGCTCAGTGCACATGCCTCTTATTTTTTTCTGTATTTTTTCATTTGGCTTTAATACGATTAATTCAGCTTGTGTGGCAATAATATTTTGTCTCTTTTCATCATTTGGAATAAATAAATCTCCGGAATTTATTGTAAGTTGAAGTGTTTGATTTCCTTTGTTTTCAACTGCAATAATGATAGGCTCTAAATAATGAATACTGGCATCGTTGCCTGTTATTGTACAATGCACCATCTTTTTTACAATAGCATCTTGCAACGGAATTGCTTTGCAAAACGTTTCTAAAGAAGAAGATATTAAAATCAGAAATAAAGGGAAATACTTGATTCTCATAATTTTATTTTTTTGTTTAACGTCTTTTTCATTATATTAGTATGTCATTTTTGTTTAACTAAATATAAACTATTTCTGTGAAAAAAATTTTACTATTAACCTTTTTGTCTTGTTGTATATTTAATGTAATCGATGCTCAAAATGCTTGTTCGCAAAAAAGGAGCGCGCACATTCGTATAGTTGGAGACAGTTGGGCGCATTTCCCAACAATATATGAATCCTACGATTCTGCTTTAGCAAAATATGGTTTCGCAGATTATTATTCTATAGGTGACGGAAGTGTATTGATTAGTATGACAGCAGAGACTTGGTGGCAATTTCCTTTGGCGAGATTTGCTTTAGAAGCTGCTTTAGGTTCAGATGCCGTTCGACCTATTGATATCATTATGGTTTCTTTAGGAGGAAATGATGTTGCCTTTGGAATGCATAGTGGAGATTCTTTAAATGTGTTGGATAATGATTTACAAGAAGCTCGATTATTTATGGATAGTATTTTTGATTACATACATTCTGTTTATCCAAATGGTCAGATATTTTGGCAAAGTTATGATTATCCGAATTTCAATGATCCATGTTTAAATGTACCTTGGAATCCGTATTGCGATTTGTGGGAAGATAAAGGATATCCTACACCTTATGAATTGAATAGAATGATGGGCTACATGACTGATTTCCAAGATACGGTTGTGCAAGGTTATAATGCAAGAGGAAAGGATTATATGCACTTTTATAATTTACTTGGTTTAATGCAATGGAGATATGGTCAATTAACACCATTGCGCTATCCACCTTATGGCACATATCCGCCACGCTCGGTGCCGTTGCCTTATGGCAACATTAATTATCCAACTCCATTGCCGGCAATGGGATTGTTAAATAACGATACTTATCATTTAGGCCCGCAAAGTTTTACGTATTTGGCAGAAGCATATATGCGTAAATTTATCAGCAATTATTTTAGACGATTTAGGGATACTACATTCTATTCTTCGGGTCAAAATTATGATGGTTGGATTTCAGAAAATAATGTGTCGGGAATAGGAGATGTGTTAGTAGGAAAACGAAATGCACAAAACACCAAAGGCATTTTTAGTTTTAATACTGCCGACATTCCGGATAATAAAATTATAAAACGAGCTTCGCTTTTCTTAAAATGTAAAGATATTAAAACGATTTATCCGATGGGCACAACGTTTCCTCAGATTTTCCAATTAGATATTAAACAAGGAAGTTTTGGAAATCCGACAATTGAAAGTTCTGATTTTAATGCCGATGCTTCTATGAATGATGTTGCTTGTTTTGCCGGACGACTTCGTGGTGTGGATTATGCCTTACGTGCCGATTTAACTGAAGATGCATTGCAGTACATCAATAAAACCGGACTTACACAATTCAGGCTTACATTAAACGATGATAATTTAATTACCTTTTTTAATGGCGATACCACAGCCTTTGAAGGACCTTATTTAGATGTATATTATGATTCTACAGAATTGGTAACAGCAATTCGACCACAGAAAAATATAGAACAAACGCTTACAATTTTTCCAAACCCGGCAACCAATACTATTTCGGTTGACCTCAATAAATATTGGATAAATAAACAAGCAACGCTTTCTATTTACAATGTTGAAGGAAAATTAGTCAATAGCCAAACTATAACGAGCAATCATACACAACAAATTCCGATTGATATTTCTTCGTTAGCAGAAGGAAGTTATATTCTTGGAATAGAAAATGAACAACAAAATTCGGTTGGCACATTTGTTAAGATGAAGTAAGCAAAGCTTACTTCATCTTAATCAGCATTTTATTGGGCAATAATTTTTCCTGAATCTAATAAAGAGTTGTTGTTTTTATCTCGCAGTTGATACAAGTACATTCCTGCAGGCAAATTATTTCTATTAATAGTATAAGAATTAGTTGCAGATTCTAATTTTTGAATAATGTTTCCTTGTAATGAATAGAGATATAAAATGCTTGGCTGTTGGTATTCAAATTGCATAGAAATTTTATCTGTAAATGGATTTGGATAGATTGTTGATTTAATTTTTGAAGTATTATTTTTTACGGCACTAACAATACTTTCATGTAAATTAAAAACGCCAATGCTGATACCTTCAGGATTCGTTGGACAGTCATATGATGATATATTATTAGAATAATAATAGGCAATATTATCAAAGCTATCAATGGCATAAAAACTCACAAAAAAATCACTATTATTGTGACTTATTGCCGGAAAATAGATCTCTTTAAAATAAGGTAGATTTCTTAAGTTAAATCTATTTATTAGTGTTCCTTCTTTATCCCAAACATACATGATTGGAACATAATTCGTATCAGGAGGAATTAATTCCATTTTTAGAATAATAAATGACGTATCTCTACTGATTAAAATATTATCAATTGGTGCAATTGCAAAAGAGTGAACAGTATCATTAAGATTATTGATAATCTTTATATCTGTCCGATTATAACTAGAAGTAATTATTACGTTTTTATTTTTTTCGCTTAAAAAGTATGACTTATACACAGACCAATCATCAGTTTGCATTGAATCTACTAACCTTAAATTTTTATCAAATTTCCATACTTCGTATTTCTCAGGAATAGATATCATCATATGAGTTAATGATACATATATGTAATCGTTTAATTCAACAATGCGAGGGCTAATAACCGTCCCATAAATAAGGTTTTTATTTTTTATAAATAATGCACTATCTACTAAATTTAAATCAGCATCCAATTTATAAACCATAAATTTATAATCACCTGGATCATTATACGACCAATCACGAAAATCGAATAAAAGGATGGTATCATTGTCTCCAACAATTGGAGTAGTATTAGATAAATAAGGAGTTAGTCTAAAACATGCGTAAACTGAATCATAATCATAATTTTCTGTATTAGAGAAGATAGGGAAATTATGAGAATTTGTAGGTTTTTTCTTTATTAGATACGCATCAGTATATTGAAGAGCTGTCAATTCTTTATTAAATTGTAATGTGAAAATCTTTGTGTAAATGGAATTGTTGTTTTTGTTATAGATATAATCCCAAAATTCATGTTTAAAAACATTTCCATATTCAATAGTAAGCGTGTCGGTATTACATATCGATGTAAGTGGGTCACATGAAGTAATGGTATCTAATTTTACTATCACCGGATCATCAATATGAGAAGATTTAATAAATGCTGTGTCGTTGACTAAATTTATGAAGGAAGCTTTAGATGTTTTAAATTCGTTAGGTTGTGTAAAATCTAATAAAGGGAAATTCTGAATGGCTTTGTCTGCCTCAAAAAAAAAGAAATATTCTTTATATTCTCCGACATAATGACAACTATCGTAGCCGGCATTAACTAGAAATTGAAATCCTCCGTCTTTATATTTAATATAGCTAATGTAATATGCTTGTACATTTGTTATAGAAATACAACAAAACAAAAAAAGTATGTAAGGAATTATTTTTTTCATAATTATTCTTTATCTAAAGTTACACAGAAACTTTGAAATAGTAAATAATATAGTTAAGATGGTGAATAGAAATGCTCAAAGCAATTTCCTCAATTCATCTAACTTCATCATTGCTTCAATTGGCGTCATCGTGTTGATGTTGACTTGCTCCAATACTTCTTTCAGCTTTAATAAACGTGGGTCGTCCATTGCAAACATATTGAGTTGAATTTCGTCTGTTTTTGCCGGAATATTTTTTAATGTAGATGAAATATCTGATGCTAAATTGCGTTGCGATTCCAATTCATTCAAAATTTCATTGGCACGCTTTATAATTTCATTTGGCATTCCTGCCATTTTTGCAACATGAATACCAAAACTATGTTGAGAGCCACCTTCTACCAATTTACGCATAAACAACACTTTGTTGCCACTTTCTTTCACGGCAACATTGTAATTTTTTATTCTAGGAAATTTGTCTGCCAACTCATTTAATTCATGGTAATGCGTAGCAAACATCGTTTTAGGTTTTGCTTGTTTGTTGTTGTGTAAAAATTCCACCAAACTCCAAGCGATAGAAATGCCGTCATAGGTGCTGGTGCCTCGTCCAATCTCATCTAACAATACTAAACTTCTTTCCGAAATATTATTAACGATGCTCGCCGTTTCTATCATTTCCACCATAAATGTCGATTCGCCTAAACTCAAATTATCGCTGGCACCAACGCGCGTAAAAATTTTATCAACTATTCCGATTTGCGCTTCCTGAGCAGGCACAAAGCTTCCTATTTGTGCCATTAAAACAATTAATGCAGTTTGTCGTAAAATCGCTGATTTTCCTGACATATTCGGACCGGTAATAATTATTATTTGTTGTTCTTCCGGCTGTAAATACACATCATTTGGAATGTATTGCTCGCCCAATGGCAATTGCATTTCAATCACAGGATGCCGGCCTTCTTTAATTTTTAAAACAGTATCATCAGATAATTTTGGTCGACGATAATGTTGCTTCAATGCAATAGTTGCAAACGATTGTAAAATATCTAAACGCGCAATTAAATGCGCATTGACTTGTATCGGCTGAATAAAATCAAGCATTTCAGCAATCAATGCTTCAAATAATTTTATTTCTAATGCCAGGATTTTTTCGTCAGCACCTAAAATTTTTTCTTCGTATTCTTTCAATTCCGGTGTGATGTAACGCTCTGCACCTGTAAGTGTTTGCTTGCGAATCCAATCATTCGGAACTTTATCTTTGTGCGTGTTGCGCACTTCCAAATAATATCCAAACACATTATTAAAACCAATTTTTAAAGATGGAATTTGCGTGCGCTCACTTTCTCTATTTTGAATTTCTAACAAATAATTTTTTCCGGAAGAAGATAGCGTTCGCAATTCATCTAACTCTGTTGAAATTCCCGATTTGATGGCATTGCCTTTTTGTACGGCAACCGGCGCATCTTCGTTTAAGGTATGTTCAATTTTATCTTTTATAAGTTGACACAATTGCAGCTGTTCGCCAATCTTTTGTAAGCCATTATTTTTTGAAGCTTGACAAATTTCTTTTATGGGTTGAATGGCTTGCAATGCTCGGTTTAATTGAATAACTTCTCTTGGATTAATTTTACCTAAAGGTACTTTAGAAATTAAGCGTTCTAAATCGCCAATTTGTTTGATATGTTGAACAATAGTTTGATGAATTTCTTGTTCTTTAATTAAAAATTCAACAGCATCTAAACGCTCATTTATTTGATGAATATCTTTTAATGGCAATACTATCCAACGTTTCAACAAACGGCTGCCCATAGGCGAAATCGTTTTATCTAAAATTTGAATAAGTGGAACACCTTTTTCGTGTGTACTTTGCACCAACTCTAAATTGCGCGCAGTAAACCTGTCTATCCAAACATATTTATCGTGTTCAATTCTGGATAAAGAGGTAATGTGTTGCAGTTGGTTGTGTTCCGTTTCTGATAAATAATACAAACAGGCACCGGCAGCTTTTATGCCTGTTTCCATTTCTTCAATGCCAAATCCTTTTAGTGTTTGTATTTGAAAATGTTGGTGCACTTTATCTTTCAAAAATTCATCTTGATAAATCCAATCTTCTAAAGCAAACGTGTAGTATTTATTGCCATAGATTTGTACAAATTTTTTCTGTTGATATTTCGGAAAAATAATTTCAGCAGGAGAGAAGCTTTGTATCAATTTATCGATATACGATTCATCACCTTCCGACAATAAAAATTCGCCTGTAGAAATATCAATAAAGGCTATGCCGATTTTATTATCTGTAAAAAAAACAGAAGCTAAAAAATTATTCGATTTATGGTCGAGAATTTTATCGTTGATGGCAACGCCCGGCGTAATTAATTCGGTAACGCCACGTTTTACAATGCCTTTTACCATTTTTGGATCTTCCAACTGCTCACAAATGGCTACGCGATAACCGGCTTTTACTAATTTAGGAAGATAGGTTTCTACAGAATGATGCGGAAAACCGGCTAACTCTAAATTTGTCTGACTTCCATTGGCTCGTTTGGTTAGAACAATACCTAAAATTTCGGATGCTTTAATGGCATCAGAACCAAAAGTTTCATAGAAATCGCCAACGCGAAACAGCAAAATAGCATCAGGATATTTTTGTTTTATCTTATTGTATTGCGCCATTAATGGCGTTTCTTTCGCTACTTTCTCTTTTGCCACGATTTCTTAATTTTAAGCCACGCAAAAGCAACTGAAGTTTACGCAAAGTTTGCAAAGAAAAATATACTTAGTGCACTTTGCGTGTTATCTTTGCACTCTTTGCGGTTAGTACAAAAATACAATTTATGCGCAAACTAAAATTAGACGAACTGAATAGATTATCCACAGAAGAATTTAAACAAGCAGAAAAAATTCCAATTATTATTGTGTTGGAAGATATCAGAAGTGCAGCTAATATCGGTTCTGTTTTTAGAACTTGCGATGCTTTTTTAATTGAAGCGATTTATATAGTTGGCATTTGTGCCAAGCCGCCCAATCGTGAAATTCATAAATCGGCATTAGGTGCAACGGAAACAGTTGCTTGGAAATATTTTGAAACCATAAAAGATTGTATTGCATCTTTACGTGAAGAAAAAGTTGAAGTGTTGACGATAGAACAAGCTGACGATGCTGTTTATTTACATGAATTTATGCCGAAACAAAATGAAAAATATGCTTTGATTTTTGGCAATGAAGTAGATGGCGTTTCTGAGTTTGCTATGCAATATGCTAAGGCCTGTATTGAAATTCCACAATTTGGTATGAAACATTCGCTCAATATTTCTGTTTCTGCAGGTATTGTAATTTGGGATTTTGTGAAAAAATTGAAGCTAACAAGAAAATCATAATAGTTCTTTTTAATATTTCCATTTTTTAGTTTTCAATATTTCACCATAAATTGCTATATTTAATTTTTACTTGAAGAAATTATTTAGTCCATAAAATAAGGAAATGAGTATTAATATCAACACTCAACGAGAAGAATTACTACACTATATTAAAAATTTAGATGATAAAAAAATCAAGGCATTTTATACGTTGCTTGAAAAAGATATAAAAGAAGAAACATCTGACGAATATACTGACGAATTAAAGTTAGAATTAGATAAAAGATATGAAACATATAAGTCAGGAAAAACAAAAATGGTAACGCCTACACAAAGTAGAAACAGAATAAAAAAAATACTAAAGGAAAAATTGTGAATAAGTAGAAATGTATAAATACTTATTAGAACCCAAAGCACAAATTGAGTTTGAAGAATCTGTTGAATATTATTTACAAAGAAGCGAACAAGCAACACTTAATTTTATTAATGCTATAGAACAAACTATAACACAGATTCGGAGTTCTCCATATCTAAATAAAAATAAATACAAAAATTACTTTGAAGCGATTGTAACAAAATTCCCATTTACAATCATCTATACTATAGAAGAAGAGATAAATTTAATCGTTGTTGTTTCAATTTTCCACCAGCGTAGAAATCCAAGAAATAAATATAAAACAAAGAAGAAGAAATAACAGCGTTGTAGTTGATAGTATATACTTTCTTATTTTATAAATAAAAAATGCCATCCTTAAAAAAAGAATGGCATTTTTTCGTGGAGCTGGCGAGATTTGAACTCGCGTCCGGACAAAACGTTCATAAGCTTTCTACATGCTTAGCCTAAACTTGATTTTCGTATTCTAACAGGCGTTTTTGCAAACCGATTAAAATCTTAGTTTCTATATTTCATCGCTTATTCGAAACCAATAAGCCACTATTCCGATTGGATGATGCTCAGTCGAATGGCATCGGAAAAACCAATTCGAGGAGCAAAGGCCAAGCTTAATAACCTGTATTAAGCAGCCAACGCGAAATTATTCTCGCCATATAAAAAAGTTTCATGCGTTGAGTTTAACGAGCCAAATTGCACAATGCTCGGCATGCTTACTTACCAACTATCCTGCCGTCAATTCCTGTCAACCCCAAATATGTTGTAAGAAATCTTTGATAGCATTATATTTCAAAGAACATCATTTATAAAACTCAATTTTGATTGGAAAAGTTCCGAATAAATAGAATCATTAAAACTATTTTTTTGTGTTATACACTTTCAAACCTTCTTCCAAACATTTTATCGCTTTCTTTAAATCTTCCCGATTTAAAACATAAGCCATTCTAACTTCATTTTTTCCTTTACCTTCTGTGGCATAAAATCCACTTGCCGGAGCCATCATCACAGTAGCATTCTCGTAACTGTAATCACTCAGCATCCATTGGCAAAAATCATCGGCATCATCAACCGGTAATTGAACAATACAATAAAAAGCACCGCCGGGCGTATGGCATTTTACACCATCAATGGCATTTAAACCTTCCACCAAAACGTCTCGGCGTTTTCTATATTCAATATTTACTTTTGTGAAATAATCATTCTCTACATCAAACATGGCAATGGCACCAAGTTGCTCTACCGTTGGCGGACTTAATCTTTGTTGGGCAAATTTTAAAACCGTTTGTAGAACTTCTTTATTTTTTGTGGCTACCATACCAATTCTTGCGCCACAAGCACTAAATCGCTTAGAAAGAGAATCGACAAGTATGGCTTGTTGTTCAATTTCCGGGAAACTAAATATCGAAGTATAATGTTGATTATCCGAATAAATAAAATCGCGATAAACCTCATCGCTTATCAAAAACAAATCGTGTTTTAATACAATCTCTTTCAGCCTGTGCAATTCTTCATCACTATACGCATAGCCTGTTGGGTTGTTTGGATTGCAAATTAAAACTGCTTTTGTTTTTGGATTAATAACATGTTCAAACTCATCAATAGAAGGTAAAGCAAATCCGTTTTCAAATGTAGTAGGAATGGGACGTACGTTAATGCTTCCGCTTTTAGAAAACCCAATATAATTAGCGTAAAGTGGTTCCGGAATTATAATTTCGTCATCTCTATCAAGAATAGAAAACAAGGTAAACATCAACGCTTCCGAGCCACCTGTTGTAACCAACACATCTTCCGGCAACAAATTATGTAAACCATAACGCTTCTGAAAAAATTGAGCATATTTTTTTCTTATTTCTTCAAATCCATCAGAAGGAGAATATTCTAAAACTTTTCGGTCTATTTTTTTTATAGCATCCCAAAATTGATGCGGCGTTTCAATATCCGGTTGTCCAATATTGAGATGATAGATATGCACGCCGTTTTTCTTCGCTTGTTCAGCAAAAGGTGCTAATTTGCGAATAGGAGAAGCCGGCATATTTTTGCCTTTGATAGAAATTTTTGGCATAAGTTCAACAAAATTAAAAAACTCCATATAATTTATATGGAGTTTGCATTCTTTTATAAATATTTAATTTTGAAACTGATAAGTTATTTCAAAATATTGTCTTCCGCTTCATCTACGCCGGGTTTTTGAGGAACAGCATTTCCTGAAATATATAAGACAAAATGTTCTCCGTTTTTAGTATCTACAGAGATAGATTTTCTAAATGCACCTTCTCTTGCCATATTATATTGAACAACAATATTACCTTTTTTCCCAGCCATAACAGGTTCTTTTGTCCAGGTTGGAGTAGTACATCCACAAGATGCTTTCACATTTTCTAAAATCAATGGTTCATCGCTTACATTGGTAAATTCAAATTCATAAGTAACCGGTTTATTTTGAGGTTTATTACCAAAATCAAGTTCTAAGGTATTGAATTTAAGCTGAGAAGCCGTTGGTGGTTCAGCATGAATACTAAGTATAAACAAAGATAAAATTGTAAAAAGTAAGGAATTTCTCATTGGTGTGTGTTTATTTATAAAATAAATTGATTGCGTAAATCTCACAAAAAATGTACCAAAGTAACAAGATTTTTAAACTATTTAACGAGTGATTAACACCTTTTTCAAATGTGGGTAAACTTATCCTAATGTCGAATTTAAAGTGTAACTTTATGACGAATTTTGTATGATGACATTATTGGATTCTAATACATTGATTACGAAAGGTGTAAGCCAAGCAGTAACATTTGACGAGTTTAAAAAAGAAGTGTTAGATGATTACAAATTGGCTTGTATCAGCCGGGAAATTAGCTTAACCGGCAGAAAAGAAGTATTGACAGGAAAAGCCAAATTCGGCATTTTTGGCGATGGCAAAGAACTGCCTCAAATAGCATTAGCCAAAGTATTTGAAAACGGCGATTTTAGAGCCGGTTATTACCGCGACCAAACTTTTGCGTTAGCTACAGGCATCGTCAATACCGAACAATTATTTGGTCAATTATACGCTAATCCTTCTTTAGAAGAAGATCCTCATTCCGGCGGAAGACAAATGAATAACCATTTTGCTACACGCAATATTTTTCCGGATGGCACTTGGAAGAATTTAAAAAATCAAAAAAATTCTGCAGCCGATAATTCGCCGACTGCATCGCAAATGATTCGCGCATTAGGTTTGGCATTGGCATCAAAAAAATACAGACAATTACAAGCACAAATAGGCGAAAATAATTTCAGCAATAACGGCAACGAAGTTTGTTTTGCTACTATCGGCGATGCGTCAACTTCGGAAGGAATTTTTTGGGAAGTTGTGAATGCCGGCGGCGTGTTGCAAGTGCCTTTAGTTATTTCTGTTTGGGATGATGGTTACGGCATTTCTGTTCCTAAAAAATATCAAACTACAAAAGGAAGTATTTCTCAAGTTTTAAAAGGCTTTCAACGCAGCGGTAAAAGCAACGGCTATGATATTTACGTAGTAAAAGGTTGGAATTATCCGCAATTAGTGGCTACTTACAAACAAGCTGCAGACAAGACCAGAAAAACACATATTCCCGCTATCATACATGTTGAAGAATTAACACAACCGCAAGGTCATTCTACTTCGGGTTCTCATGAACGCTATAAATCAAAAGAGCGATTAGAATGGGAAAGAGAACACGATTGTAACGCAAAATTCAGAACTTGGATTTTGCAAAATAAAATGGCAACCGAAGAAATTTTGTCGGAAATAGAAGCTGATGCAAAATCGTATGTTGCCGAACAAAAGAAAATTTCTTGGAATAAATTTCATGGCAATATCATGGAAGAAGTTCAAGAAGCGAATGCCATTATTAAACAAATAGCCGAAGTATCAACGTATAAAGAGCAATTGGAAGAGATAGAAAAAGAATTAAAACATGCTATTGATCCAATGCGCACAGAAATTCTCAAAACAGTATCTAAAGTTTTGGTGCTTGTTAGAAATGAAAAACATCAAGCAATTGATGCAATGAAAAATTGGCGTGCATTGCAAACAAAAGTTAACGAAGAGCGCTATTCATCCTATCAACATACCAACTCAATTTATTCGCCTTTAAAGTTGCCAATTGTCCCGGTTCAATACAATGAACAAGTAACTTATGTAAGTGGTTTTAAAGTGTTGAATGCTTGTTTTGATGCCAACTTTTCTCGCGATAAAAGTATCGTAGCTTTTGGCGAAGATGTCGGGAAAATTGGTGATGTTAACCAAGCATTTGCAGGCTTGCAAGAAAAATTTGGTATCGAACGAATTTATGATACCGGCATCAGAGAAGCGAGCATTATGGGAGAAGGAATTGGTTTAGCTATGCGTGGCTTACGACCAATTGCAGAAATTCAATATCTTGATTATTTATTATATGGATTGCAACCTTTGGCTGATGATTTAGCGTGTTTGTCGTATAGAACCAAAGGCGGACAAAAAGCACCTTTAATTGTACGCACACGCGGACATAGATTAGAAGGCATTTGGCACACCGGCTCGCCGATTCAAATGATTTTGGGAGCATTGCGCGGTATGCATGTTTGTGTTCCGAGAAGCATGACACAAGCTGCAGGTTTCTATAATTTGTTATTAAGAGGCGATGAACCGGCATTGGTTATCGAGTGTTTGAATGGCTATAGATTGAAAGAAAAAATGCCGTCAAATGTCGGCGATTTTACAGTGCCATTAGGCGTTCCGGAAATTTTACAAGAAGGAAATGATGTTACTTTAGTAACGTATGGTTCTTGCGTGCGCATTGCACAAGAAGCGATGGCAATGTTTAAGAAAGTCGGCATTTCTGTCGAGTTAATTGATGTACAAACACTTTTACCGTTCGATATTTATGGCGTAATAGGCAATTCTGTTCGCAAAACAAATAGAATTGTTTTCTTAGATGAAGATTATCCGGGCGGAGGCACAGCTTATATGTTGCAACAGGTTGTAGAAAACCAACAAATTTTCCGTTATTTAGATAGCGAACCAATTACTATTTCTGCAAAAGAACATCGAGGTGCTTTTGGTAGCGATGGCGATTATTTTTGCAAACCTAATTCAGAAGATATTTTCTATGCCATCAACAAAATGATGCATGAAGTCAATCCGAAGAAATTTCCTTTAGCTTGGTAGAAGTTTATGCTAATTTGTTGAGATAAAGTCGAATGGTATTTTCCAATCCTAAATAAAGTGCATCGCAAATAAGAGCATGTCCAATAGAAACTTCATCTAATTGAGGTAAATTTTCTTTTAAATATCGAAGATTTTCCAAATTCAAATCGTGTCCGGCATTAATTCCTAAACCAAGTTGAACTGCAACAGCGCAAGTATCTTTTATTTCTTTAATTGCTGAAATTGGATTAGTAGAATAATTTTTTGCGTAAGGTCCGGTATAATATTCAATTCTGTCGGCACCAACATTTGCAGCACCTTCAATCAATTTTACATCAGCATCTATAAATAAAGAAACTCGAATTTTATGTGCTTTTAATTCTTGAATTATTTCTTTTAAAAAAGATTGATGCTTTATCGTATCCCAACCATGGTCAGATGTAATTTGGTTAGGTTCATCAGGTACTAAAGTACATTGATGTGGTTTTACTTTGATTACTTCATCTAAAAAATGCCGACTTGGATAACCTTCGATATTAAATTCTGTCGTGCAGTTTTCTTTTAATAGAGGTAAATCAGAAAACTTGCAATGCCGCTCATCAGGGCGTGGATGCACAGTAATGCCATGCGCTCCAAATCGTTCGCAATCTTTGGCTACTTGAATTAAATCAGGAAAATTACTTCCACGCGAATTGCGAATTAAAGCTACTTTATTCAGATTTACAGAAAGTCGAGTCATCATTTATTTTTACAAAAATAGATAAACTAATCATCATTAGTGAGATTTCCTTTTACAAGGAAATGACATTTAACCACGAAAGTAGGAATTTCGGTATGGCAGTCAAACGGGTCACAAGACCCGTTGAGGGCGGAAAATAGATAAACTAATCATCATTAGTGAGATTTCCTTTTACAAGGAAATGACATTTAACCACGAAAGTAGGAATTTCGGTATGGCAGTCAAACGGGTCACAAGACCCGTTGAGGGCGGGTCAAACGGGTCACAAGACCCGTTGAGGGCGGATGACATTTAACCACAAAGTCATTCCAACGAAAGTGGAAATCTTCTAAATCTTCTTTTTCCTTACATCAAAAAAATTACACTAAATTTTCTTTCTCAAAAATGGAAATTATTTTCTCAATAGTTTCACCAACAGTTGAGAATGAACGTCCGCCGGAAGCATTGCGATGGCCGCCGCCTTCAAAGTGTTCTCTGCAAATTTTTTCTACCGAATAATCGCCTTTACTTCTAAAAGATAGTTTAATAATTTTCGGTTCTTGTTTAAGCAAAATGGCCACTTTCACATTTTTTATTGTCAATGGATAGTTGACTAAACCTTCTGTATCGCCGGTTTGTAAATTAAAGCGATATGCATCTTTTTTGTCCACCACAATAATGCCAATTCCAATATCTTCTTTTATTATCATATTGCGATATAAGGCATGACCTAAAAAACGCAATTTTTCTTCACGTCCATTTTGGTTGAGCTGCTCTTGGACATAAATAATATTCAATCCACAATCCAACAAATGTGCTGTAATTTCTAAGGCTTTCTTGTTGGTTGCGCCATTAGAAAAACTTGCCGTGTCGGTTAATATTCCGGTGTAAATACATTCCGCAACAGATTGAGTTGGTGTGTAATTTGTATCAAACATTTCCAAGAAACGATAAACTAATTCACAAGTAGAACAAGCTTTTACATCATGCAAAACCCAATCTGCATTTACTTTTGGGAAAAGATGATGGTCGATAAGCACCAACTTTGCTTTTTCATTTTTTTCGATGTAATTATTTAAAGGATCAACTCGACTTAAATCATTAAAATCTAAACAAAAAATTATGTCGGCAGCTTCGATGGCAATTTGACTTAATCTTGGATTTTCCAAATAATTCCAAACTTCATCGCATTTGGGCAAATATTGAAAATAAGCAGGAAATTCGGTTGGCGTTATTATGCGAATAGTATGACCGAACTCTATTAAATAATTGTACAAGGCAAGCGAAGAACCCATTGCGTCGCCATCCGGTTTTTGATGTGTGGTGATGACGATATTTTTAGGCGTTTTTAGAAATGCTTGCAGTTTCTCTAAGTTTTCCATTGGTGCAAAGATACGAATGTTAGCTGAAAGTATGTTTCTAAGTTGGTAATCATTGATTTATCCAATTGGTTATGATTCATTGTTAATAGTTATCATAACTCTCAAGGTTACGTTAAGTAATAGTAAATCTTTTCATTATGCAACGGAGAACTAAGTTGATATAACTATTTTTGCAAAAAAATAAATAATATGGCAGGCAACAGAACTTTTACAATGATTAAACCCGACGCTGTGGAGGCGAATAATATAGGCTCTATTTTAGCAATGATGACAGAAGCCGGATTTAAAATTGTGGCAATGAAATATACTCAACTTTCTACTGCACAAGCAGGAAAGTTTTATGAAATACATAAAGAAAGACCATTTTATGGCGAATTAGTTGAGTTTATGAGTAGAGGTCCGATTGTAGCTGCTATTTTAGAAAAAGACAATGCAGTTGAAGATTTTCGTACTTTGATTGGAGCAACAAATCCGGCACAAGCAGAAGAAGGAACTATTCGCAAGCGTTTTGCAAAATCTATTGGAGAAAATGCTGTACATGGCTCTGACTCTGACGAAAATGCACAAATAGAAGGTAATTTCTTCTTTAGTCAATTAGAAAGATTCTAAGAAGTATCTACTTTATAAATTAAAAAATGGCTCGCAATTATGCGAGCTATTTTTATTTTTTACACATAGAATCATAGTTTTATATTAGAAAATCAATCTGTGGTTATACTTGTTTGACTATTGCAATAATCCTTGATAAGTGCTTACTCGACGTTGTTCTAAGTGTGCTAATTTATCACCTTTAAAAGAAGTGATATAGTCGAAGTTTGGATAATGTCTTATTGTAAGAATGCTCAAATTTTCTTGGATAACAAATTTGAATTTGTCTTCTAATTTTTCTTTTACTTTAGTGATTTTTTCCGGAATATTATCAACTACAGCTTCAAACGAAATAGCACCTTGTTGCAACATATTGAGTTTTAAATTGGCTGAAGAAAACGCCGTAAAAATCTCAGCAACAACTTCATCTTCCACAAAAGAAAAATCTTTAGTATGCAAGGTAATTAATGCTTGATTGTTTTTTACAATGCGAATAGGAGGTAAGTTGTTGTCGTTGCCACCAACTTTTGTGCCTTTACCTTCCGGATTGATAAACGATTTTACCAATAAAGGAATATTCTTGTTTTGAAGTGGTTTTATTGTTTTTGGATGAATAACCGTTGCGCCGTAGAAGGTCATTTCCACCGCTTCATTAAAAGAAATCTCATCAATAAAAACAGCATCTTCAAACACGCGCGGATCGCCATTCATAACGCCGGGAACATCTTTCCATATTGTTTGGTGTTCGGCATCGAGCATATTGGCAAAAATAGCGGCTGTGTAATCCGAGCCTTCGCGACCTAAAGTTGTTGTACAATTTTCTGCAGTACAACCGATAAAACCTTGCGTTACTATAATGCTATCTTGCACTAATGGTTTTACAATAGTATTCATCAACGATTGTGTTTTATCCCAATCTACTACAGCTTCGCGATAAGTATCATCGGTTTTCATCACGTCGCGCACATCTAACCATGCATTGGCTACGCCGACTTCTTTTAAATAAGCACTTAAAATTACTGATGAAATCAACTCGCCTTGAGAAACGATTTGGTCGTACACATAGTTATAACTTTCTTTTCGATGTTCTTCTAATTGCCAATCAACTTCTGCATAAATATTTTGAAGTTTGTCGAAAACTTCGTGCGTTTCTGTGCCAAATAAATCAACACAAATTTGATGATGATTTTTCTTGACAACATCAAAAGCAGCTTTAGCATCGCTATTATCGAAATATGCTTTAATTACTAACTCTAAAGCATTCGTGGTTTTTCCTGTTGCCGATACAACGACCACCAGATTTTTTTCTCCGTATTGTTGAATGATTGAGGCTACATTTTTTATGCCTGCTGCATCTTTTACTGATGCTCCTCCAAATTTAAAAACGCGCATTGCTTATATAAAATTGATATGATACAATATTGAATTTTTCGGACAGCTAAGATAGTGATTTAAGCAGTAGTAATTATTAAGTAATGATTAATGATAATGGAATTTGTGCTTGGATTTATGCTTGGATTTTTCCATTTTTCAAGACGATAAATCGCTTTTATCTTCTTATCTTTATCGCCAAAATAAACAGCATGCGCTTTGTAACATTAGATGAATTTATTGCCCAAACAGAACAAGAATTACCGGAAGCTACAGGCGAATTGTCGGGCTTACTGCGCGATATTGGATTGGCATCAAAAATTGTGAACAGAGATTTGAGTAAAGCCGGCCTGGTAGATGCGATTTTGGGCGATGCAAATACAGTAAATGTACAAGGCGAAGATGTGAAAAAGTTAGATGTTATTGCCAATGATATTTTAAAAAAATGCTTGCAAAATAGTGGCGAATGTTGTGGCATTGCCAGCGAAGAAGAAGAAGAATTTGTAGCGTTTAAAAATAGAAAAAAAGCAAAATATGTAGTGTTGTTCGATCCGTTAGATGGTTCGAGTAATATAGATGTCATTGCTCCGGTAGGTACAATTTTTTCTGTTTTCAAACGCAAATCTCCTGTTGGTGGTTTGTGTACTTTAGAAGATTTTTTGCAAAAAGGTAGTGAGCAAGTGGCAGCCGGATATGTCATTTATGGTTCTTCTACGATGTTGGTTTATACTACTGGAAATGGTGTAAACGGCTTTACTTTAGATCCTTCAATTGGTGAATTTTGCTTGTCGCATCCCAACATAAAAACACCCGAAAAAGCAGCTTCGTATTCGATTAATCAAGGTAATTATAATTCGTTTCCGGACAACGTAAAAAAATTCGTAGATTATTGTCAAGATAGCACAGAAAAGAAAGCATTTTCATTGCGCTACATCGGCTCTATGGTGGCAGATTTTCATCGCAATTTGTTGAAAGGCGGCATTTATATTTATCCTTCTACAAAGAGTTCTCCGAAAGGAAAATTGCGCTTGATGTATGAATGCAATCCAATGGCATTTTTGCAAGAGCAAGCAAAAGGAAAAGCAACGAATGGGAAAATTCGGATTTTAGATATTGAACCAACAGCGTTACATCAACGTACAGCTGTTTATATCGGCTCAGAAAAAATGGTAGAAATGTTGGAAGGATAAAAAAATGAAACTATTTAATAGTTGATTTTAGATTCGTACTTAAACAACCAAACAATATATTTATGGAAAATAACATTTTAAGAAAACGAACTACCATTTTTGTTATTGTTCTGTTGTTATTGGTATTAGTTTATTTATATTCGATGAACAAGATGGTGCTATATAACCATTCAGGTAAAGTAATAGAACAAGTTACTGTGGATGCTGAATTTAAACATTTTGAATTAAATGATGTAAACCAAGATGCTGTCTTACATTTTACAGTTTTTGCACCTTTTAATAAACGTATTCGTGTGAAAGTGAAACAAATTGATGGAATAAAAACTATACATTTTAAGCTTAACGGGTTTGCACTTGGAGAACAATTTAATCAAGTAGAACTAAAGCAAGATGGTAATTTAGAATATGGTGCTTTGGGTTTGGAATAATTATTTCTTTTATTCTTGTTTACTATTTTCATAACCTTCATCAATTGCTAAATTATAACCATCAGCAGCTTCTGTTGCCAATAAATCACATCGAATATTTTCTTTATTGGTAGAGTGTCCTTTTACCCAAACAAATCGAATATTTTGATATTCGTATAATTTCAAAAAGCGTTTCCATAAATCGCGATTTTTCTTTTTTGCGAAATCTTCTTTCATATTCCATTGAAAAACCCAACCTTTTTCGACGGAATCAACCACATATTTCGAGTCAGTATAAAGTGTAATTTCTAAATCCTTTTTCTTTAAAGCTTCTAAGGCAACAATAACGGCTAATAATTCCATTCTATTGTTAGTTGTTAGTCGATAACCTTTTGCAATTTCTTTGCGATGACCTTGTGCTAAGAGCACAATACCATATCCACCCGGACCTGGATTTCCGCGAGATGAACCATCTGTATAAATTTCGACCATAAATAAATTACTGCGAGCGAATATAAAAGGATTTGTTTTATTTTTGATGCGTGACCAAACAAGAAAAACGAGAATTTATTACACAAACCTTGGATAAATTATATCCAAATCCTCCAATACCATTAGATCATAAAGATGCTTACACATTATTAATTGCGGTTTTGTTGTCGGCACAATGTACAGATGTTCGCGTTAATCAAGTAACACCGGATTTGTTTAAGTTAGCCGATAATCCGTATTCCATGTCGAAAGTTCCTGTTGAAAAAATCAAGGAAATTATAAGACCATGTGGCTTGTCGCCGAGAAAATCAAGTGCAATATCAGAATTGTCAAAAATTTTAGTAGAAAAATACGATGGCAAAGTGCCGAATACTTTTGAAGATTTAGAAACATTGCCCGGTGTTGGACATAAAACGGCAAGTGTGGTAATGAGTCAAGCTTTTGGATTTCCGGCATTTCCTGTAGATACACATATACATCGTTTGGCTTATAGATGGAAATTGAGCTCAGGAAAATCGGTTGAACAAACCGAAAAAGACTTAAAAAAATTCTTTCAGGAAGATATTTGGAACAAATTACACTTACAAATTATCTATTACGGACGAGAATTTTGTATGGCAAGAACGCATAATGCAAATAATTGTGTAATTTGTTCAAAAATTGGAAGAAAATAACATAATAAATGTTTATTTTTATGGTTTTAATAATTTGAAATTAAAAATGAACCCGATGAAGAAAATCACGCAATGTCTAATTTTACTGATTATATTCATTTCTGTGCCTTATGGAGCACAGGCTCAATACGATGGAAGTGGTCATGATGTCGGCTTTTCCGTTGGTCCTAATTTCTCTTTAACAGATTTAGGCGGAGCTAAGAAAATAGGTTCTCCTTTTATTCGCGACGTTGATTTTAAATCTACTCGTTTTTGTATTTCTGCATTTTATAGATATAACGTAAATAAGTTTTTTGCAGTGCGTGCCAACTTAATGTACGGAATGATTTCTGCCGATGATAAAAATACAGATGGTATTGCTCCCGACCAACCTAATGGGCCATCAGATAGCTGGTACAGAGCAAGACGTAACTTGAATTTTTCTACACACATTGTAGAGTTTCAAGCAATGGCAGAAGTCAACTTAAAGAAATATATGCACAACCAATCTAAAGGTTCTAAAGAAAGATGGGCGCCTTATATTGGTGGTGGTTTAGGTTTTTTCTATTTTAATCCTTATACAAAATTAAATGGCGAAAAAGTAAAACTTCGTCCATTGGGAACAGAAGGACAAACTATTGGAGTAAAAAAAATGTATAGCAATTTTCAATTTGACTTAATTGCATTGGTTGGTATTAAATATAATGTAACCAATAAATTTTCTATTGCGTTAGAAGGAATTTATCATCAAACATTTACAGATTATTTAGATGACGTTAGTGGAAATTATGTAAATCCTGATCAAATTGCTAGTTTAGATCCAACAGCTCAAATTCTTCAAAATAGAGCCAATACAGGAAATTATCCGGATAATGCTTTCAACTTTGTTGAAGGTCAAAAGAAATCAGATGGATCTTTAAATGTTGGAGGTTCAGGAAATCAAAGAGGAGATAGTAAAGATAATGACCAATTTTTCCATGTTCAACTTACATTCTCGTTTGCAATTACAGGTAAGTCGTTAGGTGGCGGAGGTCGCAAAAATCCATACAATGTTAAGTTCTCTTGCCCTCGTTGGTAAGATTTACATTAGCAAATAAAGTTTATTTTTTGCTTTAAATTTAGGAGTGTCATTGGTGCATATCCAATGAATTCTCCGTCCATATCTATAGAAATTTTTCTAGCTTCCATAGATTCAATGTTGATTTTATTTACGCGGTGATATTGAACTTCAGGATGGTTAACCTTTTGACATTTTTTTACTGTACTTAAGTTTTTAAAATACTCTAAAAGAGTAATATCGCCGATAATAACAATTTCAAACATGCCATCACTAATGGATGCTTCCGGTGCCACGCCTAAACCATTGCCAAAGTATTTGCCGTTAGCAACTATAAAGTTGATTATTTTTCCTTCCCATTGGAAATTTTCTCCACTTGCTTTAACTTTTACCTTTTTATAAGTTGCTAAAGTAGATGTAATTGCCCAAAAATAATTGATATCTGTTCCTAAAATGGAAGCTCGGTTTTGAAGTTTTAAAACTACTTCTCCGCCCATTCCAACATCTGTAATATTGATAAAAAAACGAGTTGCTGTATTTTGCTCTGCATTAAAAAATGAAACCCATCCAATATCAATTAATTGTGTTTTATTGTCAATAATCTTTTTCTTGAGTTGTTTTATATCTTGAGTGGCATCTACAGTTTTGGCAAAATCATTGCCACTTCCGAGCGGCAGCATGCCCACTCTGATTTTTTTAAGTGCTTCCCAATCATAAGCAGCTTCTGTATCACATAAGCCGTTTTTAAAAGCAGCGAGAATGCCGTTTATTCCTTCGTTTAAGGTGCCATCACCACCGCCAATAATGATGGTGTCGAAATCTTTTACTGCATGAGTTTTGGCTAATTCGGTCAAATGTCCACTGTATTCCGAGATAAAAATTTTATGTTCAATATCTTGAAATTCAAGGGCTATGTTTTTTCTTATTTTTTCGATTTTATGTATCGTTCCATTTAATAAGAATGCAATTTTCATAGGTTAGTTTTTTTTGGTTTTTATAATTTAGATACTGAAATTAATTTTTCCAAGTGTGCATTAATGTCCAAGCTTGTCTATAATTTTCCATCTCGTTTTGCTTTTGTTCATTTGTCCAATTTAACTCTTTTGCTAAAATATTTGCAATGTATTGTACGACTTCTTCATCGTAATTTTGCATTTGATAGCTAATTAGAGTGCGTCTTGTCAGGATGTCGTCTATTTTTTGTGCATGCTGATGACGAATAAAAAAATAGATTTCTGCCGGACTATAATTGTAATTTGTAAAATTTGTTGTTGCAATTTTTTCATCTTGAGCAATCTTAGCAATCAAAGTTGCATTTTTAATTCCATATCGATGTTTAAAAGAATCGATAAGACTGTTTATTCTTAATTCATCACTATTATATGTCTTTATGTTGTGTTTTTCTTCAATAGCTTCAATTACTTTTTCAGCCATCGATAAAAATGAGGTTAATTTTCCGCCAGAAATGGTCAACATATTTTCATTATTCCACCAAATTTGATAATCACGTGATTTGTCTTTACTTTTTTTATCCGCATTATCATCATTTAATAATGGTCGTAAACCGGCATAAACACTCAATATATTTTCGTCTAAAATTTTCTTGTCTTTAAGTTGAGCATTAACGCTTTCTAAAATATAATTGACTTCATCTTCCGTTACGCGCAATTTATTTTTATCATCATCGTAATCCGTGTCTGTAGTGCCAATTATGTTAAGGTTGTCGTCCCAAGGCATACACCAAATCATACGTCCATCGCCATTTGTAGTTGGAAAAAGCATGACGCAATCTTTTGGAAAATAATCTGCGGAAACAACTAAATGAATACCTTTGCTCGGCGACATATATTTTTTTTGTTCTGATGAATCAAAAGACTGCATCAATTCATCTGTCCAAATGCCTGTTGCCGAAATAAAGATTTTAGCTTTTATCAATTGTGAAAATTTAGAAATTTTATCATGGCATATAATACTTTTTATTTCTGAATTATTTTTTTTGATTTCTATTAACTCAAAATAATTGACCGCAACAGCACCTAATTCAGTTGCTTCTTGGATGACGTCATTAGTTAAACGTGCGTCATTTGTTTTAGCATCATAATAGATAAATCCACCTAATAAATTTTTTGTATTTATTTGAGGAAACCTTTTTTTGATTTCTTCTATTCCAATATCTGCATGTTTGGGCATGCTACTTTCTCCGGTTAAATAATCATAGCCAGAAAGACCAATTCCTAATTTTATTTTACTTAATCTGGAATTATAAATTGGCATGAAAAAAGGTTGAGGTTTTACTAAATGCGGATATTCGTTTAGTAGATGTTCACGCTCATGCAATGCCTCTTTTACTAATTTAATTTGCAGTTGTTCCAAATATCGCAAACCGCCATGTATCATTTTTGCAGAACGGGAACTTGTGCCAAAAGCAAAATCTTCTTTGTCAATGATTAAGGTTTTCCAGCCTTTGCGAGCAGCCATTAATGCAATGCCAGCTCCGGTAATTCCACCGCCAATAACAACAACGTCGAAGTATTCGGTTGTTGCACGTTGTATATTGTAGGCTCTATTCATAATTAAATAATAGATTTAGCTAAATAATTTTCCGGGATTCATTATTCCTTTTGGATCTAATTTATTTTTTATAGAAACTAAAACTTCCAATGCTAAGTTATCAGAAAAAAGTTTATACCATCTTTGATGATCAGCTCCAACACTATGATGATGAGAAACTGAACCATTGTTATTTATAATGGTATTGGTTGCAATATTTTTTATTTCTTGCCATTGTTCAATTTCTCGTCCTTTTTGCATTGGCGTAATCAAGGTAAAATACATACAAGCTGCATTCGGATAAATATGAGAAATATGTGCTAAAAAAATGCCTTTTTGTTTGTTGAATGCTACTGATTTACTTAACTCTCTATTCAGTGCTTGATGTAGTTTCATCGTATCTTTCCAATGTACTAAGGTTTCCATAGTGTCGATATAAATGGAATGTTCAACTAAAGTGTCGCGTAAATAAGGAAGTTTAAATCTACTGTCCGCCCATTTATCGCCGATAGTATTGGGTGCCACCATGCCATCGTGTTTAGAAACTAAATCTTTAGCAAGAATTAATTGAGATGAAACACTAAAATCACCTTGAGGAAATCGCAAAATACAAACACAAGGTTCGGTTAAATTTTTCCATTGTAGAATAAATTTTTGTGCCTCTTTTTTTAGATTATTAAAAAGATTAGGTTCTTGTTCTTCAGATGAAGACATTTTTGAAAATAAATTTGTTTCATTCGCATCTGACAAGCGTACAACAGATGGTTTTACGCCTGATTGTGCTAATGCTTTTAAGTAGTTATTACCATTTCTAAATGTTGGAAACAACGCTATTACCCAGCGATAATTTTTAGGCAATTTTTTGATTTTCACCGTGATTTCTGTAACCACACCAAGTGTTCCTTCACTTCCAACAAATAGAGATAAAATATTAATTCCTGATGCATCGTGCGAAAAAGGATTGCTTTCTAAAGTGCCACTCGGCGTTGCCACTTTGATGCGTTCTACGATATCTTCAATTTTTCCGTAATAAGTAGATTCTTGTCCGGCACTTCTGGTAACTATCCAACCTCCAAGTGTAGAATATTCAAACGATTGCGGGAAATGGCCTAAAGTATAACCTTTATTATTGAGAATTTTCTCCAATTCAGGACCTAAAATACCGGCTTCGAAAGTTGCAGTTAAATGTTCTTCATCTATAGAAATAGAACGTTTGTAATTGCGTAAATCTATAGTGCAAATGGCAGTCGGCTTTGAGTTTGTCTCCGAAATAGTAAGTGCACCGACTACATTTGTACCGCCGCCGAATGGAATAAGGTGCACATTACTTTCGCTTGCTTTGGTTAAGATAGTTTGTATTTCTTCGTGCGATGTTGGTTTTAAAACAACATCAGGTACAGCAAATGCATTTCCATTAAAAATGCGAATGACATCAAGGTAACTTTTGCCTAAAGCAACACTAAGTCTATCGTCAGCACTAAAAGATATTTTTTTAGGATGAATCGAAGCAAAAATATCTTTAATTAAATCTTTTTTCTTTTCCGGAATTGGAGGAATAGAAATTTTTTTAGGCGGGAAAAAATCTTCTCTCAGTTTGGTTTTCCATCTTTCTTCAACCATATCTCTCAACTTTGGATAATCGCTTAAGTGTTTTATTTCGTTTGGGTCGCCCCATTTCCACCAGTTTTGTCGCATCTCAATAATTTTCTGTAAATTACATTATTATACAGAATTTATCCAAATCATTTAATCATTAATTCATTTAGACAATCGGTAAACTTTTAAAGTTCCCATTCAAAAACCGTATCTTTGCGCATAATTTTTTTTATTATGATTACGGTAAATAATTTATCACTTCAATACGGAAAGCGTGTGTTATTTGATGAAGTAAACATCAAGTTTACACATGGGAATTGCTATGGTGTTATTGGAGCAAATGGTTCAGGAAAATCTACTTTTTTGAAAATTCTTTCAGGCGAAATAGAATCTACTACAGGAAATATTGAATTTTCTCCAGGCGAAAGAATGTCGGTATTAAAACAAAACCATTTCGAGTTTGATGATACAACTGTTATTGATACTGTGATGATGGGCAACAAACGCTTGTATGACGTGATGAAAGAGAAAGATGCGTTGTATGCTAAACCTGATTTTACAGATGCTGACGGCTTACGAGTTGGCGATTTAGAGGCTGAATTTGCAGAAATGGATGGCTGGAATGCCGAAAGTGATGCCGCAGAATTGTTGAGTAATCTCGGTGTAAAAGAAGACCAACATTATAAGTTGATGAAAGAGTTGCCGTCTTCCGATAAAATTAAAGTTTTATTGGCTCAAGCATTATTCGGCAATCCGGATATTTTGATTCTCGATGAGCCAACCAACGATTTAGATGTGCATACGATTGCTTGGTTAGAGAATTTCTTGGCTGATTTTAAAAATACAGTAATTGTTGTATCGCACGATCGACATTTCTTGGATATGGTGTGTACACATATAGTTGATATAGATTTTAGTAAGATTAATTTATTTACCGGTAACTATACGTTTTGGTACGAAACTTCTCAATTATTATTAAAACAACGTGCCGATAAAAACAAGAAAAATGAAGCTAAAAAAGCTGAGTTGTTAGACTTTATTGCGCGTTTTAGTGCCAATGCATCTAAATCAAAACAGGCAACATCCAGAAAGAAAGCATTGGAAAAATTGGACATAGAACAAATTAAACCTTCCAGCAGAAAATATCCGGGTTTATTCTTCAAACAAAACAGAGATGCCGGCGATATGATTTTAGATGTACATAATGTAAACTATGCATTAGCTGATGGAACACCATTATTTAAAGATGTTACTTTTACAGTAAATAAAGGCGATAAGATAGCATTTGTTTCAAAAGAAGGTTTGGCTGTTTCTAATTTCTTTAAAATATTAGCAGGCGAACAAAAAGCCAATAAAGGCGAAATAAAATGGGGCGTTACGATTACTAAATCGTATGTGCCAAACGATAATGCATCTTATTTCCAAAATGCAGATTTGAATTTAGTAGATTGGTTACGTCAATATTCAGTAGAAAAAGATGAAACATTTGTGCGTGGATTTCTTGGACGAATGTTGTTTAGTGGCGAAGAATCATTAAAGAAATGTACGGTGCTTTCCGGTGGCGAAAAAGTGCGTTGCATGATGAGTAAAACGATGTTAGAAGAAGCGAATTTCTTGATTTTAGATGAGCCGACCAACCACTTAGATTTGGAATCAATTACAGCATTAAATAATGGCTTAATTGATTACGCCGGAACAATCGTATTTACTTCGCACGACCATACATTTACACAAACTATTGCCAACAGAATTATTGAAATTACACCAAACGGCATGTTGGATAAATTAATGACTTACGACGAATATCTTGCCGATGCGAAAGTACAAGAGCAACGCGCCGAGTTGTACGGAGAATTAGTAAAATAGATACATATACTACAAAGCATTCATTTAATTTCAAAAAAGTTTGAAATCATTTTGCTTTTTCCTACTTTTAAAATATGATACATCAGCAGAAGTATAATTTTACAAATTGGGGAAAAAATATTCAACGCGAAGTTGCCAATTATTTTCAGCCTGAAACAGAAGCAGAGATTATTCAAATTGTTCAACAATACGATAAAATCCGAGTTGTTGGTTCTGGTCATTCTTGGTCGGATATTTGTGCTACCAACGAAGCACTTATCAGCTTTGATAAATTCAACAAAATTTTAAAAATTGATAAGCAGAATAAAATTGTACGCACGCAACCAGGCATAAAACTTTGGCAATTGAATGAACAATTAGACAAAGTAGGATTAGCGTTAATTAATTTAGGCTCAATCGACCAACAATCTATTGTTGGTGCAACGTCAACCGGAACACATGGAACAGGAATTGATTTTCAGATTTTAGGTTCGCAAATTCTTGAATTAACATTAATAAAAGCCAATGGCGAAAAACTCATCATCAACAAGGAAAAAGACAAAGAACTTTATGCTGCAAGTATCGTAAACTTAGGTTGTTTAGGCATTATTTCTGAAGTTGTTCTTCAAGTTACTGATGTATTTCAACTACATGAATACACGACAACAATTCCTTTTGATGAAGTCATTGAAAATTTAGATACTCTTTTAGTTCAAAATGATCATTTTAAATTGTGGTGGTTGCCGCCAACAGATAAAGTAGTAGTGTATAAATACAATAGAACGCAAGAAAAATCAAACGATAGTAAGTTGCGCGCTTATATTAATGATATTATTTTTTCTGTTTATATTTATAGATTCTTGGTATTTACAGGAAAAATAATTCCTGCGTTGGCGAAAACAATAAATAATTTACTTACGAATGGTTCTAAAGGTCCGATAGATAGAATTGAGAAAAGTTATAAAGTATTTGTTGTTCCAGAGCCACCAAAACACAGAGAAACAGAATGGGCATTTGATGTTGCTAATGCTAAAGAAATTCTGAAATCTTACAAGCAATTTATGTTAGAAAATAAATTCAAGCTCAACTTTATTCAAGAAATACGTTTTTCTAAAGCTGACAATTTTTGGTTGAGTGCATCAAACGGACGCAACTCTATGTGGTTGGGTTTGTATGCTTATGAACATGAACATTGGGACACAGTTTTGCCGAAATATGAGGACTTTGCCAAGCAACATAACGGACGTCCGCATTGGGGAAAAGAGTTTTCAGCAGATAAGAATTATTTGGCTGAACAATATGAAAAATACAACGATTTTATTGCATTAAAACAGCAATTCGATCCCAATAAAAAATTTGAAAATAACTATATAGAACGCTTGTTTTCATAATTGTTCTCTACAAAAACAATAACTATGATACTTCCTAAACAAGAACATTTAATCGAAAATGAAAAAGTTATTCCATTTGGAATTTATGACGATTTGATTAGAGATGTCAGCACTTCATTTTTTGACAAACAAGGATTCTTAACTAAAAAGAGAAGAACAGAGCGCAAAACATGGATTTTTGTCGGTGTGTTTTCGCCTGAATTGATTTGTGGTTTCGCCATCGTTGATGCCGGCATGGTTGCAACGGCTTTTTCTTATTTTTATTCATTTAAAGACAGCATTTTTGAAGAAGATAAAACCACAGTTCCATTAGGATTTGACAGTAATTTTAATCCCAATTTAGATAGCGAATGGACACTTGGAAATTATTCTATAAAAACAAATTCGGGAAAGACACATTTGCAATATTTGGGAAAATATAAGTTGTATATCGACATAGAAAATAACGAAAAAGGTGTCAGCATAGTAGCACCTTCAAAAGGAGAGCGGCCTTTTAATTTTACGTATAAGAATATGTGCGTGCCGGCAAAAGTACAGATTAATAATGGTGGCATCAATACGTATGCATGCAGTGGCAATTATGCAGCCATTGATTTTACAAAAGGATTTCCACCGCGAGAAACTATTTGGAATTGGTTGTCATTTATTGGCAAAACAGAAAGTAATAAAACCATTGCAGTCAATTTGGTAGATAGATTCAACGATAATATGGAAAATATTTTATGGTTGAATGGCGAAAAAATGGAACTTTCAAATGCCCATTTTTCTATGAAACAACCATATAATTCAAGTGTTTGGGAAATCAAAACTGCAGATGGCATTTTAGATTGTCAACTTACACCAAAAGGTGCGCGAAGTGAAAACATCAATGCTGTACTTATGAAGAGTAAATTTATTCAACCATTCGGAAGATTAGAAGGAACAGTTTTAATTGATGGCATCCAAGAAAAATTTACGGCGATTGGCGTAGCTGAAGACCATCATGCCGTTTGGTAAATGCCTATTTTTATTTTCATTTCTTAAATAAAATTAATTAGCATAAAATCTTTGATATTACAGTTGGTATTGTTGTAGATAACGCTTGCTAAACGTATATTTGCGCCATGAGTAATTCCCATTTTTTACAAAAACTGCATGCCATTCGTGCGTTCGTTTTTGATGTAGATGGCGTATTTACCAACAATCAATTATTAGCAACAGAATCCGGAGAATTATTGCGCTCATTTAATGCCAAAGATGGCTTCGCCGTTAAAGTAGCAATAGAAAGAGGCTATCAGGTTTGTATCATTACAGGTGGCAATGCATCAAGTGTATATAAGCGTCTTTCTTTGTTGGGCATTCAGCATGTGTATTCTAAAGTGGAAAATAAATTAGAAGTACTCCAGAAATTTTTGAAGGAGTCTAATTTGCAAGCAGAGCAAGCTTTGTTTATGGGCGATGATATTCCGGATTATAAAGCGATGCAATACTGTGGAATTGCCTGTTGCCCGAATGATGCTGTTCCTGAAATACAAAAAATATCAGCTTATATTGCCAACAATAAAGGTGGCAAAGCTTGCGTACGCGAAGTGATAGAAATGGTATTGAAGGTCCAAGATAAATGGTTTAAATTTTAGAAGTAAGCATGAATTATATAAAACTTATTCGTCCTATTAACTTGTTGATGATAATATTGACGATGTATCTTTTTAGACTTTGTTTTATTACAGCCACGCCATATAAAGTATTTTTTGTTGAACCCGTTTTAAGCAATATTGAATTTTTCTTATTAACTATAGCAACCGTATTTATTGCAGCGGGCGGCTACGTTATCAACGATATATTTGATTCTGATATTGATTTAATCAATAAAAAAGATAAAACCATAATTGGTAATGAAATTTCAGAAGATGAGGCTTATAATTTTTATAAAGTCTTATGTCTTGTCGGAATTATTTGTACGATAGTATTGGCATTTTTAACTAAGAATTTTCGCTTATCGTTGTTTCCGGTTTTAATTATGGTGATACTTAATTTCTATGCACATACATTCAAAAAACAATTGATAGTGGGCAACTTCATCGTGTCGTTGTGTACGGCTTTTGTGATATTGCTTATTGCCTTGTTTGAAAGTGGAGGCGAATCTATGGTGAATACAAATGAAGCAACTATCAGAGGTGGCATTTTTGCTGCAGCAATCGTGTATGGTAGTTTTGCTTTTTTTACTACTTTTTTAAGAGAAATAATAAAAGATATGGAAGATATAATCGGCGACGAACAATACGATTGTAAAACCATACCTATCGTTTTTGGTATCAAGAAAACAAAAATAATTTCCATTTTTATCGGAATTTTATTACTGTTATTTTTAGGCTCTATTGCTTTTTTTCTTCCTCAATTAAAAATGAAAACAGCAGCTTTAGTGCTTGTTTTTACTATAATGGTTCCACTCGTTTCATTGTGTATTTTTATTGGTATCGCAAAGTCCAAAAAACAATTTCATATGTTAAGTAATGCAACAAAAATGATTATGTTGCTTGGTGTACTTACCATGTTGTATTTTATGAATGGAATGGGACCTTATGTGTTTGTTCAATATGTCAATTTTTTAAAGAAACTATTTTAATACATCGTGACTAAAACAAAAATAATATTAGGTTCAAAATCGCCAAGACGCTTAGATATATTGGAAGATGCCGGCTTTGAAGTAGAAGTAGTAAAACCCAACGTCGTAGAGCAATTCCCATATAATTTGAATTTTCACAAAGTGCCGGAATACATATCTAAGTTGAAAATTTGGGATGTTTATTCTTATTTAGGAAACGATGATGATTTTATAATTTGTGCCGATACAGTTGTTATTTTTAATGGAAAATTATTGGGTAAACCAAGAACATTAGAACAAGCATTCAAATATTTAAAAGCATTAAACGGCAAATCGCACGAAGTAGTAACCGGCGTAAGCATGCGCAAAAAAAAGAAACAAATTTCATTTAGCGAACAAGCTATTGTCCATTTTAAAGAACTTACAACCGAAGAAATAATAAAATATATTGAAGTCGGAAATCCTATGGATAAAGCCGGCGCTTATAATATCGAAGAATATTTCGGCGTAGAAAAAATTGAAGGCGAATATCAAAATGTAATGGGTTTGCCTATTAAACGCATCTTGCAAGAAATAAAGAATTGGTAGCTT